>CAWVRV010000005.1:0-55492 GCA_963932755.1 uncultured Flavobacteriales bacterium | reverse complement strand
CCTGTGTTTGGGGACCCATAAAGCTCAACAAACTGAGAGTCTTCGGATGTTAAGGCGTCTATTTCGTTGATTACAACACCCTGACAAAAAGGGGAGATTGACACTACAAGGAAGAACGTAAAAATGGATAAAAAATGGCGGAGCACAATCATTGTATTTCGTTTAGGGACAGAGGGCCAAGATACGTATCTTTAAGGGTCCTAAGATGACTTATCTATCTCTCATAAAAAAACTAGACGCGTTTGTACGGAAATACTACCGCAACAAAGCAATTAGAGGGGTGTTAATCGCTACGGCATTGTTAACGGCTGGTTTTTTAATTTTTACCCTGGCAGAGTATTTCGGAAGGTTTGGTATTCTCGGTCGTACAGTCCTTTTTTGGTCATTTACTGCTTCTGTTGTCGGTGTCGTTGTGGGGATGGTCGCTGTTCCATTGTTAAAGCTCGTGCGGTTAGGCAAAATAATAAGCCATGAAGAAGCGAGCGAAATCGTGGGAAATCATTTTCCCGACGTAAAGGACAAGCTTCTTAACACGCTTCAGCTTCAGAGACAGGTGGATGGAAAGCCCGATACGGGCGGGGCGAATGTTGCGCTTCTTCTTGCAAGCATAGACCAAAGAACTGCAGAACTGGGGCCTGTTTCTTTCACAAACGCGATCGATTTAAGAGAAAATGCAAAATATCTGAAGTATGCGATAGGGCCTGTTGTGATTCTTGTCGCTGTTTTGCTTTGGAGGCCTGGTGTTGTTTCTGAACCAGCTGAGAGGTTGATGCAGCACCGCACATCATTTGTTCCCCCAGCTCCATTTAGGTTTGAGCTTGTTTCCACACCACTGAAAGCCCCTGTGGGAGATCGGTTTGATTTATTAATAAGGGTCGTTGGAAACACGATTCCATCCTCCGTTTTTCTAGAAGAGGATGGAAACCGATACAGGATGGAGCGCATTCAAAGCGATGTGTTTCGATATGCGTTCAATGCGTTAAGATCCGATGTGACATTTCGTTGTTCTGCAAATGGGTGGAACTCTCCAGACTATACACTTCTTGCGCTTCCGGTACCTACGGTCACCGAATTTTCTATTGTTGCCTCGCCCCCCTCCTACACCGGACTTGAAGTCATCACCCAAAACAACCACGGCGACCTTCTCATCCCAGAAGGAACAAGCATAAGGTGGGAGTGCCGGGTGAAAGATGCAGACCGTTTGCGGATTCGAGTGGGGGACTCTTTGCTTGTCTCTGAAAATGTTACTGGTCGGGTCTATTCCTCAACTTGGGGTGCATCATCTACCCTGCCTTACTGGTTTATACCTGAAAATGACGTGCTTGGTGCCGTGGACTCAATGCGATTCTCGTTGCGGGTGGTTGCAGACCGGAGACCTGTAATACGCATGGTTGAGGTAGAAGATAGCGTTGTGAGAAAACGGAGGTATTTTTCTGGAGGAGTAAGTGATGATTATGGATTTTCTAAACTTGCTTTTGCGGTCAAAAAGGTCGGCGAGAAAGACGCGGTGTATACTGTTCTAGAAAGACCTTCGGGGAAATCCGATGAGTTCTATTTCACTTGGGAAATGATGTCTCTTGATTTGACCGCTGGGGATGCTGTAGAGTATTGGATGGAGGTCTGGGACAACGATGGAGTTCATGGTGCCAAATCTTCAAAAACCTCTACCAGGGTATTCTCTGCACCCACCGATGGGGAGTTGTTGGAGGAGCGAGACGAGGCAAACGAAGAAATTGAAGCATCCATTGAAGATGCCATTGAAAAGGCCGATGAGTTGCGCAAAGAAATGGAGGCCTTTCAAGAAAGGCTACGTGAGGAACGAGAGATGGATTGGCAGGACAAAAGAGCGCTTGAGGACTTGCTTGAAAAGCAGGAGGAGCTGAAGGAAACCATTGAGAAGGTTCGCAAGGAAAATGAAAAGAAAAATGACCGTCTAAATGAGTTTTCTCCCCAAGAGGAGCGCATTATGGAAAAGCAAGATGAGTTACAAAAACTTATGGATGAGGTGATGTCGGAAGAGCTCCGGGAGCTCTATGAAAAAATGCAGGAGCTCATGGATGACATGAACCCCGAGGAGATACAGGATCAACTAGACAAGATGGATGTCGGACAGGACGCCATGGAAAAGGAACTTGACCGTGCTTTAGAGCAGTTTAAACAACTGGAGTGGGAGGTTAAAATGGAAGAGGCTGTTGATGAGCTTAAGAAGTTGGCGGAGGCCCAAAAAGAGCTTGCTGAAAAAACAGAAAAAGAGGAGGCTCCAAGCGAAGAGCTCAAGGAAGAGCAAGACAGTTTAAATACCGCGTTTGAAGAACTTCAAAAAAAGCTTGACGAGCTAGAGAAGGACAATGAGGCTCTTGAGAATCCAAACCCCATGCTCGACAGCGAAAGCGAGGAAAAATCGATTGAAGAAGAACAAAAGGAGAGCTCGGAGGAGTTGAGCAAAGGGAAGGAAAAAAAGGCCGCAGAAAAACAAAAAAGTGCCGCAGAAAAAATGGAGGAGCTGGCGCAGAGAATGGAGAACATGCAAATGGAATCCGAGGCTGAAGACGAAGAAGAGGATATGGACGCTTTAAGAGCCTTGCTGGAGAACATTGTCACCCTGTCATTTGAAGAAGAGGCATTGATGGCAGATCTCCGCACGACTGAAAACCAGGATCCCAGATACGTTATTCATGGGCAGACTCAGAGGTCGCTTAAAGACGAGGCAAAGATGGTAGCTGACTCGCTATTCGCTCTCTCGTTAAGGGTAAGTCAGCTTGCCGGAGGTGTCAATCGAGAAATAGGTCTCGTAAATCATCACATGGAGAAGGCTTTGGGTGGGTTTGGCGACAGAGTAACCGCAGAAATCACTATGAATCAACAGTATGTGATGACCTCCTTTAACAATTTGGCGTTGCTGCTGGATGAGGCGTTGCAGCAGATGCAAAACAAGCAAGAATGTAAAAACCCTGGTTCAGGAAACTGTAACAAGCCCGGTGGGTCTGGGTCTAAGCCCTCTCCGAAAGCAGGTGACATGAAGAAGATGCAGGAGGCGCTTGGTAAAAAACTTGAGGCCCTGAAAAAGAAGATGGGTGAGGATGCAAACAAAGGTGAATCAGGTAAAAAAGGGGGGGGAATGAGTCGTGAGTTGGCTGAGATGGCAGCACAACAGGGTGCACTTAGGGAAATGGCCAAAAAGAAGGCTCAGGAGCTCAACGAAGACGGGTCTGGCGATGGGGGTGAGATGAAAAAGATTGCCGATGAAATGGAGGAGCTTGAAAGAGATCTTATCAATAGGAATGTGGATATCTCTACCCTCGAAAGACAGCGCGACATCTTATCTCGACTCCTTGAAGCGGAGGAAGCTGAAAGGTTACGGGGAGAAAAAGATGAGCGTAAATCACGCAGTGGAGACCAGGGTTTACATCCTGAGTCACCTCAAATGATTGATTATCTGAGGAATAAGGCGAATGAGCTTGAATTGTTACGAACAGTTCCCGCTGATTTAGTTCCTTATTATCGTGACAGAGTCAACGAATATTTTAATACTTTAGACGACAAGCAATAAGTCTACACGATCATGACCGCCACCATGCAAGAATTACGCTTCCCCTCGAAGCCAGAAAATATCGCCATCGTTGAACGTCTTATTGACGAACTTTGTGACAAGCACCGCATGCTCAATGAGCATTATGGCGATGTGCTTATTGCAATGACTGAAGCGGTAAATAACGCAATTGTGCACGGCAACAGGCTTGATGTAAACAAAAGTGTTTTGGTTGAATACAGTGTGAAGGACAAGGACCTGTTTTTTCGGGTTGTAGATGAGGGGCCTGGTTTTGATTACGAAAATCTTCCTGACCCTACAGCTCCTGAAAACATCGAGCGACCAAACGGAAGGGGTGTCTTTCTCATGAGAAACTTGGCAGACGAATGTGGATTCGAAGATGATGGGCGAATTGTTGAGTTAAAATTCACGGGCGTTTTTGGATAGCCCCTACCCTACTGTTAAGCTATGATTCACTTTAATGAATCCGACATTCCGTGCCGAGTAAAGTGTCGTTTGGCAGTGAAGTCCTGGTTAAAACAAATCATTGAATCACGCAACAAATCGGTGGGTGAAATTTCAATTGTGATGTGTTCCGATGAGCTTCTTTTGGAGACAAATCAGAAGTATCTAAATCACGATTATTACACCGATATTATCACCTTTGACTATACTGAAGAAGACCAAATAAGTGGCGACTTAATGATCTCTTATGATCGGGTCAAGGAAAACGCAAAAAAAGAAAATGTCTCTGTACAGGAAGAACTTCGGCGAGTAATGGCGCACGGGGTATTACATTTGTTGGGCTTAAAGGATAAGTCCGAAAGAGAGGCTGCAGAAATGCGCGCTCAAGAAGATGCAGCCTTAGTTTTGTTCCACGTGGAACATTCAAAATAAGATACCCGTGAAATTTCATACTTCTTACGATGTAATTGTTGTTGGGGCTGGTCATGCTGGCAATGAAGCGGCGGCAGCGGCGGCAAATAGTGGCGCGAAAACATTGCTCGTAACGATGAATATGGGGGTGATCGGCCAAATGTCTTGCAACCCAGCGATGGGAGGTGTTGCAAAGGGGCAAATCGTCAGAGAGGTTGATGCTTTGGGGGGTTACAGTGGCCTTGTAAGCGACCACAGTGCCATTCAGTTTAGAATGCTGAATCGTTCGAAGGGGCCAGCAATGTGGAGCCCAAGAACACAAAATGACAAATATCTTTTTGCGCAAACATGGCGAGAGATGTTAGAGCGTACTGAGGGTTTGGATTTCTGGCAAGATTCTGTTGTGGGTGTAATTGTTGAAGGCGGGAGGTGTGTCGGTGTGAGAACTGCTTTGGGTTCTGAAATACGAGGGAAGGCTGTTGTTCTTACAAATGGCACCTTTTTAAACGGCTTGATGCACATCGGAGAAAAGCAGTTTGGAGGGGGTCGTGCAGGTGAAAGAGCGTCTACTGGAATTACTGAACAGCTGATTGATTTGGGGTTTGAAAGTGGACGAATGAAAACCGGGACTCCGCCGAGAATTGATGGAAGAAGTCTTGATTTTTCTAAAATGGAATTGCAACCAGGGGATGACGATCCCACGCACTTTTCATTCCTAAAACGAAGGAAGGATTTAAGCGAGCAGTTGCCGTGCCATATAGCATATACAAACGATGATGTGCATGATGTATTGAGATCTGGGTTTGACCGATCCCCCATGTTTAATGGAAGAATAAGGGGGTTGGGACCTCGTTATTGCCCAAGCATCGAAGATAAAATTGATCGGTTTGCTGACAAAAGCAGACACCAGTTGTTTGTGGAGCCTGAGGGGAAAAAGACGATTGAAATTTATTTAAATGGCTTTTCTACTAGTCTTCCTGAAGAGATCCAGAGCAAGGCGATGAGACTCATTCCTGGCTTCGAGAACGCAAAAATGTTCCGACCTGGATACGCTGTTGAGTATGACTACTTCCCTCCTACTCAGCTGAAGCATAGTTTAGAAACCACCTCGGTGGATGCGCTCTATTTTGCAGGGCAAATTAATGGAACTACGGGATATGAGGAGGCGGCCTGTCAAGGTTTGGTGGCGGGAATTAACGCCGCACGTTCCACGTGGAACACAGGTCCTATTTCGATAAGTAGGTCTGACGCGTATATCGGTGTCTTGATTGATGACTTGGTCACAAAGGGCACTGACGAACCGTATAGAATGTTCACATCAAGAGCTGAGTATAGAATATTGTTGCGACAAGACAATGCGGACGAGAGAATGACTCCTTTGGGGCATGAAATCGGCTTGGCTTCAGATGAGCGAATGAGGAATCTGGAGAAAAAACAAGCCTCCGTAAAGGCATTAAGACGGGCGCTTGAGAAGACATCTGTCAGCCCTGAGGGTGCAAATTCATATCTTGAAACCGTGGGGAGTACACCTTTAAAACAAAAGGTGAAGGCGAAGCAAGTATTAACCCGGCCACATGTAAACCTGAATCCATTAATTGCGCAAGTGCCAGAACTAAGCCATCTAAACGACAACGTAAGGGATGTTGTAGAGCAGGTCGAAATCCAAGTTAAATATGAGGGTTATATTGAAAAGGAGCAGATCATGGCAGATCGCATGTCTAAGCTGGGGGGGTTAAATATTCCTAAGGACATGGAGTATTCGAAACTGGGGTCGCTCAGCGCAGAAGCAAAACAAAAGCTTTCTGAAAAGAGGCCCAATACACTCGGAGAGGCCGCAAACATTTCTGGCGTGAGTGCTTCTGATGTAAGTGTATTGCTGATTTATCTTGGAAGATAAATAACACTCAACTACTCGTACTTGTTGATTTTGTGGAGCGTGAGCTGTTGTTTTAGCTTATCTACAATCTCGAAAACAGCTGGGCACACTTCCAGGTTTTTTTCTGTTAGATGTAGAAGCTGGTGTTGTCTGCGTCTGTTTGTGTGGGGAAACTGTTGACAGGCTTTCGGTCGTACGTCGTAGATGTTGCAATAATTGTCTTCGCCTAAAAAAGCACAAGGGGTGGACTTCAGGACGAAATCTTCTTCGGTGTCTCTTCTTAAATATTTGTCTTCCATGTCTTTAGGAGACATTCCAAGGCGTTTTGATATTCGGGTGATGTCCCTTGTTGTAAATGTAGGGCTTGTTGTTTTGCAGCAATTTGCGCATTTTAAACAGTCTGTACACGCAAAAACCTCTTCGTGAACAGGGTGTATAATTGAGTCCAGTTTTTGAGGGTTCGTTTTTTTCAATCGCTTTAAAAAAGCGATGTTTTCTTTTCGTTTTAAACGATACTGCTCTTTATGTCTTTCTAAATTCACTGGGATTCTAATCGTATGTTTGCACCTTAATAAAAGCAAAATTATCATATTTAGATGGATATTAGACAGATTCTTTCAGATTTAGGCATAAAAGACACAAATTCGGGGGTGATGATCGGTGGCCGCAACCTCGGTTCAGGCCCATCTATGGATTCAATATCTCCAACAGATGGCAAAAAAATTGCATCTTTAAGCACTGCAACCGAATCAGATTATGAAGAGGTCATGGAGGCAACTGGAAAAGCTTTCGTTGAGTGGGGAAAGTGGAGCGCACCTGAAAGGGGCGAAATCGTCCGTCAATTCGGAGATGCGCTTAGAGAAAAGAAAGAGTCGTTGGGAGCTTTGGTTTCTTATGAGATGGGCAAAAGCTATCAGGAGGGACTTGGTGAGGTTCAGGAGATGATCGATATATGTGATTTCGCTTTGGGACAAAGCCGTATGTTATATGGTCTCACAATGCATTCAGAGCGACGCAACCACAGAATGTATGAGCAATATCACCCGTTGGGTGTTGTGGGTATTATTTCTGCCTTTAATTTTCCAGTAGCTGTTTGGTGCTGGAACACTGCACTTGCTTGGGTTTCGGGTGACGTATGCGTTTGGAAGCCTTCTGAAAAAGCACCGCTTTGTTCTATTGCTTGTCAAAACATTTGGGTGGAGGTTGCAAAGGCAAACAGTGTCCCTGAAGGGGTGTCGTGTGTCGTCAATGGAGATTACAAGGTGGGGGAGATGCTTAGCAATGACAAGCGTGTTCCGCTCATCAGCGCAACTGGATCAACAAGAATGGGCAAGCTGGTGGCGCAAGCTGTAGCGGCTCGTTTGGGACGTTCTTTGCTTGAGTTAGGGGGGAACAATGCGCTTATCATTACGCCGGACGCAGACCTTAAGGTTGTCGTTCCTGCGGCTGTGTTTGGAGCTGTTGGAACCTGCGGCCAGCGTTGCACAAGTACGCGAAGAATCATTATTCACAGCAGTGTTTATGACAAGGTTAAGGATCAATTGACCCAGGCTTATAAACAAGTTCGAATCGGTGATCCGCTTGATGAAAACAACCATGTGGGGCCACTTATAGATCAGGGGGCTGTCGATGGATACTTGGCGGCGCTTAGCGATGTTGAAAGCCAAGGAGGAAAGGTGTTGGTCCCAGGTGGAGTTTTAGAGGGTGCAGGATATGAGAGTGGGTGTTATGTTAGGCCTGCAATTGCTGAGGTGACAAATGACATGCAAATCGTCCAAAACGAAACCTTCGCGCCTATTTTATACATCATGAAGTATGAGACAATCGAGGATGCTATTGCGATTCAAAACGGAGTGGTGCAGGGTCTTTCTTCTGCGATCATGACGAACAATCTACGCGAAGCTGAGCTTTTCCTTTCTGCAATTGGTTCTGATTGCGGCATAGCAAACGTAAATATCGGCACCTCTGGGGCTGAGATAGGTGGTGCCTTTGGTGGAGAAAAGGAAACGGGTGGAGGTCGTGAAAGTGGTTCTGATGCCTGGAAAGCGTATATGAGGCGCCAAACAAACACCATTAATTACGGGAAAGATCTACCGTTGGCGCAGGGTATTAAATTTGAACTTTAAACAGGGTTCTATTTCGTTCGTTTGACAGCCAATATAAACATACTGTTTGCGGTTGTTTTTACAGCTGTTTTGCTAATGCTCGGGTGTGCGACTGCTGTAAATAAAAAGGGTGAGAGCCCGATGTATTTGGCAACCTTTTCTTTGGATGATTCTACCACTGTAGATGTTTTGGTGTCCTTAAGGCAAGATGATTTGGTTTTTATGAATGGAAAAGAGCGGGTTTTGATGCGTTCCGTTTCTGGGGGCGGGTATTCTGTCCCTGTTTTTGGAGGGGCGCTCGTGGGTGAATGGATGGGAGAGGGGGTTGAAAGGATTTGGAGGGGTGACTGGGTTGATTCGCTTCGAATCAAGGAGTACCGTGTGCCGCTCGAAATCGCGCCCATTAAAGACAAAATTTCGCGAGGTGGAAACGAGGAAAACTCTGTCTGGGATACTGATTTAGGGAAGTTGAAAATGGTGCAGAAAGGCGATTCTATTGCCGCCACGTTTTTAACCTCAACCGGTGATTATCGCTACCAGGCAGGCGAGATAAATCCTGAAACGTCTCGCTTTAAAATTGGAAACTTCGACGGGGTTCATTTGTTTTCCTTTGAAGGAACCATCACACAAGACTCCATTACAAATGGGGTTTTTAAAAGCGGAACACACTACGCCACAAACTGGAGTGGGGTGAGGTCCACGACCAATCGTGTGGGCTGGAGCGCTAACCAGGAATGGAACCCACAATCAAACGTTTTTATCGAGGGGGTGAATTCTGGGGGAGAAAGAGAGGTTTGGACCAGGGAGCGTTTAAGGGAGTCTGGTTACAAGGTTCTTGTGGTAGACGTCATGGGTACGTGGTGTCCAAACTGCATGGATGAGGCCAGGTTGCTGACGGAGCTTTGCGAAGACTACCCCGAGATGATTGTGGTATCTATGGCATTTGAGCGCTCTTTGGGCGAGGGGGCTCTTGAGCGAATCGCAGACTTTAAAGAGGAGATGAGGCTCCCGTGGGAAGTGTTGCTGGGTGGTATTGCAAATAAAAGAATCGCTGACTCAACCCTCTCTTTTATGGGGGGGGTTAAGTCATTTCCTACCACCGCATTTATACCTGTCGAAGGAGACCTTGTGGTTCACTCTGGCTTCAGTGGGCCAGCAACAGGGGAGTCATACGAAGAAGAGGTTGTCTTTTTCAGAAACACCATCGAGTCTCTTATTCGGGAAAGTCGTTAACCTTGTCTACAACGATTCTTTTGTCCCGATTTAAGAGGGTCCAGGATGTGTTAAATACAAGCTTTCCGATCTCTCCCGTTTTTGTAAACATTATTTTTTCTACATCATCTCCTGGCGCATGGTAGTCTTCATGAACACCGCTGAAATAAAAAATGACTGGAATGTTGTGTTTTGCAAAATTATAATGGTCTGAACGGTAGTAAAACCTGTTCGGATCGTCGGGGGCGTTAAAGGTATAGTCAAGCTTAATGTTTGTGTGATCTGTGTTTGCTTGTTCAGATATTTCATGTAGCTCTGAACTGAGTTTGTCAGCCCCGATTAAATAAACGTATTTTTCATCATCGGCATGGGCTTCATCCACCCTGCCTACCATATCCACATTGAGATTGGCAACTGTGTTTTCTAATGGAAAGACTGGGTGGTCAGAGTACCATTCTGACCCCAATAAACCTTTTTCCTCTCCCACAACATTCATAAACAGGACGCTTCTTCGCGGCCCGTTACCGTCTTTGTGTGCCTCCATGTATAGTCTGGCGAGTTCCATCACCGTGACGGTTCCTGATCCGTCATCATCTGCGCCGTTGTTAATTTCTCCATCAACGATACCTATGTGGTCGTAGTGGGAGGTGATTACAACCAACTCCTTTTGTAGGGCAGAGTCTGAGCCAGGAAGGTATGCGAGTACATTTAAACCGTTAAACTTATGCGATCCCATCTCGATATTGTGGCTCCATAAGTGGTCAATTGTGCCTGTGGGACACACCCCTTTTTTCTCTGCTTTGGATCTTGTTTTTGAAACTGTTTTTAGGCCTTTTATTGATGAAATCCAGTCGTCTCCACTCTTGTCAGACAATAAAAAAGTGGGGATTGCTGAGCCCTCTCCGTCTTTGTTCCTGTTTAAAACCGTCGATTTACGCATCATATAAAACTTCATTCGGCCTTTAAGTGTGTAGTAGTCTGGGTCTTTCATAAGCACCACAAAAGCTTTTGCTCCCAGTGAGTCCGCAACTTCTCTCTTTATTGACGTGTTGTTGGCCCAAACAGATTCTTCATCTCTGGGGTCCCCGGACAGCACAACGACTACTTTTCCTTTTACATCTAGGCCTGAATATTCGTTAACCTCTTCGTTTATAATTCCATATCCGGCAAAAACCATCGGAGAGGAGTCTATTGACAGCTCTTCTATTCCTGGGTAAACAAGAAAGTCACTGACGATGCTATATTGATTGTCGCTCACGGTTACTGTTCCCCCATTTATTTGAGCGTTGATCATCGGTACCTGCTGGGTGAATGACTTGCCGTCATAGGGTTTAAAACCAAGGCTTATATAATAACTTTCCAGATACGCTGCGGCAAGGTCGGCGCCTCGTGTTCCTGTTTCTCTGCCCTCAAAACCATCAGACGCAATAATGCCTAAGTGACCTTTCAGTTTGTTTGTGTCTAGCATTTCTGCGTATTTCACAGACAACAGCCCTTCTGTTGCCTCGGTGTTTTGCGCAAACGCTGATCCTATTCCCAATAAGGTCGCAAAAACACAACAAGCTATTTTCCCAACTCGTCTTGCGTGACGGCCTCCTTCAAATTTGGCATCCATAAAGGCGTCTACAATTTGAACAGCTTCTGATTCGCTAACGAATCTCGCTGGAACACAAATAACATTCGCGTTGTTATGTGTTCTAGCTAGGTTTGCTATTTCTGGGGTCCATGCTATGGCGGCCCTGATTGTGCTGTGTTTGTTGGCGGTCATGGCAACACCGTTGGCTGATCCGCATATCAAAACACCCAACTCTGATGTTTTGTTATCTATGTCGTGGGCAACTGCGTGAGCAAAATCTGGATAATCAACACTCTCTTCTCCGTCTGTTCCGCAATTTTTCACTGAAAAACCTCTTTCTTTGAGGTGATTACTAATTGTTGTTTTATAAACGGGTCCAGCGTGATCACAACCTATGCTAATATTCATGGAAAAGGGGGTTTTAAGAGGTTGCAAGATAATTAACAACCGTTGTTCATTACCCTATTAAAAATTGTTGATATCCAATAATAAAAACCATTAGGTTAAGTGGACTACAAACACTAAGCAGAGAGGGGGTATTAAAAACCTAATTTTTGAGTGGTGTATTTCCAAAATCTTTTAACCATATTTTGGGTCTTTGTTAACTTTTGAAAAACCGAAAAAAGAACTTTTTTATAATTTATATCTTTATTAAAGCACCGTTGAAAACCTACCTTAAATACCTGATAAATAAAGGTCAAGCATGTTTAAAACATGTTAGTTTGACGTTGATTAATCCGACAGCTACTGAAAACAAAATTGATTTAGATATAGTTATACCTGTTATGAACAAGACTACTATAACTACTAATTATTTAAAGAATATATATATATTATTAGTGTGTTTAAATCTCTCATTCTCTTTTTCTGAAATTAATGCTCAAAAAGATTTAGAAAATTGTGAGTGGACAGAATATTTTTTCCCAAACGAAAACCTTTCAAGTGAAGGATGTTTTGTGAACGGAATTCCAGAGGGTATTTGGAAATCTTATTTTGAAAGTGGAAATCTAAAAAGTTTGGGGTTAAGAAATTTAAATAAATTAGAGGGGGTATGGAAATTTTACAGAGAAAATTCATCACTAGAAAAGGAAATATATTATCGCAACGACAAAAAGGAAGGTAAAGAGATTATATATTATGAAAATGGGAATATTTCAACAATAACGAATTGGTTGTCAGGATTTAAAGAAGGATTTGAATATTTTCATTTTCCGGAAGGACAGATTCAATACAAGATTAAACTGAAAGAAAATAAAAAACACGGAAAATCGATTGAATATGCACAAAATGGAAGAAAAATAGGTTTTTCATCCTACAAGAATGGATTGATTACTTCTATAGAAAAGTTCAATAGATATAACAATCAAGGAGAAAAAACAGGACTTTGGAAAGTGTTTCACAAAAATGAAAACGTGAAAGAAGAAGGCCCCTTTAAACAGAATTTAAAGCACGGTGTGTTTCGTTTTTATAATCAAAGAGGAGATCTTCAAGATGTGATACGTTATGAATTTGGAGTACAGATTAACAACGACACTGATTTAAGCAACACCGAAGTTCGAAGAATATTTGATAAAAATGGGAACAAAGAAGAAGAAACGGCCTACAAAAACGGCCTTAAAAATGGTGTTAGCAGAACTTTTAATGAAGGAGGAGAAATTATTTCAGCGGCAATTTTTAAAGAGGGAGTCGCAATTGGTAAGGGAATAATAGATTATTCAGGCAAAGAGCAGGGCGATTGGAAATTATACAATGATGACGAATCCATTCGAGCTGAGGGTAATTTTGAAAATGGAAATAGAACAGGTAAATGGATTTTTTATCATTCAAATGGATGGATAGAGCAAACAGGCTCATATGACAAAGGAAGGCTTGATGGAAAATGGAAATGGATGGACGAAAGTGGTTTTATAATTAGATCCGAAGAATACAGCAGAGGTTTAGAGCATGGAGAATTTCAAGAGTTTGGTTTAAATAAATTATTGATTTTAAAAGGATTATATAAAGACGGGATGCGAGTTGGTTTTTGGATGTATCACGTAAATGACCACACTGAAGAAGGAAATTATCTCAATGGAGAGCTGGATGGAAAATGGGTTCACCGGTATTCAGGAGGGAATAAAATGTTTGAGGGAGCTTATTCATTTGGCCAGCCAGAGGGCGCTCACAAACATTGGTATGCAGATGGAGCAGTCAAGATTTCTGGAAAATATGAAGGCGGAGCAAAACATGGAAAATGGAGGTATTTCTTACAAAACGGTGAAATAGATTATATATACTTGTTTAGACACGATAAATTGTGGAAAGTAGATGGCAGAAGGGTGGTGAGAAACAGAGATTCATCACGACCTTGAGCCCGTGGATAATCTAGACAAGATTCTTTTTGAAAAATCAGCTGAGGCACGCTTTATTCTTGAGAAAGGAAAAGTAACAAAAAGCAACAGGCACGCAAGAAGAATATTTCGTTGCGAAGAAGATGAGTGGGTGGGGTTTGATCCGTTGTCAAAAGACTCAGGTATATTTAATTATCTTCCAGACGAACACAGCCTGCTGACAAGCAAACTTAAAAAGTCTCGAAATTCAGGTAGGGTAATCAAGATTTGTGTCCTTGCAAAAAGAATAGATGGAAGTGAGTTTCATTGTGAGATTAAAATAGCTCAAATAGAAAAAAACATAGAATCCCTCCAGGTTAGAGATATTTCTGAAAGGCTATTTTATGACAATGAAATAAGAGAAAGTGAGGCGCGTTTTAGGATTTTATCGCAGTTTGCGATGGAGGGAATCGTTTTTCTTAGCGATGGCGTTATTCAAGACTCTAACGAACAATTTGCGATCATGTTTGGTCATGAAAGTGTTCCTGTAGGTGTTTCGATCTTAGATTTTATAGACGAACGAGATTGGCAGAGATTGTCTGCGCGGCGAAACTGGGGAATGAGGTGTGAATTAAGGGGGGTTACAAAACAAGGGAAATCTATTTATCTCGAAGCCACCAGGAGTGACGGGAAAGAGGAGGGAGGTGAGCAAATCTTAATGCTCTATGACATCACAGACCGCAAACGCACTGAGTTTGACCTACTTCAAACAAAAGAGCGATTTAGGATGCTTGTAGAATCGAGCCCTATCGGGTTATTCTTGATCGTTGACGGACGAATAAAATATACAAACACGGGTGGGTTGGAGCTTCTCAACGAAAGGGTTGAAGACTACATCTATGACGAGGTGTTTATTGATTTATTTAAAGACGAGGACAAGGTTGTTGTCAAGGAAGATGTTGAAAAAGTAAGAAATGGGGACAGACCACCGTACCGAGAGGTGATGATGGTTCTTAGGGACGGAACAGAAAAAGAAGTGGGAATACGAATGACCCTTTCTTTTCACGACAGATCCCCTGCAATTCAAGTTACAGTGACAGACCTCAGTACGAGGATTCAACTTATGAGGGAGCAGATGAGAGCGACCCTGGCAGAGGAGTCGAATATTATGCTTAAAGAGGAAATAACAAAGCACAAAAAGACCCAGTCGCAACTCAGAAACGCAGAGGAGTTTAACAGATCCATTATTGAGTCGTCCATAGATATGATAGTTGCGTTTGACATGGATGGCAACCTACAGCAATATAATCAAGCCTTCTCGGTGGAGTTTGGAATAGAACCAAACCAAGAAGTCACACCTAATTTTAAAGCGTTTCTCATTGATGAGAAAACAGCCAATGGTGTTTTTGACGAACTCCAGGAAAGAAGTTATTTTTCTGGTGAAATAGAGGGAAGGAGAATTTCAGGAGAAACCTTCAGTATGTTTATCTCTGTAGCCACGATGAGAGATGGCGCTGGGCGCTCTTTGGGAGCGATGGCAGTGGGTAGGGATATAACAGACATGAAGTTGGCAGAGGAGGAGCTTAAATCAAGCGAAGAAAGATACAGGGATATTTTAGAAAATGCCACAGACATTATTTTTGTGGTGGATTCTTCGGGACACTTTACATACGCGAACCCCGCGTTCTACAAAAAACTAGGCTTCACACAAAGAAGCCTTTCAAAAACGACAATAAAGGGTATCATAAAAAACCTCCCCACAAAAAACAAAGATTGGATTAACACCCTAAACGGAAAACAAGAGGAGCGTGTGTTTTTAGATTCAAAAGGGAAGGAATTAATTGTCTTGGGCGCGTCTTCTGCGCAATATGATGACAATGGAAAAGCCATTGGTATGCGCGGGATATATTTAGATATATCCGAAATGAGGCACCATGAAAAAGAGGCGAAATCTCAATCAGCAAAGCTTGATTCAATCTTTGACTCTACCCAAAACCTCATCATGTTTACCTTAAATCGAGACGACCAAATCACCTCATTTAACAACAACTTCAAAAGGTTGATGGAAGACAGGCTCACCAAAAAAGTAGAGCTTGGAATGTCCTTTGTGTCGAACATCTCAAAGTTCATTACAGACGAGTCTTATCAAGGACAAATCAGGTTATTTAAGAAGGCTTTAAAGGGAGACGCAAAAGACTTTGAGCTTCCCCTTAAAATAGCCTCAGGCGAGGTAAAGTGGTTTCACATTTTTCTGAACCCCATTTCTTCTGACGAAACTCAAAACGAGATAAGTTGCATCGCGTATGACATTACTGACCGAAAGGAAATAGACAGGGCGATCCGTTTGGCACTAAAAGAAAAGGAAATCCTACTTAAAGAGGTTCACCACAGGGTGAAAAACAATCTTCAGGTGATCAGCAGCCTGATGAGTCTTCAAAAGTCATTCGTGAAAGACCCAACGCTTGTTCAGGTGCTTGAAGAAAGCCAAAGCAGGATTGCAACCATGAGCTACATTCACGAATCCCTCTACAGGCACACAGATTTCTCTTCAATAAGTTTTGCAGACTACCTTCAACGCTTAAGTACAAACCTTATTCACAGTTACTCTACACCAGATTGTGAGGTGACCCTACAGTCTGCGTTTGAAGATGTTTACCTTACCCTGGACCAAGCTATTCCCAGCGGGTTAATCGTAAATGAACTGGTGTCAAACTCATTGAAATACGCATTTAAAGGACGGAAGAGGGGGGTTGTGTTTTTAAGGGTGGCAAAAATTGAGGGGAGAATAGAGATCGAAGTTAGAGATGATGGCGTAGGGCTACCCGACGATTTCAGTCTTAATAAAAACGAATCCCTCGGACTGTACCTCATTCAGGCGCTGTCAGAACAACTTGAAGCAGAGCTTGTAGTAGAAAGCACAAAGGATGGGCGCAAAGGGAGCTCTTTTTTAATTAGCTTTGAGGCGCACAACCTGACTTAAATACAACCCAAGATGGCAAAAAAAATATTAGTAACCGAGGACGAAAGCATTGTAAGAAAAGACATTGAAAGATGCCTGGAGCAGCTTGGGTATGAAGTCGTGGCCTCTGTGGACACTGGCGAGAAGGCTATTTCGCAAGCATTAGAGCACAAACCAGACCTGTGCCTAATGGACATTATGATCAAAGGAGATATGAATGGAATTGCCGCTGCTGAAGAGATCAAGCGCAGTTTAGATGTCCCTGTTATTTTCCTTACTGCTTATGCGGACGAAACCACGCTTGCTCAAGCAAAAATGGCAGAACCACACGGATACATCCTTAAACCATTTAAGGATGCGGACATCCAATCTGCCGTTGAGATGGCGCTCCACAAACACAGCAAAGAGCTTGAACTAAAAAACGAAGCGGAGTTTCTTCGGAGCCTAACAGAACACAAATCAGGTGCGGACATTATTTTTGTAAAAAACAGAAGCCGATTGATGCACGTAAAGCATGACGATCTTCTGTTTGTGGAAGCCTTAAAAGATTACGTTGTAATACACACAAGAAAAGAGAGCTATACCATTCACAGCACGATGAAGGAGATCGAAAGAAAGCTAAGTGACAGGCGATTTATCAGGGTGCATAGAAGTTATATCGTTAATTTCAACGCGATCGAAAGCATCAAGTACTCTAACATTACAATGGAGGGTATGGAGAAAGAAATTCCTGTGGGAGGGTCTTATAAAGACTCGCTAGCCAGCAGAATAAACCTCCTTTAGGACAACAAAAAAGCCCCGCATGATGCGAGGCTTTTGAAGCTCCTCCTCTTGGACTCGAACCAAGGGCCCTCTGATTAACAGTCAGATGCTCTAACCAACTGAGCTAAGGAGGAATTTAGATTGGTGCGCAAAAATACATCAACGAAGCACATTCCGCAATACTTTTGCTGCTCTTATTGATTTTTTATAGATTTTTTTTCTAAAAACCATACTCTAATGTCTTTAGTTACTGTAGGAACGGTTGCGTTTGATTCAATTGAAACCCCATCAGGCAAAGCAGATCGTGTCGTTGGCGGTGCCGCCAGCTATATCGCCCTAGCCGCATCCCACTTTGTGAGAGAGCAGGAGCTTATCTCCGTAATAGGCGAGGATTTTCCAAAAGAATTCCTCTCTACCCTTGACTCTAGGGGTGTAGGATCCGAGGGTCTTGTCACAATTAAAGGCGGTAAAAGTTTTTTTTGGGAAGGAAGCTATCACGAAGACCTCATCGGAAGGGACACGATCACAACTGAGCTCAATGTTCTCGAGGGATGGTCCCCAACAGTGCCTCCCAACGCGCTCCATTCGAAATTTGTAATGCTAGGCAATCTTGACCCGTCTGTTCAGCTTTCGGTGATAGAGCAACTCGAATCAACACCAAGCTTGATCGTTTTAGACACGATGAACTTTTGGATGGACATCGCGATGGACAGCCTGAAAAAAGTGATCGCAAAAGTAGATGTACTTATGATTAACGACGATGAGGCGAGGCAGCTTACAGGTTTTAAAACCTTGCCCTTGGCCGCAGAGGCGGTTCATAAAATGGGTCCAAAAACAGTTGTAATAAAAAAAGGCGAGCACGGCGCAATTATGTTTGAGGAGGACCAAGTGTTTTTCAGCCCAGCAATGCCGCTTAAGAAAGTCGTGGACCCTACAGGGGCTGGAGATACTTTTGCGGGTGGATTTATCGGTTATTTGGCTCGGCTTGGCGACACGTCTTGGGAAGCAAAAAAACAAGCTGTAGTTGTGGGATCAGTTCTTGCCTCATTTACATGTGAAGCGTTTGGTACTGAGAGGTTAGAATCTCTACAGGAATCAGAATGGCACGACCGCATGAATAAATTGCGAGCCATGGTTAAGTTTCGATCAATAAGAGGTTAAATCTTAACTCCCCAACCTTAGCCATGGAGCGGGGTCTATAGGCTGCCCACTAACCCACCACTCAAAGTGCAGATGCGGACCTGTAGTCTGGGTTCCGCTATTCCCCACTGACGCAATGACATCCCCCATTTGAACCAACTCCCCAACCTCTTTTAGCAAAGAGGCGTTGTGTTTATATACCGATATGCGGTTATTTCGATGTTGTATCGCCATCACATATCCGTGCTCAACAGTGTAGTCAGAAATCAACACAGTCCCATCGTCAACGGCGTGAACAAGGGCCCCCTCAGCGGCCTCAAGGTCAACACCGAAATGACCATGACTAAGGTCGAAACCATCAGAAACACCTCCCCCAACAGGTTGGAAATCAAAACCGATGGCCATCGCTACATCCGGTCCGCTTCTTCTTAAAGCAAACCGATCCTCACCTTCGACGCGCTCCCGAAGCCCCAGGTCTTCCTCGCTTGCTGTGGGCAAGTATCCACCCCCAACAGGATCGACAGATCGATTCATCAATGCGACAAACACACTGTCCACAAGAACATCGCCTCTCAAAATTGATTTTAAGGAATTTAAATATTTTTCTTGAACAGAAAGTAATTTAAGCGCGCTGTCAGCATCTAATCTCGCAACAGCAGCATCCTCTCGGTATTGATTTGCAACAAAACCGGGCACAAGATGTTCGGTTAACGGCGTGTGCGCGATGGCTAAATATGAAACCACCACCACAGATAAAACCAAACCAAGCGCAACAGAGGTTAACCTTCGGCCGGACAAGAAGTATGCCCCACGTTCACGAAACGTTGACTCTTCTTGAATCACAACCCGAAACCTCTGGCGCCAAAACCGCTTGTTGTTGTTCACTTTTTTCTTGTTAGCCACGTCGCGAATATCGTCCAACTATAGACAAGTGTAAAGTTCTTCACGAAATAAGCCAAGAATCGAATAATTTAGCAACTTCGTACGTTGACTCTTGATGAATCACTTTATGTCTAAATATTTAGGTCTTTTAGCTCTACTTTTTGCCACAACAGTGGTTCTGCAAGGGTGTACAACAAAGCGAGACGGTCGTGCATACCGAATATACCACAATACCACAGCGAGATATAACGGCTTTTATTATGCCAACGAAGCGATGGTTGAGGCAGAAAAGAAAATAGAAGACCTGCACGAGCCGAACTGGGACGCTGTGTTGCCGATATTTTTAGACACAGACGAGAACTCCTCCCAACAGGTTTATCCGTTAATGGAGCGGGCCATTGAAAAGTGCTCAAAAGTTGTTGATCGACACACAATGAGCCCCTCAAAAAGGGACAGAAAGTCGATGAAATGGCCCGAAATGAACAAGTGGATCGATGACAATTATACTGTTATAGGCCGTTCATACTATATGAAGGAGGACTTTATAAAAGCAGAAGAAATCTTTCTTTTTCTTGCACGAACGGTTGACACCCCGGATGCGCAGGCGTGGTCTTATAGTTGGTTGGGAAGAATATACCTGCGGTCAGGCAACCTGATAAAAGCCAACAATATGCTGGCGAAGGCATCGCAGTTTGCCGATGCATCACAAGAAGCGAAGGTTCACACGGGTCTGGTATATGCTCAATATTACATTCAAAAAGAAAGCTATGAGGATGCGGTAAGCCAAATTAAAGATGCGATTAAAGAGATAAAAAAGAAGAAGGACCGGGCGCGGCCACTATTTATCCTTGCCCAATGCCTAAGGGAAATGGGCGACAGTGAGGCGGCTATTGAGACTTTTAAAATGGTGGCCGAGATAAGAACTCCCTATGAATTGGAGTTCCAGTCAAAGATCCAACAAGCGATGACTTATGAGAGAAGGGAAGGCAACAGCGACCCCATTGTCGAGTTGCTTGAAGACATGCTTGAAGACAATAAAAACACCGAATATTTCGACCAAGTGTTTTACGCACTCGCAGAAGTGGCCCTTGAGGACAGAAAAAGAGAAGACGGAATAAACCACCTCGAAACCTCAATCTATGTGAGTGAAGGAAATTCTCGCCAGCTTGGAAAAAGCTATTTAAGACTTGCGGACCTCCACATGGAGGACCTCCATTATGAAACAGCTCAAGCGTATTACGACAGCGCCCTGGTTCATATGCCTGAAGACAACACGCGAAAGGAAGACGTTACAAACCTGGCCTCCAACCTTACTGATTTGGTGATGAACCTTAGAATCATTGAAGAGCAGGACAGCCTTCAGGAACTATGTGATTTAAGTGACGATGAGAGACGAAGGGTCATTGAAAATGTTTGGGAAGAAATGGTGGATGATTTAGAAAGACAAAAAGAAGAAAGGGATGCGGCAAACGAAGCGGCTATTTCGGCGGCGGGGTCACAAGGTGAAGGAATGTTTTGGCCGTACAATGGGTCGTTAAGAGTGAGCGGAAAGCAGAACTTCTATGATTACTGGGGCGACAGGGTCTTAGAGGACCACTGGAGGCGAGAGAGTAAAATAGGTGCATTGTTCTCTAACCAAGAAGAGACAGAAGATTCAGAAAGGGAAGAAGCAACAGACCCATTTGACCCTGCTTCACTACCCACGGTCGACGAGATGCTATCCAACCTTCCTTGTGAGCCAGAAGAAAGAGCAAACTCACTGGCTCTTTTGGCAGAAGCATACTACATGGCAGGATTAGATTATAGAGAGAAATTGTCAGACCCTGAAAATGCAATTCAGACCTGGGAGAACCTTTTAGATCGACTTGACAGCAGCGCTTTCCACCCCACAGCAACCTATCAGCTTTTCAGAACGTATTTACAACGAGAGCTTAACGAAAACTTCACAAACCCCTTTTGTGAGTCTTGCAATTCGGAGTATTGGGCAAACCAAATCATCAAAAACTATCCCGGAAGCGAGTGGGCCAAACTCATCGAAGACCCAGACTTCTTAGATTCAGAAGAGGAGGCGTATGAATTTGAGCGACTGGCTTATGAAGAGCATTTGACACGCTATTATGCAAGAGACTATCAAGCAACCCTCCTCGATATTGATGCGCTTATTAAGGAACGGCCAGAAAACCCTCTACGGTGCAAATACAATCTGCTCCGTGCCCAATGTGTGGGTGGACTCACAAGCTATACAGGAGACAGGACCCCCTACTTTGATGCCCTTAAAGGAATTCTCAATGAATGCCCAGAAACGGAGGAGGCTGCCTTTGCCGCTTCAATACTTAGACAGTTGGGGGTAGATTTGGGTTCGGTAGGAAAAACACCAGACAAAGAAGAAGAGGAGGTGATTAACAACCCCTTTGTATTTGACCCAAACAAAGAGCATTATTTTGCGATACTAATCCCAGTAGATGCAGGGAGCGGGCCGGAGGTAAAGGCACAGGCATCAGACTTTAACAGCGCCTTCTTTGAATCAAGAAACCTTAGAATTACGAGCAACCTATTAAGCAGAACCCATCAAATAGTGCTGGTTAAATCGTTTTCAAATCTATCAAAAGGAATGGATTACCACACAGTTTTCACGGGCAACCGCGAGATGCTCATCGAATTAAATTCCAGTGGTTTTGACATGTTTGTCATAAGCAGCGTGAACTATATTGAACTTTTTAAAAACAAGGACCTAGATGAGTATATGGATTTCTTCAACACTCACTATCTTTCGACAAAATCCAAACAAGAACCATGATCGGCTCAATGAAACGTTCCGCAGGAGCACAGGCAACAAATTCAGACAACGGAATTAACCGTATCGTAGAGGGGACAGTTATAGAGGGAACAATACAAAGTGACAGCAACCTCCGAATTGACGGTAAATTTAGCGGTGAACTAACAACCAAAGGCCGTCTAGTCGTAGGGCCCAAAGGTGTTGTAAAAGGAGTGATCAATTGTTTGTGTTGCGATGTCGAAGGCATCCTGGAGGGGGAGGTAACTGTTTTAGAACTTCTTGCGATGAAGTCGTCAGCGACTGTTCAGGGAGACCTATACTATGGCCAACTGTCAGTTGAGGCGGGAGCAAAAGCTCTTGGAACCTTCCGCATAGGCGTCCCTAAAAACAAGAAGGTGACTGAGGAAAAAGCGGCATCTAAAGCAGACGCAATGGCCTCATTAAAATCTTCAAGAATACCCTCAGAAGAAGAGGTTCTCTCGCACAAAAAGCAATCGGTTGGAGCTGGAGCGTAATTCCCCACAACCCAAGTCAACTCCTAGGTTAAAAGCCACTAAAACAGCATTGCGTTTTGCGGGTATCGGAACAACGCTTGCGTCAGCGATAGGCCTAGGCGCCTTTGGAGGTAGGCAAATAGATGATCACTTCCAGCTTGACAAACCGCTTGGAACAGCTGCAGGCGCCATACTGGGTTTGGCATTGGGGATGTGGTCAGTCCTCAGAAACATTCAGACCAAATAAAATGATGAATAGGTTTATCGTTAAAACACTAATTGTATCTGTTTTATGCGTGACGATAGGGAACCTTCTTCCTTTTTTTTCTGACATGGCAAATCAGCCCATTTGGCTTACAACAATCGCCTTCTATTTCTTACTGACAATTCTGCTCAGATCCTGGGTTGCCAAATCACAAAAAGGGTCTGCAATAAAATTTTCAACAGCGGTAATTGGAACAACGACCGCTAAAATGCTACTCACCCTTGTGATTGTCACAACCTATCTTGTGGCTAAACTGCCAAACCGAGAGCTCTTTGTGTTTGGAGTTTTTGGGGTGTTTGTGGCCTTTTCGGTCCTGTTTGTGATTGATGTTCAACGGCTAATTAAAGGGGGATGAAAGAAAAGTTATATTCTTCCATTTTTTACACACTTAGTATTCGTACTTTTGCCTCGTTTTTTGAACAGATTTATAGCATGATAACTGAGTTCGCCAAACGATTTGCAATTACCGCTCTTATAATATTAGGAGGGGTAAGTTTCGTTGCCGCTCAAACCGAGGGGCATGGCGAGGTTGACAGCCACAGCCATTCAAACCACGACACTCACGACACTCAAGATGCGGGCCACAATTCACTAGACGATGGTGAGCACAGTGACTTTGTTGCCAAAGACTTCATTATCCCTCACATCGCAGATGCGAATGAGATCCACTTTTTTGGAGACCACCACAACGGTTTCAGCCTTCCCCTTCCTATGATTTTTTACGTAGAAGGCAAGGGGTTTGATCTGTTTATGAGCTCAAAATTTCACGGTTCTCACGAAAACGGCGCTGTTACAACTGCTGTGGGGCCGAACACCGGAACAGTATATACAAAAGACCCTGATACCGGAATAAGTTCAGAGGCCGGAGAATCCTTTTATGACATATCGATTACAAAGTCTGTTTTCGGGATGATGTTTATTATGACCCTCTTGGTACTTATGCTGAGAACGATGGCGAAAAGCTACTCAAAACACCCCGGTCAAGCTCCCAAAGGGCTTACAAATGTTCTTGAGCCCTTGGTTTTGTTTGTGAGAGACGATATTGCTGTGCCAATTATCGGAAAACACAAGGCAGGTAAATTCCTTCCGTTCCTACTTACAACGTTCTTTTTCATCGTCGCAAGTAACCTGCTGGGTCTCGTTCCTTTCATAGGCGGATTTAACATTACAGGAACAATCGGCGTTACTGTTGTGCTTGCGTTTGCCGTCTTCTTTATATCGACAGTGAATGGAAACAGAAACTACTGGGGCCACTTGTTTTGGCCCCCTGGTGTACCAAACCTTGTAAAGCTACTCGTCGTTCCCATTGAAGTATTTGGAATGTTTCTAAAGCCCACAGTTCTTATGATTCGTTTGACAGCGAACATGACGGCAGGACATATTATTATTTTGTCATTTGTCAGCTTGGTTTTTATTTTTAACCAAAATTATGGAGAGATCGCTGGCTTCGGCATGGGTGTCTTTTCCACTTTGTTTATGATTTTCATGTATTTCCTGGAGCTACTTGTAGCATTCCTTCAAGCATACGTTTTCACACTTCTTGCGGCTATTTATTTTGCAGACGCAACGCAAGAGGCACACCATTGATTATAATAATTATTTAAAAAACAACCCACCATGGAATTGTTGAGCATTCTTTTTGAAATTACTACTGGCCACGGACTCGCGGCACTTGGAGCAGGAGTTGCTGCTATTGGAGCCGGAATCGGCGTTGGATTAATTGGTAAAGCAGCGTTGGAGTCAATGGCTCGTCAGCCAGAGTCTTCAGACGACCTTCGTGCCAATATGATTCTTGCAGCTGCCCTTGTTGAGGGTGTTGCTCTTTTCGGAATCATTATTTGTCTACTTGTAGTCTTAGGCTAGTCCGATGGGAACGTTGTTAACACCCGCTTTCGGTACAGTATTTTGGGCAACCTTGTCTTTTTTGTTGGCGCTCTTTATTTTAAGAAAACTAGCATGGGGACCAATCCTGAAGGCTTTACAAGATCGTGAAGAAAGCATACAAGAAGCGCTTCGCTCTGCTGACAAAGCGCGCGAGGAAATGGCCAACCTAAACTCGGACAACGACCGCTTGCTACAAGAGGCAAGAAGCACCCGAGACGCAATGCTTAAAGAATCTCGAGAAATGGCCAACAAGGTCGTCTCGGATGCGAGGGCAAAAGCCAAAGAGGAAGCCTCAAAAGAGGTGGAGTTGGCTCGCGAGGCGATCCAAATTGAACGAAAAGCGGCCATTGCTGAACTTAAGGCAGAGGTTGCAAAGTTGTCTATTGATATTGCTGAGCGCCTTCTTCGCGAAGAACTCACAGAATCAGGCAAACAAAAAGCACTCGTAGATAAGATCATCGACGAGTCTACACTGAACTAATAAAATGGCTAGTAAACGCGTAGCATCCAGATACGCCAAGGCACTCCTTGGTTTTGCTTCCGAAAGGAATGAACTAGATCTTGTCGAGTCAGAACTCCGCATGATCTCTTCATTGGTTGATGCGTCTCGAGAATTCGAACTTTTGCTTACGAGTCCAGTTGTAAAACCAAATAAAAAGAAGGCGATCCTTAAGGCTATTTTTAACGATACCTTAAGCGAACCAACCATTGGTTTTATTAATATTTTGGTAACGAAGGGCAGGGAATCAATTCTACCTACAATTGTAGTGGAAGCGCTTTCTCAATTACGTCTAATAAACAATATCCAGGCTGCGGAGGTGCGCTCTGCAACACCACTGGAAGAGTCTTCTCGTGAAAAGATTTTGGCTGAAATAGCCAAGGTTCACGATGGGGTCATTGAACTAAAAGAAACGCTTGATCCAGACCTCCTAGGAGGATTTATCCTGAGAATGGATGACAAACAGATCGACGCTTCATTAAAGCGCCAGCTCAGCACGCTGCGCCGAAAACTATCAGAACACGATTACGAGCCTGAATTTTAGGCCTAAAAGAATCTCAAATGGCTGAAATCAACCCAGCAGAAGTATCATCAATTCTACGTGAGCAATTGGCAGGAGTAAAATCTGCAGCTGAACTAGAAGAAGTCGGTACAATCCTTCAAGTAGGTGACGGAATTGCCCGCATCTATGGTCTTAGTAATGTCCAATCAGGCGAGCTTATAGAGTTCGACAATGGTGTACGTGGTATCGTCCTCAATCTAGAGGAAGACAACGTAGGCGCCGTTTTACTTGAGCCGTCAAAAGACCTTAAGGAAGGAAGTTCAGTAAAAAGAACAGGAAGAATTGCGTCAATAAAAGCCGGCGAAGGTCTTTTAGGACGTGTTGTCAATACTCTTGGAGAGCCAATTGATGGAAAAGGCCCGATCACTGGGGACCTTTACGAAATGCCGATTGAGCGAAAGGCTCCAGGTGTAATATTCCGTCAGCCAGTTGCCGAGCCCCTTCAAACAGGCATTAAGGCGATTGACTCAATGATCCCCATCGGTCGAGGACAGCGTGAGCTTATAATCGGCGACCGTCAAACAGGTAAATCATCTGTTGCTCTTGACACGATTATCAATCAAAAAGAGTTTTATGATGCGGGCGATCCAGTATTCTGTATCTATGTAGCGATCGGTCAAAAAGGATCAACGATTGCAGGAATTGTAAGCATGCTAGAGGAAGCTGGAGCAATGGCCTACACGGTAATTGTTGCAGCGACAGCATCTGACCCAGCACCATTACAATTCTACGCGCCTTTTACAGGAGCTGCCGTGGGAGAGTTCTTCCGTGACACAGGTCGTGCTGCTCTCGTTGTATATGATGATCTTTCTAAGCAAGCGGTAGCTTATCGCGAGGTGAGTCTTTTGCTACGTAGACCTCCAGGTCGTGAGGCATATCCAGGGGATGTTTTCTACCTACACTCACGTCTGCTTGAAAGAGCGGCGAAAGTGATCGCTGTGGATAGCATCGCTCGGGAAATGAATGACCTTCCGGAATCTTTAAAATCGATCGTAAAGGGTGGTGGTTCACTCACAGCTCTTCCTATTATTGAAACCCAAGCGGGTGATGTAAGTGCATATATACCCACGAACGTAATTTCTATTACTGACGGACAAATATTCCTTGAGTCAAACCTTTTCCTTTCAGGAATTCGCCCAGCAATCAATGTTGGAATCTCAGTAAGCCGCGTAGGTGGTAATGCTCAGATAAAATCAATGAAGAAGGTAAGTGGTACGCTTAAACTAGATCAAGCTCAATATCGTGAACTTGAAGCATTTGCTAAGTTTGGATCTGACCTCGATGACGCAACAAAAGCGATCCTTGACAAGGGCGCTAGAAACGTTGAGATTCTGAAACAAGACCTAAACTCTCCACTGCCAGTAGAGGAGCAGGTTGCCATGGTTTACTGTGGAACCAAAGGACTTTTAATGAATGTTCCAATTAACAAGGTGAAGAAGTTTGAGCAAGATTACTTGGACTATTTAAGAGCGAAACACTCAGACACGTTGAGCGCCTTGAAAAACGGAAAATACACAGATGCTGAAACGAGTGTTTTGGAGTCTGCTGCTGCTGAAATGACCGCTCAATACGCATAATCTAGACGACTATGGCTGGAGGATTAAAAGAAGTAAGAGAACGCATCGGTTCGGTTCAGAACACGATGCAAATCACATCTGCGATGAAGATGGTGTCTGCGGCAAAACTCCGCCGCGCTCAAAACGCGATTACACAGATGAGACCTTACGCAGAAAAAATCCAAGCGATACTAGCCAATGTTAGTGCATCCTTAGATTCTTCGGAAGGAGTCTTCTCAAATAAAAGGGAGGTGAAAACCGCTTTGGTAATTGCGATTACTTCTAACAGAGGACTTTGTGGAGGGTTTAACAACAACAGCATTAAATTGGCCCAAGCTGCAATAGCTAAATATCGTTCAGAGGGAGCAAATGTTGTTGTGTTGCCCTTGGGAAAGAAAGCCCACGAATCTTTCGCAAGAGGGGGGGGTGACTTTGCGGAAGGTTTTGGGGACAGCTCATTGACGGTTTTCGACAATCTAAATTTCGACAATGTTTCAGAGATCGCCCAAACCGCAATGGATGGGTTCGTTTCAAAAAAGTGGGACGCCGTAGAGATTACCTACAGCCAGTTCAAAAACGCTGCAGTACAAATCCCCACGCAAGAAGCATACTTACCCCTGTTGCCTGTCGCTACTCCAGAAAACAACAAAACGGTTGAAATAGATTATATTTTCGAGCCAAGCCTTCAGGAAATCGTTGAAAACATATTGCCAAGTGCGCTTAAAACCCAACTGTACAAAGCTCTTTTAGACAGCAACGCAGCTGAGCATGGCGCGAGGATGACAGCCATGCATTCAGCGACAGAAAACGCAGGGGATCTTCTTCAAGATCTTAAAATCACGTACAACAAAGCGCGTCAAACCTCTATTACAACAGAGATACTTGAAATTGTCGCAGGATCTGAGGCGTTGGGTGGATAACAAAGTCTAATAATCTTCATTTTTATTCTTTGGCCCGGTTTTAGTTATTAGATTACCACTATGGGCTTAAGATTTAGAATTTTCATCGGAATGTTGGCGGTTGTGTTGGTGGCTCTAGTAGCTACCGCAGTTGTTGCGTTCGACTTTTCCCAAAAACAAGAACTGGCTTATAACAGCCAGAGACTCTTAAGAAAAGAGGCTGCATTGAGCAGAAGTCTAGATTATGTTCTCACAAGGAACGGGGGAAGCCTTCCGGCAGATAGTATTTCAATCGTTTTTACAGATCATATTTGTGAGTTGGCGGACGTCCACAGGCTCACGTTCAGTTTATATAGACCAGACGGCGTGTTGGTTACCACCTCAGCCTCGTTTTCAAACGAGGAGCTGCAGCCCGCCTTAGCGCTAGACCCGAACCTGCTTAATAAGCTTCAATGGAAAGGTGATCGTGTTGTTGTGAAGGAAACGATAGGCCCAAACGAAATCACACGTGTTCATTGGTTGGTGACAGCCGATGATGGAGCTCCCCTTTTAATCGCGACCGCGAGATATAATCCGAGACCATTAACTCAAGGGGGCATCAAGCCCTTTTTAAACAGTTTGGCTCCAGTTTATTTGTTTCTATTTCTAGGCGCAATGCTCATCGCATATCTCATCGTTCAATCAATCCTCAGGCCTCTTCATCGGTTAAGATTAGAGATGGCAAAAGTAGACCCCTTAGGCAACACAACTTCCTTAGATCACAAATGGAATGACGAAGTAGGCGAACTGGTAGATCAATACAATGAACTCCTTTCTAAGCTTAGGGAAAGCCTGATTAGAAGAGCTAAAGATGAACGAGAAGGTGCCTGGAGAGAAATGGCGCAACAAGTTGCCCACGAGATAAAAAACCCACTCACGCCACTCAAGCTGGGTATTCAGCAGCTTGAACGCGCATGGAACGACAAGGCGGATGACTTTCCGGACAGATTGAAAAGATTTTCTGCGACAGCAATATCTCAAATAGATGTTCTGGCAACGATTGCAGAAGACTTCGCACTCCTTGCCGTTGTTCGTGAGGCTGAAATAATCTCGGTTGACCTAAACAATGTCGTCAACAACGCGGCTCATTTATACGGGGAAGAATCGGTTCTTGTAGAAAGCCATGCGCACAAAATCCTGGTCGAGGGTGATGCCAGCCGACTGATGCGCGCCTTCAATAATCTCATTGCAAATGCACTTGATTCGATGTACGATGCGAAATCAAATGAACCCATTAAAGTTGAGATTACAGAGGATGAAGATTTTGCGATTGTCAAAGTGATCGATACAGGCATTGGGATTCCACCCGAGAAGCTGGAGCGTATTTTTGAGCCGAGATTTACAACAAAAACGCATGGTCTAGGCTTGGGTCTTGCGATGGTTAAAAGCATCGTTGAGCAATCAAAAGGCGAGGTGTCAGTCTTGTCAACAGAAGGCAAGGGCGCCACCTTTACCATTAAGCTTCTAAAAGCCCGTAAATAACCGGGCGACTTGGCGAAGCATCAAGGTCGAAAGGGGCCACCTGTAGACTAAGCGCATATAAGCCATCTGCAGCGTTATCTGGAGCAAAAACGAACTCTGTTATTGTTGCAGACCTTCGTGGCGACCTACCTACTCCAAAAAACGCGCGGTGGCTTTCTAGAGCGCCCCCATCAACCTCTTTGTCGACAGACGGAAGGTCCAATAAAAGATGTTTCACGCCCCTGTCAACCAAACCAAGTGTAAAATCAACATCCAAGTAAGGGGGATTCGTATTTGCCCAGTCTTTTGATTTCTTTTCGGTGTTGTTAGGGAGTGTGCGAATAATCAAGGATGGCGGCAAAGGCTCTGTAGCGTCTATCCCTCCAGGAAGCTGAGACCGTGTAATCACAAAGTCATCGCCCTTCTGTTCGGGGGAAATTGAAACGAGCAAGCAAGGCATCAACAAGGGCATTGAAATGTCATTTACAGATTCCGCTTCTTTTGTGATATGACCAAGGCACTCAGTATGTGTACCATGACCGTGGGGATTGAAGTTTACGTCTGTAAAATTCACAGCCCCACCTAGCGCCACACTGCCCACAAACCCCTCTTCCTTCACGGGCTCAAAATGTGGTCGCCCCACATACCACGCCGCAGGACCTTCTCCTTTACGAGGGTCTCGAAGCGGTAGACTAAGGTCAATAGGTGACGAAAGATCCACTGTTTTTGAGGACCCGTTCCAATGTAAGGCAATGTTCATTTTAGAAAAATCCATAAAGTAAAGAAACAAAAAAGGCGCCCTGTGAAGGACGCCTTTCAGTAATATTATTAATTCCGTTGAATATTAGTCAAAAAGGAATCCTACACGGATCGCGCCGTTAAAAACGTTTCCGAGAGATGTGGTAGAAACTTGGTTAGGGGCTGTGTACCCTTGCTCGTAGTAATCGTAGAAAATCTCTCCCTCAAGAACATTGAAAGGAAGCTCACCTACGAAAGTGTCAGCAATAGCCGCACCCGCTGTTGTTGGATCAAAAGCACCATTGAATTGAATGTTGAATGCCGTGAGGTCACTTGTTCCAATTTCGTGGTTGCCGAAAGAAGTGGTCCCAAAACCTAGGCCAGCCTCAAATCCAACATAAATCGCATCAGAGAAGTAGTAATCAGCACCGAAGAGTAAGTTTAACCCCATCGAGCTGTAAGCCTGCTTGTTTGTGAGATCCCATGTTACGTATACATCAGGTTGCCCTACGTTGTCAAGATCGTTTGGCCCCCATGACTCAATCAAATCAGTACGACTGCCCATCATGTAGTAAGCCTCGATGCCGAAATAAGGGCTAAGGTTGTCAGTTCCAGAGAAATGAATCTCATAACCAGGAGCAATTCCAATTAAAGAAGTTGCTGTTTCCATATTTAACTGTGGACTCACTGGGTCTCCAAGTTGCTCACCTTCTTGGTAGTAAGCATATGTTCCAGAAGTAGAACCTACAGTGAGTGACACACGGAACGCTTTGTCATCATCAAGGAAGTTACGGTACTTGATGGTGGTGCCATCAACAGGGCTGTTGCCAAAAGGAGTAAGGTTTACCTCTACGTTGTGCTCTCCGCCCAACTGCTTTTGCGCCTGTGCGCTTGTGATTGCTAGCGAGCAAATCGCCAGAGTGAACATTAGTTTTTTCATACCCTAAATATATTAAATTTCAGTTTCAGAGTGCAATAACGTGAATACTGAGCAGAATTAAGCAAATATGTAGATATTAACACTCACGTTTCACTTGTTAATAACATCATAAAGGAGTTTAAAACATTGACTGTCAATTTTTTGTGTCATTATTCGACCGTAACACTTTTTGCTAAATTTCTAGGTTGGTCTACATGACACCCTCTTAAAACAGCAATCCTGTAGCTTAAAAGCTGCAAGGGGATAACGCTCAATAGAGGCGCCAGCGAATCCACACATCTGGGGATTTCTATTACGTGGTCCGCCAGAGAAGAGGCCTCTGTGTCTCCCTCCGTAACAATTGCAATTAACTTTCCGCCCCGCGCTTTAACTTCTTGAATATTGCTTACGACCTTTTCATAAACATCATCCTTGGTTGCGATAAATATGACAGGCATGTCATCGTCAATCAACGCGATAGGGCCGTGCTTCATTTCTGCAGCGGGATAGCCCTCAGCATGTATATAGCTGATTTCTTTAAGCTTTAACGCTCCTTCTAATGCCACGGGGAATTGATACCCTCGACCCAAATACAGCGCGTTTTCAGCCGTTTCAAATTTAGAGGCAATCGCATCGATGTAATCAGCTTGTTTCAGCACAGTCTCAACCAATTCAGGGATCCCGTTTAGCTCGGTGAGCAAGCGTAGAAATCGCTCGCGAGGAAGGCTGCCCTTTTTAAATCCAACATGCAGTGCGATCATTGAAAGAACCGCAATTTGAGAAGTGAACGCCTTTGTAGAAGCAACACCAATTTCTGGCCCAGCATGCGTATACGCTCCGCTTTCAGTTTCACGAGCGATACTTGACCCCACGACATTGCAAACACCGAAAACATGCGCTCCTGCTTCTTTCGCAGTTTTTATTGCTGCAAGTGTGTCTGCGGTCTCTCCACTTTGGGAAATAGCGATGACCACGTCGTCAGGACGAATAATGGGGTTACGATATCTGAATTCAGATGCATATTCTACTTCAACAGGAATCCGAGTGAACTCTTCCAGTAAATATTCCGCAACCAAACCGGCATGCCAACTCGTTCCGCAACCCAAAATGAGAATACGAGAGGCATTTTGCCACCTGTCCCAATGGTCGTCAATTCCCGCCATTTTAATTTCACCCAACTTCAGGTTTATGCGCCCCCTTATCGAATCACGAATAGACCGTGGTTGTTCAAAGATCTCCTTCAGCATAAAATGCTCGTAGCCGGCTTTTTCAATGGCCTCGAGTTCGATTTCCAACGCGTGGACTTCGGGTGCGATCGCAACATTAGAAATGGTTCGAATCCGAAGACCTTCATTTAAATCCAGTGCGGCGACCTCTTCATCTTCCAGGTACACAACATTCTTTGTGTAGGGGATGATTGGCGTAGCGTCTGAAGCGACGTAAAATGCGCCATCTTCCCCCATTCCGATCACCAGTGGGCTCGACTTCCTAGCCGCGATTAATCTGTCAGGATGTTCCCTGTCAATCACAACAATTGCATATGCTCCCACCACCTGCTTCAGCGCAGATCTTACAGCATCAAATAAACTTAATCCTGACCCCAACATTATTTCCTCAATGAGGTGTACAAGAACCTCCGAGTCTGTGTCGCTTAAAAGTGCGTGACCCCTTTGGTCTAATGTTTCGCGTAGCGCAGCATAATTTTCAATGATGCCATTATGAATGATTGCAATCCGTCCTTTGCTCGCCCTATGTGGATGTGCATTGACGTCATTCGGAGGACCATGGGTTGCCCACCTTGTGTGGCCGATTCCCACATTGCCTAAGAGCTTTTCTTTTCCAACGTGTGCGAGAAGATCTTTCACCTTCCCTTTCTTTTTTCTAATCACAAGTTGAGAAGGCTCAGTCTTTGTGGATTCTATAATCGCAACACCAGCGCTATCGTACCCACGGTACTCCAAACGCTTTAAACCATCAATAAGGATGGGGAAAGCAGGCTTAGGTCCCAGATATGCAACAATTCCACACATACTTCGAAGTTAATTCAGTGACTACAAGTTAGAACCAGCCTGGCGCGATTCAAATCAACACCAGTGCCTCTAATAACGACCCCTTGGATAGAAATGCCAGCTCGGCTAGACACAATATACAAGGGTGGAACAGGGTCTTCAGGAGAGAAATTACCATACGCAAATCCAGCTTCTCTGTTAAGTAGTTGTTGTATTGTTCGGCTTATGTTGAAACGGTACTCCTTTGTAGCGTAGTCATAGTAACCATCAATGTTTACACCAAGAGAGACTTGGTCTGGAGTGGACGTAGAAACGCCATCAGGGTTTTCTGTCAGGATAAAAAGTTGCTCGTGAGGTGGGTATCGAGAATCGATGAATGACTCGTCAAGCGGTAGGATTAGTTCAGCCTTTTGTACAGCACGCTCAGGACCCAATGAATCGGTAATTGAATTTAAAAATGGAATTCGCAATTGGGTTTTAAGCCCAGAACCAGACATTACGTAGAGAGACTGATCTCCCGCCACGAATGCCGAGTCTGAAAGGGGTGAATTTAGGGATGACAACTCACCGACATAATTCTGCGTGAACATATTCACTCGCGCGCTTAAGGGGCTGATGATAAAATCATAGAACGAGGTATCGTTGTCGTTGTGGTAGTGGAGTCGCATCAAACTCAGTCCAGAAGAAACATCGATTCCCGCAGCACCCACACCATCTCCCATGGTTGAGACAACAATCCCTGGGAAGAAGTTTAGCCACGACTCATTGTCTTGGAAAACCACGGTATCCTGATCTAGGATGGTTTGTCCAAACGCAGGATTCATGTTCAAACGAATCTGAGACACAACAGTATCTTCACCGACAATTAAATCTTGCGATGGGTTAATAGAAACTTGTCCTTGCGTAGGATCGTTTAAAATATCATGCGTAACCTCGGGTGAGAAATTTGAGTAATACGCAGAATCGTATGAGAGCGAATCGGAAAGCTGTTGAACGAGCATGCTTTGGTCGCTTAACTGCCCATAGGTGTCTCCAGTGAACCGAAGACTCAAAAAGAGACTGTCAACCTGAGGGTTGGAACCGAAATCTATTCCAGGTGCACTAAGACGGAGTTGAGAAGCGAATCCAGCAGTGGTCCAACCTATTCTGGGGGTGAAAACCCGCCCTAAAACAGCAGTACTGAGTCTCGCTGTCGCAAGAGAATCCTCTCGAACCGTCACCATTTCGACGGTTAAAGTGTCAGATGTGTAGACCCCAAACATATCAGATTCTGGCTGAAGACCTAGTCCGATAGAGGAGTCTGGCTTTTTACAACCAACAAATACAATAAGGCACCATAAAATCCAGAAGGCCGCCCGAGGGATGTTAGCTTTTTGCTTCATCATAGGGCGCGAATATATCTATTATTCCCCGACAGCCTCAAACTTTCCCTCAAGAACTTCATCGTAAAATTGGTTAATTTCTGCAAGATATCCTTTTTCACCCGGGAATGGGAGTACAGGAACGCCAGCAGCGGCCATTTTAGATGTCGTTTCTTCATCCAGATCTTCGGATGCGGTAATGAGTGCGTCAGCATTTTCAATTGCGATCGCATTCATGTTGTTGAACGTAGCGTTTTTAATCGTCTGAACCTTCTCAGCGTCAATTCCATCAAGGGATACCTTCTCAGAAAGTCTCGCGTCTAAAGAGCCCTCAAACCCTTCATCATAGATGCTGCACACGACTTTGCTGTTTGCGAAGTAGGGGTCGTCAGCGTAATTGTTCTTCAAATAAAGCGGCAGCAGATTGGCCATCCAACCGTGACAGTGAATAACATCAGGAGCCCACCCAAGCTTTCTCACAGTTTCTAAAACACCTCGTACAAAGAAAATAGCGCGCACGTCGTTGTCTGCAAAGAGCTCGTCATTTGCATCGTATAAAACGGCTTTACGCTTGAAGAGATCGTCATTGTCGATGAAGTAGACCTGCATCCTCGCAGTAGGTATTGAAGCGACTTTGATAATTAACGGGTGATCGACATCATCGATGTTTAGATTCATCCCAGAAAGTCGAATAACCTCATGAAGCTGGTGACGACGCTCGTTAATTTTACCAAACCTAGGCATAAACACGCGTATCTCACGCCCTTTGTCGTGCGTTCCCTGAGGCAGGTGACGAGAAATAGAACTCATCGGTGTTTCAGGGAGGAAGGGAACCAAGTGTTGCGATACATATAGGATTCGTGCTTTAGTCATAGTTTGTGCTCTCTTCAGGTTAGACGAACAACAAATATAGCTAATTTTACGCTTAAATCCAAGTAACACAAAGGATACAGGGCGACAAGCTCCCTAAAAAATGAAAATTATACGCACATCCGTCGAGCTAAACCACTGGTTTAACGAACATAATATTCAAAACAACAAATCACTTGGGCTTGTCCCAACGATGGGTGCTTTACACCAAGGCCATGCATCTTTGATCGAAAAAGCATCAAAAGAATGTGACTTAGTGGTTGTAAGTATTCTAGTAAACCCTACCCAATTCAATGAAAAAGATGATTTAGACGCCTATCCAAGAACAATGAACGCTGATGCCGAAATTGCCAAAGCAGCGGGTTGCAATGTGATTTTTGCACCCACGGCAGAAGATTTATATGGGGGCAAACCACAAGCAGAGCATATGGATTGGGGAAGCCTAACACATTCGTTTGAAGGAAAATGCAGACCAGGTCATTTTGACGGTGTCATCGCAGTGGTCGACAAACTATTCAGTGCCGTAAAACCAAACCAAGCGTATTTCGGCGCCAAAGACTTGCAGCAAGTTGCGGTCGTTCAAAAAATGGCACAGTCAAGGCACCCCAATGTTGACATTGTGAGCTGCGATCTGATTCGAGACTCAAAAGGTTTGGCCCTAAGCTCAAGAAATACAAGGCTGTCAGATCAAGGCATAAATCAGGCTCTAAAGCTCTCGGTAGCGCTCTCCAATGTGGTTGAAAAGACTTCAGCAGGGGAGTCTATAAAAACAGCTGTAGATAAGGCCAGGAAAGAGCTGCAAGCGTTTGAAGGAATAGATTTGGAGTATTTTAATGGGGTGAATTGCCAAACGTTTTCTCCCGAAGATGAACCCTTTGAATGGAGCCACATTGTCTTGGCTGCAAACGTCGATGGCGTAAGACTTATCGACAACATTGAAATTGAGGTTGTAGGTTAAGCCTCTTTATCGGTACTTTGTGACAAATAAAGAATTCATGTTATTAGAGTTTTTGACATCAAACTATATTCTGTTTATCCAAAACATTGGAGGAGGAGGAATTGCATTAATCCTCCTTGTGGTACTGTTGCTCTTCGGCGGGCGGAAAATTCCAGAACTTATGCGTGGCCTTGGTCAGGGCATGAAGGAGTTTAAGGACGCCACCAACAAAGATGACGACAGCAAGTCAGACAAGACTTCTGATGACAAAAAATCTAAGTGAGTCGTAGGTTTACAAATTTCATTTTTTCGTGTTTTTTCTTGACAGCAAGCCTCGTGGTTTTTGGACAGGAAGATGTGCACGAGTTAGACACTGTTGTAACAACTAATAAAGCGATTGAGCCTTTTTCCTGGGAAGAGGAGTGGTTAATTTGGTGTGAATCTCAGACTTGTGTTAGCTCAGATACGGGGCTTTGGAATATTATGGGTGAACCGGATTTGGAGCTTGATACGGCTGCAATGAAATCAAGAATGGCGATACTAGATATGTCGTCGGAACTAGATTTACAATGGAACATCGTTTCGCACAACCGGGTCGCACTTTATGTGAGCAAGCGCAAGAGAGGACTGAGCACAATGTTGGGAAGGGCTCCAGCATTCTTCCCTCTTTTCGAAGAGATGCTCGACCGTTCAGGTCTTCCTTTGGAGCTGAAGTATTTGCCCATCGTAGAAAGCGCTTTAAATCCCGAGGCGAGATCTCCAGCGGGCGCGCGCGGCTTGTGGCAATTCATGTACTATACAGCCAAAGCTGAAGGGCTGAGAATAGACAGTTATATTGACGAAAGGAAGGACCCCCAAAGGAGCACAGAAGCCGCCTGCAATCACCTGAAGAAGCTTTATGGAATTTACGACGACTGGTACCTTGCTCTTGCGGCATACAACGCTGGGGGAGGGAATGTAAACAAGGCAATTCGCAGAAGTGGAGGCAAGAAAAATTATTGGGAGGTGAGGCCCTTTCTCCCCAGAGAGACACGAAACTATGTACCCAACTTTCTTGCCGTTGTATATCTAATGGAGTACCATGCAGAGTATGGCATTGTCCCGAGAAACATCCTTCCTGGGTATATTGAGATGGACTCTGTGCATGTTGAAGGACCCCTTAGATTTGACCAAATCGCAGCGCTCACTCTGATCTCTGAATCAGAACTCGCTGCCATGAACCCCATGTTTCGCCAAAAAGTGATTCCAGGCCCAGGGGAGAAGTGGGCTGTGAGAGTCCCAAATGAATCAGTGGCTGTTTTTATAGCGGGTGAATCTGAGATGAGGCTCATCAATCCAGATTTAACCCCTGAGATTAAATACGAACCCGAACCGATATTCTACAGAGTTAAGTCAGGAGACGTGCTGGGCACCATTGCCGAAAGACACGGCGTTTCTGTAAGAAAGATCCAAGATTGGAATGGCTTAAATAGCTCCAGTATCCGAATTGGACAAAGGCTTATCATTCACGGTGACCCCACCAAATTATGAGATTGACGCTGCTTTTTTTTGTTGTGATTCTGTGTGGTTGTGGAAGCCAAGAAGGGGCTAGATCTCCCCTCCCAAGTAGGGTAGGGGCGCAAGGCGAAGTACTTGTGGTCTGCACCGATGCGGTTTGGGAAGGTGTGATAGGAGACACCATTAGAAACATCCTTATGAAGCCATATGCTGTGCTGCCCCAGATGCATACTGAGACATACGAACCCATGTTCGATGTGGTGCACAAAAACAGGTTTGATTTCAGCAAGTTTTGGAAACCCCACCGCAACATTATCGATGTTGAAATTGCTGACAGAGTTGATACTCAGGACCCTTCAGTGGTCTTTTACAAGGAGAAGTACTCACAAGGACAGATCTATATTTTGGCAAAAGCCAGAACCCAAAGTGAACTTGCGGAGAAGTTTGCAGAGCGGTCAAATGAAATGGTCAGCCTTTTACATGACGTAGAGGTAAAAAGAACGACTTATGTCACGAAGCTTTCGATAGACGAGGTGATACAGGCAAAAATAAACACCATTTGGGGCTTGGATTTGTTAATCCCTAAAGGGTCATATGCCGTAAGGGCAGATACTGCATTTACCTGGATAGACAGGCAACTCACGAGGTTTCGCGGGAGCAACAACCACGATGTCCAAGAAGGTTTTTTTATACACAGCGAACCATATGTCGGTCCGAATCAATTTACCCTCGAACACATTCTCAATAGGCGCGATGAACTTACTGAGCGATATGTTTCTGGTCCCACAGAAGGGAGCTACATGCAAATTGAACGGCGCATGACCCCCGCCTATGAAGAGGTTTCTTTTCATGGAGGCTTTGCGGCTGAGGTCAGAGGTCTTTGGAGGATGGAGAATGATTTCATGGGCGGCCCCTACTACAGTTTGACCTTTTACGACGAACCGAATGTACGTCTAATCACAGTTGAAGGATACGCATACGCCCCATATTTTGACAAGCGCCCCTACATGAGAGAAATAGAAGGAATTGTCAAATCGGCCAAGAAATTAACAGATCAAGAAGCTGAAGATCAGTGAGAAACGATGAACTTGGCGCTGTTTGTTGTTCGTTGGTTTTGATACCAAACCGCCACATAAGACCCCTCGGCCCACCCCTCTAAATCGAGAGAAACGTCACCGCTCTCAAGGAGAGATTTGCTTAGAATCACCCTTCCGTTGATGTCCCATATTTTAATTAAATCAGCCTCTAAATTGCTTTTTAAGGTGATTGATGTAGATGCCGGAGAAGGAAATGCAGTGGCTGTTGCGTTCGTCAAATCGGGCGCATCGATAGAAAGAGAAATGTCACCATTTGCAAAGGCGTATTGTCCTTTTCTCAGCGATGAAACTTTGAAAACGCCGTTGCCATTTGTCAACGATCCTGCCTGCCATGTATAGTCCGGATATTGTACCCACGTAGCAGCTGAATGAGGTCGCCACGCGAGGAAGGCACTTTCCTCGTCGCCATAGTAAAGATCGTAATCTAAGCCCTCGTCGTTGTTTCCGACATAGGAGAACCGGGCGTCGATCGTGAGGGCATCGGACCCTTCGATTCCGTCTTCCCAAGTTCCGTCCACAGTCCAAAAATGTGTCGAACTTATTTCGTCGAAATAAAACGCTGTGGGCTCGTTGTCGGGAGCGGCCCAATGATGTTCAATCCGAGCGATGACGCTGTCCGTAATGTTGTCGCACCCGAGTCGCATTTCAACCCAAGGCATCGTTGACAACCCTGTAGCTTCGGTAATTGCTACGGTGTGGTCTAACCTTCCTTGGTTGAGCTTCCCGTCGGCATTAAGAGCGATGAGGATGTAGGGTTCGGGATGTGAAATCGTCACCTCATCATATTCTCCACCTACACGAACTTCAACAAGCGTCGTGTCCCACTCGGCATTCCAAAGCGTAACGTCGAGTGGTTCGTTTTCGTGGAAATTAGCGCAAGCACGGAGCTTTTGGTTTAAGTAAAGCGTGGTCTCAAACCCATCACCCCCTGCTCCGGTTTCTGTAGCAGTGGAGTCAATGAGCCAAGTAGAAAACCCCGGCTGGTAGATTTGTGCATCGAAAAAAGGATCAAGATCTAAGCCAGTTACATCCTCAAGAGTGAGACGAAAGACCTCTGCATCCATGTGGCTGTCAAAAAGTGTCGAGATCACAGACTGGCAAGCGCTGCGGTACAGTTCGTCACCGAGATATGCTCTGAGATTGTGATGTATAGACGCACCCTTGTAATACGTGGTGCGCCCGTAAATTTGTGCGTCCGGCATCGGAGAAAGAGGATGGAAACCCTCGTCCTGTATGTGGCACTCCTCTAGCACAAACTTCTGATTGTCTTTCACAAGATCGATAAATTCCTCGTGCCCATCTTTAAGTTCAATAAAAAGGTGGCTGGAGTATTCAGCCGGGCCTTCTTTAATCCACATGTGGTTATGAATTGTGGGAGCCACCAGATCTCCCCACCAATGGTGACCGAGTTCGTGAGAAAGAAGATCACCATTTGCAGCCACGCTTTGCTCTATCATAAAGCGAGGATAGGAGATGTTTGTCGGCACTTCCAAGGCTCCATCTGTAGTGAGAACATACCCCACTCTTTCCCAGGCATAAGGCCCCCACCAGTATTCGAGCGCATCGATGGCATACCCGACGTCAATGAATTTATTTGTCATGAGGTTGATGTCTTCCGCTTTGGCGGTAAGCCGAACCGGGATGTCCCCGTATTCTCCTGTATGGACGAAGTTGCTGTCGACATAACTGGACACAGCAAACGCAGCCTGGTGAGTTGTGATTGGGTGCTCGAGTATAAAGCTTCTCGTTAACGTATCTCCTTCTTCAAAAGTCTCTCCCAGAAAAGTTCCTTGAAGGTGGGCCTCCATTCCGTCTGCGCTTCGGATGTTCCAAGAGTATGTCGCCCTCTCCACAAAGTTATCGAAGCATGGATGCCAAACCTTGCCATAATTCGGGGGGATGCTTGTAAGCCCAATTCCCATGTGATAGATGTATCCAGAAGTAAAGTATACGCCTCCCCATGAAGGATCCTGTTCAGGATGTCCGCCATAGAAGACTTCTATTTCGTGGGCGTCCCCGGATTGAAAAACGGCGTTCGGAGAAGGAACAATGAGTCGCCCGTTTTCGTGAACGAAACCAGAACTCGCCCCATCGATATTTACAGAGTCTACAGTTAATGAAAGAAGGTCAAACCAAATCTCTTCCGCACCACTTTCAATCACAGAGACCTTAATCAGCGCTCTGGCCTGCATCTGCTGTAGGCCGTAGTTTGTTAGGTCGAGATCCAAAGCGTAATGAACAATGTCAAACGTGTCGCTTCTCGAAATCGATTCCGACATGTCGTAATTTTCTACGAAAGCCCGATTTCCCAACGCACCCACTTCATCGCCCACGTCAGAATGCACGTGACCATTAAGCCCCAAACCCCGGCAACCCATGGGAGAGAACACCCTCGGAGCAGGAGAGTATTCAGACAAATTTTTAATTCGTGTCTGGGCAAAAGAAGGCGTTGAATCGGCGATAACGATTAATAAAATCACGAATACCGCAAAAGAGTGTTCAAGTCGTTGCATAGCCACAAAGTACGACGGACCTTTGGCGTATGGAAAAAATAATTGTAGCCCCAGGTAAATTTATTGAGATTGAATACATCTTAAGTGAAGCAACGGAAGATGGTCAATTGGGAGAATTGCTGGAAGAGTGCCCTGCAGAACAAGCCTTTGGATTCAACGTTGGCTCAGGAGAAGTCTTAGAGTCATTTGAAAAAGCGCTTAACGGACTGCAAGCCGGCGAACCTTTTGAAGTTGCGATTTCTTGCATAGATGCATACGGGCCTACTACAGAGGACGCCATCGTGATGATCCCAAAAAATGTTTTTGAGATTGACGGTGAATTCGACGAAGAGAATATAAAAGTCGGAGAGGCAATCCCCATGAACGATGAAGATGGAAATGAGATTTTCGGTGTTGTAGTAGATGTTTTAGACGACGAAGTGCAGATGGATTTCAACCATCCTTTTGCAGACCTGGACCTTCATTTTTCTGGCCGAATTTGTGATATTAGAGAAGAAGCCTAAACCACGCTCTTAGGTGTAACTTCGCACCATGGAACGTACGGAGATACAAGAATTGGGAGAGTTCGCTTTAATAAATCGGCTCACGAAAGAACTAAAGAATAACGCACCATCTACTTTGTTAGGTGTGGGGGATGACGCAGCGGTTATTGACCCCCTAGCAAAGCGAGTTGTTGTCTCGACAGACATGCTTGTGGAAGGAGTGCATTTCGATTTGAGCTATGTGCCGTTAAAACATTTGGGATATAAAGCGGTGATCTCAAACATCAGTGATGTTTGTGCAATGAATGCCAAACCCACTCAAATACTCGTAGGCCTGGGAGTCTCAAATAGGTTTTCTGTCGAAGCCCTCGAGGAGCTTTACGATGGAATCAAGACGGCGTGTCAGCTTTACGAAGTAGATCTCGTTGGAGGAGATACAACCTCGATTCCCTCAGGTCTTACTTTGTCTGTGACAGTTCTGGGGCTTGTCGATCCAGAGAAAATTGTCACACGCTCAGGAGCCAGTGCGGGAGATTTGCTTGTGGTTTCGGGAGAGCTTGGATCGGCGTATATGGGCCTACAGGTTCTAGAGCGTGAAAAAGCAGTCTTCAAAGAAGCCCCAACAGCGCAACCAGAACTCAAAGATCACAGCTATATCATTGAACGTCAACTCAAGCCAGAAGCGAGGACGGATATCATAAGAGAGCTTGCAGACCTTGAGATTAAACCCACAAGCATGATCGATATCTCTGACGGTTTGGCCTCAGAATGTCTTCATATAGTTGCTGCGAGTGGGGTAGGGGTTCGTGTATATGAGGAGAAACTCCCCATGGACCCCAAAACATATGACACCGCGCGCGATTTCAACCTGGACCCTACGGTTTGTATGCTCAGCGGTGGCGAGGATTATGAGCTTTTGTTTACGGTGCATCAAGATGATTTCGAAAAAATACGCAATCATCCCAAACTCTCCATTATAGGGCACATGACTGAGGATGTAAATGAGCAAGTAATGGTGACAAAAAGTGGCCAAGACATCAAGCTCAAAGCGCAGGGCTGGGACAGTATAAAAGAGTAAACGAGAAGATACATGTGTGGAATAGCTGGCGTTTTCGGAATTGAGAATTTCCCAGAAGGGGAGGCTCAGTCCGCAGCGTTAAAAATGGTGGAAGCGATGTCCCACCGTGGGCCAAATTCCAAGGGCACTTGGTCGGACAACAAAAACCTATCGTTGGGTCATTCTCGTCTTTGCATCTTCGATACTGAGTCTGCAGAAGCGAATCAACCCCTTATAGACAAGCCCACCGGAGACGCACTTGTTTTCAATGGCGAGATCTACAACTTCCGCTCACTACGCGCAGAATTACAAACCTCAAAAGAATGCAACCACACGTTTAAAACCTCCGGAGATTCAGAAGTTTTGTTTGCCGCTCTTCGTGCTTGGGGACTGGATCAAACCCTCCACAAACTAGACGGTATGTTTGCCTTTGCGTGGTGGAGCGCTGCCGAGGAGAAATTGTCAATGGCGCGAGATAGATTTGGAATCAAACCGCTTTACTGGTCCTCAGAAAACGAAAAAGGCGCCATCTTTTTTGCCTCGGAAGTAAGAAGTTTACTCGCTTCTGGATACATCGCTCGTCGCGTGAATAAAGATGCATTAACGGATTACCTGAGATACTCTACAGTACACGCGCCGGCGACGATTGTACAGGATATAAATCTATTGGAAGCGGGATGTGCGATAGAAATACAAGATGAATCTACAGAAGTTTTTCGCTGGTGGAATACCGCCGCTGAATCACAAAAGGCAAAGCGTAACCTCTCCCCGGAAATCGATTCGAATGCGATCGCAAAAGACATTCGGGAGACCCTAACCTCTTCTGTTGAGGCAAGAATGCAATCCGATGTTCCCATCGGGGCGTTTCTTTCAGGCGGAATTGACTCCACGGCGATCGTTGGTCTGATGTCTGAAATATCGGAGAAACCCATCGACACATTTACCGTGTCGATTGACGATGCTTCTTTAGACGAAAGTCAGTTTGCGCGAACGGTTTCTGAAAAATTCCATACCCAACATCACGAAATCCACTTGACTACGGATGATGTACTCAACAAAGTCCCTGCTGCTCTTGAGGCGATGGACCACCCTTCTTTTGACGGCTTGAACACTTATATCGTAAGCGGGGCGACCCACGAGGCTGGAGTCACGGTGGCATTAAGTGGCCTGGGTTCAGACGAGATCTTTGCGGGCTACCCCGTTTTTGATAGATCTGTACAGCTCATGAAACATCAATGGATTGCTTCATGGCCGAGAGGTTTGCGACGTCTTGTGGGGATGTCATACCAGACCCTTTTTCCTGGAGAGGGGTCAAGAAAACGCGCGGAAATTCTCGCGGGCAATTATTTCGCGCTTGAACATACATACCCACTTTCTCGTCAACTTTTTCTTGACTCAGATGTAAAACAAATTCTCGGTTCAAAAACACTGGCGAACAATGCTGTTTTCGAGTGGATCACAGATTCCTTTAGGCCGGGAAAAGAAGCCTTTGCCCTTCCTTTTTTAAGCAAGGTTTCCCTTGCGGAACTCCACACATATCTAGGTCATACACTTTTGAGAGACACCGACATGTTCAGCATGGCTCACTCTTTAGAGGTTCGTACACCATTCCTAGACCACAACCTGGTCACGAAAGTTCTCGCGTTGCCAGACAACCTCAAACCTCCTCGTTCTTCATCTCACCCACCCAAATCTCTTCTCGTAAAAGCGCTTGATGGCATTGTTTCAGAGGATATTTCTATGAGAGAGAAACAAGGCTTTGTGCTTCCTTGGGATGCATGGCTTAAGGGCCCTTTAGACCAAATCTATTCGGAGGGAATCGACGCCCTCGCATCATCGGAATTAATTCAGGAGCGCGCGTTACAGAAGATCCTGTCCTCTTCAACGTGGAGCCGTAAGTGGAGCTTGTCGGTTCTTGGATACTATCTCAAGCGTCATGGACTCCGATAAAACCCGCATCCTCGTTTCTACGGAGTGGTTCCCCCCAGCGTTTAAGGCTGGAGGCCCCATCCGAAGCGTATACAACCTCCTCTTCGCGATGAAATCGGATGGGGGGAACCCTGACCTGGAGTTTTTTGTGCTTGCTGGGGCATATGACTTGGGAGAAGAAGAGAAGATGGAGGGATTGGATGAAGGAGTTTGGTCTCATCTGGAAGGCGTATCAGGGGTTCAAGTCAGATATGAAAACCGCTTAAACTGGAAGAAATCAAACTGGAAGAATGTGTTCGAAGAGGTCAAGCCCGACGTGCTCTACTTGAACAGCCTTTTCAGCCTCGCATTTACGCTCAGGCCATTACAAATAGCGAGGGCGAAAGGCGTAAAAACAGTCCTTGCTCCCCGTGGAATGTTGGGGTCTGGAGCGCTTGAAATTAAACCCTTAAAGAAGTTTGTTTTCCTCAGCCTCGCAAGAAATTTAGACTTCTTTCGTGGTGTAGAATTTCACGCAAGTACCGAAGAGGAAGTGCGCGAAGTGAACATGCATGTTCCAGGTAAAAAGGTTTTTGTGGCGAGAAACTTCTCGGACCCCACCCTTAAAATCCTCCCTACAACCCCCCCTTCAGGATCCATCAACTTGCTATGCCTTGGAAGAGTCCACCCAATTAAAAATCTTCTATTTGCCGTGGAAATATTGTCAAAGATGGATCTAAAGGGCAAAAAAGTAAGTGTCAATATCGTCGGACCGTCCGAGGATAAAAAGTATCTAGATTCAATCCTTCAGCTGTCAAATACCAGCCTGGAGGTCACCTACTCGGGAGCCGTTTCTCACCAAGGCTTACGTGAGGTGTTTAAGAATACACACTACCTTTTAATGCCCACGATGCACGAAAACTACGGGCATTCGATCATCGAATCTTGGGGGTTTGGCAGGCCTGTACTCCTCAGCGAAAATACGCCTTGGAGAGATTTACAAGAAAAGGGCCTGGGCCATTGTACACCCCTTGACCCTGCGCTTTGGGAAGCGGTTTTTAAGGAGATTTTACTTGTATCAGAGCCTGATTTAAAAGCCATGTCTGCGAAGTGCAATGCGCGTTATCAAGAACTGGTATTTGACCCTGAAATACGAAAAGCAAACAGGGTTATTTTTACATCCACTTAGATCGCAATTAAACTTCCAACCATGGCAGCGCAAAACAACAATTCAAATCGTATTTCAAATCTTTTCGGGATAAAATACCCCATTATTCAAGGAGGTATGGTTTGGTGTGCTGGATGGGAATTGGCCAGCGCAGTAAGCAATGCTGGAGGTTTGGGGATTATCGGCGCGGGGAGCATGTACCCCGATGTTTTAAAAGACCAAATAAAAAAATGCCACGCAGCGACATCCAATCCCTTCGCAGTGAATGTTCCATTACTCTACCCAGCCGTGGAAGAGCACATGGAGACGATTGTTTCACTGAAGGTTCCCATCGTTTTTACAAGCGCAGGAAGCCCCAAAACCTGGACTTCACACTTAAAATCTCACGGCATTAAAGTCGTCCATGTGGTAAGTAGTTCAGCCTTTGCCATTAAATCTGAGTTGGCTGGTGTAGATGCGGTTGTTGCTGAGGGGTTTGAGGCTGGCGGCCACAACGGCAGAGAAGAAACGACAACAATGTGTCTGGTTCCCGCTGTATCTCAAGCTTGTCAGATCCCCGTCATCGCAGCTGGCGGTTTACATGATGGCAAATCCATTCTTGCCGCAATGGTACTTGGCGCAGAGGGGGCGCAACTTGGGTCTCGATTTGTGGCTTCTGAAGAGTCATCGGCTCACCGTGCATTTAAGGATGCGGTCCTTTCAGCAAAAGAAGGATCGACAACGTTCACGTTAAAGGAACTTACCCCTGTGCGGATGCTTCACAATACTCTTTTTAAAGAGATTGTACAAGCACAACAAAGCGGAGCCTCTCCTGAGCGGCTTCAAGAGATCATGGGTCGTGGCAAAGCAAAGAAGGGGATGTTTGAGGGTGACATTGAAAATGGCGAACTTGAGATAGGTCAAATCGCTTCACTGCTCAAATCAGTGCGCCCTGCAGGGGAGATTGTTTCAGAGATTGTGAATGACTACCGTGAAATAGGAGGAGCCAAGCTTGGTCAGAGGTTTGAATTTTAACCGAAATGTTTTCGAACAGCCATTGCCACCCTCCGACTTGCCACTTCAAGGAGTTCGTCTAGGTTGGCCTCACGGATCTTTGTGACTGAACCGAACCTCGACATCAACGTCTTTTTAGTGGCGGGCCCTACGCCTTTAATTTCGTCCAATTCAGAATGCAATGACGCCTTGCTTCGTCTTTTTCTGTGATGCGCCAAAGAAAACCGATGTGCCTCGTTTCTCATTTGCTGAATGACTCTTAAAGTGGGCGACCTCTTGTCCAAATAAATGGGTGCAGAATCTCCAGCAAAGAAAAGTTCTTCGAGTCGCTTGGCGATTCCGACCACGGTAATTACACCCCTCAATCCAAGCTCTTCAACGGCTTCCATGGCGTGACTTACCTGCCCCTTTCCGCCATCTATCACAAGCAATTGCGGCAGACCTTTCTTTTCGTTAAGCAGGCGTTTATATCTGCGATAAACCGCCTCGCGCATACTGGCGAAATCGTCAGGACCTACTACGGTACGGATATTGAAATTTCGGTAATCGCGTTTGGCGGGCTTGCCATTTCGAAACACAACGCACGCAGAGGTTGGACTTGTTCCCTGCAAGTTGGAGTTGTCGAAACACTCAATATGAACAGGATGCTCTGTTAATCTTAAGTCCGCCTGCATGGTGTCCATAAGGCGTTTTGTCGCCGCTTCTGGATCAATCTGCTCCTGATGTTTCTGTTTGTCCTTCATAAAGAATCGCGCATTCTTTTCAGACATTTCTACGAGACGTTTTTTATCTCCTTTTGCGGGAACGGAAATAGAGACACCAGAGATTTCGAGATCAACATTAATCGGTGTAAATATTTTTTTACTCTGGCTGTTAAACTTTTCGCGAATAAGCGGAATTGCCGCTTCGAGAATTGCTGTGTCGGATTCATCCAGCCTTTTCTTCACTTCAAAGGTTGACCCCATCACGATTGCACCTGAAACGATAAGCATGAAATTTACATACCCAGCACTGCTGTCACTTGCGATTGTAAACACATCTACGCCATCTATTTTGGGATGGACGACAGTGCTTTTTGCCTGATACTTGTCAAGTGATTTCAATTTGGAATTAAAGCTTTCGGCCCTTTCAAAAGCCAACCCTGCGACCGCATCACTCATTTCTTTTTTCAAAAGGTCCCTAACCTCTCCCAAGTTCCCTTTCAAAACATACTGAATTGACTTTATACTCTTGCTATAATCGTCCTCCGATTGCTTCCCTACGCAAGGCCCCAAACAATTTCCGACGTGATACTCCAAGCATACTCTGAACTGTTTGTTCAGGATATTCTTCTCACTTAAATTCAAAGAACACGAACGGATGGGATATAATTTCTTGCACAGATCGAGCACAGTCTTCATGCTTTTAAGACTTGTAAATGGGCCAAAATACTCTCCCCTTATGCCCATCACGCGCGTTGAAAAAACCCTTGGAAACCGTTCTTTTTTAAGAACAATAAACGGAAAGGTTTTGTCATCCTTCAGGAGGATATTGTAGATCGGGCGATACTCTTTAATAAGATTGCTTTCTAAAAGAAGCGCGTCTTGCTCCGTGGGAGCCACAATCCACTCAATATCTCGGATTTTTCGTACGAGTAATTTGGTCTTGCTGTTTTCGTATGTTTTTCTATTAAAGTAACTAGACACCCGCTTCTTGAGGTCCTTCGCCTTCCCAACATAGATCACCGCACCTGCATCATTAAAGTGTTTATACACCCCAGGCTGATGAGGTAGCCGAGCGAGGATGTTTTGTATGTGTTGTGAGGCCTTCATTTAGTTTCCCAAACTATTCCTTTTGCGCTCGCTCTATCTGAGATATTTTCTCGGTAATCTCTAACAAAACCCCTTTCATCGCTACGGGATGTTCCCACCACCAGGTGTGACTCCTCTCAAACTCAGCTGCGCTCACCGCGTGCTTCGCAAAGATTTCAAAGTACGCCTCCCCCAACCTCTTTTCTACGTCATCATTTCTGAAAACCCGAATCTTTGCAGCCCCCTCAAGGATTTGAATGTCCGCCATTAACTCAACGAACTCAACCCTTTCTAGAACTCCTTCAGGCGGACTCACGTTTGCCAAATCCCGGGAATCTTCAGCGCAACCGACGACCCCTATAAATAAAACAAAGATTGCAGGTATTAAAACCCTATCTGTTAAACGAGAGACGCTGCCCAGCATGATTTCCGTTTTCAGTTAGAATATTTACGCCATTCCAGACCCTCGTTCCATTGACCCATGTGCCTACTACGTGGGATTTAAATTCGTGTCCCGTAAATGGAGACCATCCGCATTTGTAAAGAATGTTTTCGCCCGTAACAGTCCACGCAGCGTCCGGATTCACAAGGACCAAATCAGCTTGATACCCTTCCCGGATGTACCCCCTATTTTCAAGTTGAAAGCATTCAGCCACTCTGTGAGACATCAGTTCAACAACCCTTTCAACGGATATAACACCCTGATGTACAAGGTCCAGCATTGCGGGCAATCCGTGTTGTACCAAAGGACCACCTGAAGGCGCAGAAAAATATTTCCCACTCTTCTCCTCAACTGTATGCGGGGCGTGATCAGTCGCCACAACATCGATTCTATCATCGAGCAGAGCGGCTCGTATTGCGGTACGATCTTTTTCGGTTTTTACTGCGGGATTCCACTTGATGTACGTCCCTTTATTGCTGTAATCGGCATCCGTAAACCAAAGGTGGTGGATGCAAGCCTCAGCGGTAATTCGTTTCTCTGAAAGCGCCTTACTGCCATCAAATAGACTTAATTCTTTTGCTGTAGAAATGTGAAGGATGTGGAGTCTTGTACCCAGTTTTGAAGCAAGCTCTGCGGCTTTTGAAGAGCTTTTGTAGCACGCCTCTGCACTGCGAATTAAGTGATGCTGATCTATGGGGACATTCTCTCCCCACCGTTCTTTTGCAGTCGCAATATTTGCCCTAATTATAGACTCATCTTCACAATGTGTAGCGACTAAAGTGGGACTTTCTTTAAAAATCCCCTCCAATACTTTTTCTTCATCGACCAGCATGTCTCCTGTAGATGAGCCCATAAACACTTTGACGCCGCAAATTCTTTTCGGATCAGTCTTCAGGACCTCGTCAATATTGCCATTGCTCGCCCCCATAAAGAAGCTGTAGTTCACAGCGCTTACCTCATCCGCCCTCTCGTACTTGTCTTGCAGAAGTTCCTGAGTCAATGCCTGGGGAATGGTGTTTGGCATTTCCATAAAAGAAGTGATGCCTCCCGCCGCCGCTGCCGCTGATTCAGTCGCGATCTCTGCTTTGTGGGTGAGGCCAGGTTCTCGAAAATGCACCTGATCATCAATACATCCCGGCATGAGCCAAAACCCTTTTGCGTTCACAACCTCCGCCCCGCGTACTTCTTCTAATGACAAAGACCCTTCTTTAACTTGTGCGATTGTTTCGCCTTCGACAAGGACGTCCCCGACAAAGACGCGCCCCTCATTTACGATGTGGGCTTGGCTAAATAAAGTTCTACTTCCGGACATGTCGCAAATTTACCCTCATTTTCAATACGCCCCAGAACGCCTCATTAAAAATATCCATACTCATTTTAGAAGTGCCCAATTCTCGGTCACTGAATAATATCGGAATTTCTTCTATTTTAAAACCCTTTCTCTTCGCGCGCAACTTCATTTCGATTTGGAATGCATACCCTATAAACTCAACCGAATTGAGGTCAATTGCCTCAAGGACCTCTCTTTGATAGCCCACAAACCCTGCGGTGCTGTCACGAACCCCCAGCCACAAAATCAAGTTTACGTACAAGGATGCTCCTCGACTCATGACCCTTCTTTTCAGCGGCCAGTTGACCACACCTCCACCCTGAACATATCTTGATCCAACAGCGACTCCGGCCCCATTTTCAGCACATGATTTTTTTAAACGAATGAGATCTTTAGGTGTGTGTGAGAAATCACAATCCATCTCAAAGACATAGTTAAAATCTCTTTCAAGTGCCCACTTAAACCCCGCGATATAAGCAGTCCCTAAACCTTGTTTCCCCTCCCTCTCCAATAAAAAGATACGACTTGCGTACTTTTTCATTTGTGCCTTCACAAGACCAGCTGTGCCATCAGGGCTACCGTCATCCACAATAAGCACGTCAAACTCCTGATCTAAACCCACAACGGCTTCAATCATCTTTACAACGTTTTCCTTTTCGTTGTAAGTGGGTATTATGACTAAACTGTCACTCATTGATTGCTTAAGTGGTCATTCTTAGGATGTTTAGATCTTCTTCTTTAAGATGTCTCCAGTGCCCTCTTGGAATATCCTTCTTCGTGAGGCAAGCAAATATTACCCGATCTAATTTTGTCACCTTGTACCCGAAATGTTCGAATATTCGTCGCACGATTCTATTCCTTCCAGAATGAATTTCCACGCCTATTTCCCGCGGATCTTCTTTCACAAAACTCGCCTTGTCAAACTTCACAAACTTGCCATCTAATTCAAACCCCTCAAGCATTTTCTCTAAATCTACCTTGCTGACCTTCTCTTTAAAAGTAGCGTGATACAAATTTCGCACACCCACCTTTGGGTGCGTAAGGCGTTTGGCCATTTCTCCATCATTCGTGAACAACAACAAACCTGTTGTATCTCGATCCAATCGCCCTATTGGCACTACCCGCTCCTTGCATGCGCCCTTAATAAGCTGCATAACAGTCCTTCGACCCTGTGGGTCGTCATCAGTAGCCAAGAAGTTTTTAGGTTTATTTAGAAGAATATATTGCTTTGCTTCTGCTTTAATTGTTTCTCCTTCGACCTGTACTTTGTCAGTAAGCAAAACACGGAAACCCATCTCAGAGACAATCTCTCCATTTACACTCACGACTCCTGCAGCGATTAATACATCGGCATCACGTCTTGAGCAAATCCCAGCTTGAGAGACAAAGCGATTGAGCCGCATCGGAGCATTGGAATCTGGAAGTGGCTTTTGTTTTGTTTCTGGCCTACGTCTTCGACCCTCTGACTTATATCCGCCTGTTCGGGTTTTTGAAACCTTAGGTTTCCCCTTGGCGCTAAATTTCCCTCCCTTCTTCGCTCCAACCTTTGCTCCTGCTTTTCCTCCCTTCTTTGCGCCAACGTTCTCTCCGGCCTCTCCGTCAGTCTCGGTACTTTTAGAACTGGTTTGGGATAATTTGCGTTTAGGTAGAAACGCTTTCGATTCGGGTTTGGTTCTTCGGGCGCCTCCTCGGCGGCCTGAACCGGTTTGCTTTTTCATATACAGAAAATATTTAGTCAACAAAGATACATCACTCTATATAGAAGCCCCTTCAAATACACCTTGTATGTGGTCCAGCCTCCAATCTCCTTTTGACATCCGCACACGAACAAGGTCAAACCGACACTCCATATTCCCTGTCACCCTCATTGCAAGGTATGCGCTTGCGGCGACAACTATTCTTTGTCTCTGACCTTGTTTTACCTCGACGCCCTCATCAAGCGCTTTGCTCCCTCTGGTTTTCACTTCAAGAAAAACGACCGTACCGTTGTGAATTGCAATGAGGTCTATTTCGCATTTTCGCCACCTCCAGTTTTTTTCGATGATTTTAAACCCTATGGATTTTAGATATTTTTCAGCAAACAATTCGCCCCTTCTCCCAGTTTCTGTGGATGTCATTTTCATTGACCGAAAGTCAATCAAAAGCAAGCGCGGTTTTTTTATAATTTATAAGTGAAGCCGGATGGTTTTTATCTCATGTCGATTGTAGAGCTACCGATTACAACATCTTCCTCTAGAATTTCAACAAGATATGTTCCTGGCTCTAAACCGGAACCCTCTCCCTCATTTGTATAAAATACGCAAGCGTCCAGACGTTCATTTGCGTAGTCTATGTTTCGCGAAGCGCTATACTCGTCACCATCTCCCGAGCGCAACACATTTTCATTTGGCCCAGTTATTCTTAGGTGTAAGAGTTTGGTCCCAGGCTCTGATATTCTGTTTTCTAAAAGCGTAAAACAAACCTTAATCATATCCGTTCGGTCAGCCCTTGAGGTTTCGCGCTGTCTCCCTGAAGAAAGAATCCGCACCCCCATTGCGTCAATGTCGGCACATTGAAGAACCCTTCCAGCTTCAATAATCTCAGACATGTTCTCTTGGCGTTCTTCAAGCAAGGAGTTCCTGTCCTGTACCTCTTCAACCCTGTCCCTCATTGCGCTGTTTTCTTCTGTGAGCGCATTGTTTAATTGGTTAACGGAATCAATAGTGGCGATATAGCCCTTCATAATTGTCCTTAAAGTCTCTGCTTCTTTTTTTGCGCGTCCGAGCGCCCAATTGCCATTTTTTACCTTCGTAAGCAGTCCGTCTACGCGGTCTCTTTGCGCAGCAATTTCAGCAATGATCATGCTGTTCTCTGTTTGCAGGGTGTCGTAGGAGAAGCGCATTTTTTCCAAATCGAAAACAACCTGCTCTTTGTCCATCTCTAACTGACCATATTCATTTGTGAGTTCGTCGTAGTTTTTATTTCCGAGAAAGAGCTGCGCCCCAAGAAAGATGCATATAACAGCCAATACTACGATTGCGATGAGGGATTGTTTTGAAGTGAGATTCATTAAATGAAGCTTTGTTTGAATATACAGCAAAGATGCAAGTCCCGTGCCGGATTTTCATCGCAGCACGGGACTTGTTCTTACTATTGACCTTGTTAGTAAAGATGTGTCGTGACTACTCCCCCAAAATGAAACGATTATTTTGACCCCAATTGTTTTCAGGGGTTCGTTTGGCGTACCTGAATTTTCACTCCGTGGTTTTGCCCCCGGTTTTGTTACAAATCAGCTTAGGCTGTTGATAACTTTAGTTGATAACTATCATGGGAAAGTTGATAACCACAAAACAACTCACGCCTTTAATCCTTGTTTTATGTCCTAGATTTCGGCCTTTATGTTAGGACCTTTTGACATTATGTTCTTGTCGGATGACCTTATAAATAAGTAATTAATCAACCAAATCAATATATTATGCGTAAACTTTTACTATTAGCCTCTGTGTGTTTCTTCGGACACGCCTCAATGTATTCGCAACTTGAATGTTCGGACTGTCCATTAGAATTTTCTGAAACGCTACCTCTTGATTATGATGTGCAGTGTGGAGATGATCTTCCTGCTACTTGTGAAGAGTATTTGATAGACAATGGTATTTCTAGCTTTACTGCTGATACAGATTGTGGTAATTCACTATTATTTATTTCTGGTTCTTCTGTTGCTAATGGCGCGTTTAATGACGACGTTCTATTGACCTTAGCAGATCAGAGTCAAGTTCCAGCTTTGGATAATCCAACGGGTTTTCAAACGATAAATACTTATGAGGACGTAAATGGTACTTGGGTGAATATTGATGGCAGTGGACTTCAAAACGGTTCTGACTACAGGGGGCAAACGATGACGCGTAGTGGGCAGAATTGGATTAATGAGTGGGATATGGCAAATGCATTAAAGTTTGTTATAGTTTATGAAACGCTTGATGGTACTGTATTAACGAGTACTTATTACTTAGAAGCGGATTCTGCTCCTAATGCTCCTGCTGAAAGTTTTTATTATGCTGATGCTTCTGCCCACGATGTTTACTGTACAACTCTAAGTTCATATTCTCAAGCTAACGGTGGTAATTCACTATTATTTATTTCTGGTTCTTCTGTTGCTAATGGCGCGTTTAATGACGACGTTCTATTGACCTTAGCAGATCAGAGTCAAGTTCCAGCTTTGGATAATCCAACGGGTTTTCAAACGATAAATACTTATGAGGACGTAAATGGTACTTGGGTGAATATTGATGGCAGTGGACTTCAAAACGGTTCTGACTACAGGGGGCAAACGATGACGCGTAGTGGGCAGAATTGGATTAATGAGTGGGATATGGCAAATGCATTAAAGTTTGTTATAGTTTATGAAACGCTTGATGGTACTGTATTAACGAGTACTTATTACTTAGAAGCGGATTCTGCTCCTAATGCTCCTGCTGAAAGTTTTTATTATGCTGGCGGAAGTACAAGTTCCACTGAGTGTGAAGGTTCGACGGCAAAGTACAACAGTGCGCTTGCTGATGGCGATTATGGTGTTGGAGATGGCGCGCTTCGTGTACACGGATTAATGTCAGCTGGAATTGCGGACAGCGATTATTTCGTTGAGAATCCATCGGCTCCTTTGTCGTTCGTGCATACCCCAAACTCCAATACTGCGAGATTAACTGGTACGCTATACTGTAGAGATAACCCCGCTCAGATTTTA
>CAWVRV010000004.1:0-57071 GCA_963932755.1 uncultured Flavobacteriales bacterium | reverse complement strand
TTCAATAAGTAGTGGATGGGGGCGTAAAGACTGTCTGTCGGATACACTGACAGAAATTTCTCTAGACCAGAACTGAACAAATCATGCAGGGCTTCCGATTTTACCATTATCTATCCTTTTTAGCAAGCTGAGCGAGCAAATAATCTCCATACCCACTTTTGCAAAGGGGCTCGGCCAAAGCGCGGAGTTTATCATCGGTGATATACCCCATTCTCCATGCAACTTCCTCAATACTGCCGATCTTGAGTCCTTGTCTTTGTTCTATCACTTTCACGTATTGTGAGGCCGCATGTAAACTTTCATGTGTCCCTGTATCAAGCCAGGCCATACTCCTCCCTAGCTTACTCACTTTAAGCTCTCCCAACCTAAGGTACTCCTTATTTACATCTGTTATTTCATACTCCCCTCGCTTGCTAGGCGTTAAGTTTTTTGCAATGTCGATGACTTTGTTGTCATAGAAATACAACCCTGGAATGGCAAAGTTTGAGCGGGGCTCAGTCGGCTTCTCCTCTAAGCTTAAGGCGATGCCTTCATTGTCGAAATCAACAACTCCATAACGCTCTGGGTCTCGAACATAGTAGGCATAAATGAGCGCTCCTTCAATGGAGGTATTCGCACGCATTGTGCGCCCGAAATGATTTCCGTGAAAAATGTTGTCCCCTAAAACAAGAGCGACACTACTCTCTCCGATAAATTCTTCTCCGATCACAAAAGCTTGCGCAAGACCATTTGGCACCTCTTGAACCGCATACTCAAAAGTACACCCCAACGAGGAGCCGTCTCCCAATAATCTTTTGAAAGCCGCTGAATCTTCCGGGGTTGTAATGATGAGGATTTCTCTGATTCCCGCAAGCATAAGTGTCGATATCGGATAGTAGATCATGGGTTTGTCAAACACAGGCATAAGTTGTTTACTTACCGCCTTTGTCAAAGGCCAAAGCCTTGTCCCACTACCTCCTGCTAAAATTATTCCCTTCATGCGTTTCGATTCATGACTCCAAGTTATCAGGTTTAACCTTTCTTTTCACAATATCTTCATGCTTTTCCTGACCTTTCCCTGGGGTTACGCCAAAGTCTATCCTCAATTTCTCAAGTTCAATGTCCTCCTCTTCGTCAATAATATTCATCAAAGGTTCTTGAAAGGCTTTGGTGGTCACGAACTGTTCAAAGCTTAAAAGCAACGAGGGAAGCAGGAGTAGGTTTGCAAACATCGCAACCAAAAGCGTCACACTTACGAGCAATCCCAACGAACGCGTTCCATCGAATTCAGAGAGCGTAAACATCATAAACCCACTGAATAGAACAATTGAGGTGTACATCATACTCACCCCAGTTTCTTCCACTGCTAAAATGACGGCTCTTTTGATGTTCCAATTCAGACGCGTGAGTTCTTGCCTGTATTTGGCCAAAAAGTGTATTGTGTCATCAATCGAAATTCCAAACGCGATAGAGAACACAAGAATGGTCGAAGGTTTGATCGCAATCCCAGTCCAACCCATAATTCCCGCGGTAAACAAGAGCGGCATAATGTTGGGGATCAGCGCGATAAACACCATCCTGACCGATTTAAACAGAAGCGCCATGACAAGTGCGATCAGGAGAATCGCAAGGGAAATGCTGATGGATAAGTTTTTTACGAGATAGTGGGTTCCTTCAAGAAAAACCATGCTGGTACCCGTCAGGGTGACCGTGTATTTTGAAGGTGGGAAAATGGAATCTATTCGGGGACGTAAATCAGCCATAAGTTCATCCATTTCAATGGTACCTATGTCCGCAATTTGGGCAGATATTCGGGTAATCGTTTTCGAAGAATCCAGGAAGTTTCTTGTCACACTCGTCGCATCAACACTCCCTTTAGATTTTTCTTCAGTGCGGCGTGTATAAGACCGAAGCTTCATCTTTTCATTGTTAGAAATAGGGAGGCGATACCCAGACTTTTTACCGTTATTCAGCCCTTGCATTGCAAATTTTGTCGCATCTACAGCTGACATACTTCTACTGAATTCAGGATATTCAGCAAGCAATCGCTGCATACGCTCTATCTTCTTCAGGTTACGCAATGATAGTGCGTCGCCTTCTACACCGGAATCGATGAGCATTTCAAAGGGCATCACACCATTGAAGTTTTTTTCTAGCCAGGCGAGATCAATCAGCACCCTATCATTTTCAGGAAGGTCGTCGACCATATTTCCGGTCGTCTGAACTTGCACCATGCCCGCAATAGAAAAAGCCAATAGAAGGAGCGACACGAGGTACACGAACCTTCTTTTATTTTGGACGAAATGAATGAATACCTGAACCACTTTATACACCCATTTTCGGTCAAGATGTGAAGTTTGGCGTGGTGCAGGAGGGGGGAGGAGAGACAGCAAGGTAGGGATCACAGAAATGCTGATCACAAAAACGCCCAAGATATTTAAAGCCGCTATCGTACCGAAATTCTTTAAGATCTCACTTTGGGTAAACATGAATGTAGCAAACCCCAACGCAGTCGTGATATTTGTGAGAAGAGTTGCGTTCCCGACCTTCGTTATCATTCGCTGAAGTGCCATGGCTTTGTTCCCATGCTTCTTAAATTCAGCGTGATATTTGTTGACCAGGTAGATACAGTTGGGCACTCCTATGACGATGATCAAAGGAGGGATCAGGGACATTAAAAGGGTTAAGGGATAGTCGAAAAACGCGATTGAACCCACAGACCAAACCACGCCTATTGCCACAACACTTAAACAAACGACTGCAGTCACAAAATTCCTAAAAAACAGAAGCAACAAAAGAAAAGTCACGAAAAGAGCGGCGCCGATTAACAAACCGACTTCACCTTTGACTTTGTTTGTCATTTGAATTCTCACAAAAGGAAGTCCACTTATATAGGTCCTGACCCCTGTTTTTTGGCTCCAATGATCCACCAGTGTTGTGATGTCCTCAACGACTGTACCTCTGTCTTTAGAATTAAACAGATATGGGTCTATAAAGACCATCATTAAGATTGCGCCCGTATTTTCAGAATGGAGAACACCGTCAAAAAACGGTAAATTCCTCAATTGATCATAGAGTAAGTCTACACTGTCCTGAGACATCGCAGGTCCACCTCGGGTCAAATTAGAGGCCAAAGGAACGACCTTGAAGGTCGCATCTGAAGTGTCCTTTTGAACCGAAAAGGCATTGAATACTGTAAAAACAGAGTCAATAATTACGGTCTGCACACCCTCAAGGTCAACCCGAATATCTCGAATATCTTCGGAGAGTTCAAACCAATTCTGAAGTCCTTCTGCCTCAAAAAGGGATGAGTCTTCAACGCCGATCACAAGCAGGTTCCCCTCTGCTCCGAAATGTTTGAGGAATCTTTGATGATCGAGATAAGTGGAATCTGTCTTAGGCAGAAGACCATCAAAAGAATAGATAAGGCGAAGGTCAGGAATGTATGTTCCTATAAAAACTGTCGCACCTCCTAATGCAACAAGCACCAGAAAACGATACCGTAAAATGAATGACGCTAATTTTGACCACATAAGCTCCACAAAGAAACAACAGAGCAAGCCAGAGTTGGCTACCTTTGGAATCTATTTGCAATAATTTTATCAATTTCTAATCTGAAATGGAAACCTACGACGTAATTGTTATTGGAAGTGGTCCTGGAGGCTACGTAGCAGCGATCCGATCTGCTCAAATGGGAAAGCGAACTGCATTAATAGAGAAATACGCAACACTGGGAGGGACTTGCTTGAATGTAGGGTGTATTCCATCGAAGGCATTGCTCGACAGTTCTGAACATTATCACCAAGCGAAGGAACAGTTTTCTGCACATGGGATAGGGGTAGGCTCTTTGTCGATCGATTTCCCTCAAATGATCAGTCGCAAGGGAGAGGTCGTCAGTCAAACGACAGCGGGGATTGATTTCCTCATGAAGAAAAACAACATTGATGTGCATCATGGCATGGGTGCTTTTGTAGACTCCCATACGATTTCAGTGACTCCTTTAAAAGCTGACTCCTACAACTTGGCGGCCAAACATGTCATCATTGCAACGGGTTCAAAACCCAACACACTTCCATTTATCGACATTGATAAAAATCGAATAATCACTTCAACGGAAGCTCTTTCTCTTGCCAAACTCCCAAAATCTATGGTGGTGATCGGAGGAGGTGTAATCGGTCTGGAGCTAGGATCTGTATATGCACGCTTAGGAACAGAGGTTACTGTGATCGAATACATGGACTCCTTAATCGCATCTATGGATCGGACTTTGGGGAAAGAACTTCTTCGATCTTTGAAAAAATTAGGCATCAAATTTCATCTTAAAACCGGTGTAAAAGAGGTCAAAGCTGCAGGAAGAAGCGTCACCATTAAGGCCGACAATAAGAAAGGAGAAGAATTGACGTTCAAAGCTGAATACTGCCTTGTGAGTGTAGGGCGCAAACCATTTACACATGGTCTCAATCTCGAAGCTGCCGGAATCACGACGGATGAGCGTGGCATGATTCCCGTGGACGAGAAACTCAGAACCACGCAGCCCCATATTTTCGCAATCGGGGATGTCATTAAAGGTGCGATGCTCGCTCACAAAGCTGAAGAAGAAGGCGTATTCGTTGCAGAAATAATTAACGGCGAGCATCCCCACATCGATTACAATCTCATTCCGGGCGTCGTATATACTTGGCCAGAAGTAGCCTCAGTCGGTCGTACTGAAGAGCAACTGAAAGCGGAAGGAGTGACCTACAAAGTGGGGTCTTTCCCATTTAAAGCCAGTGGCCGAGCGCGTGCAAGCATGGACACGGATGGCCTAGTCAAAGTCCTTGCGCACTCTGAGAGTGATGAGATTTTAGGGGTTCACATGATAGGCCCGAGAGCCGCAGATATGATCGCAGAAGCGGTCGTGGCAATGGAGTTTCGAGCCTCCGCTGAGGACATCTCACGTATGAGTCATGCCCATCCCACGTACACCGAGGCTCTGAAAGAGGCTGCCCTTGCCGCAACTGGAGATAGAGCACTTCACGTTTAATCCGTTGATCACAGCTTCGTGCACATCCCCGATTTAAGTAGCCTATGTGAAAGTGAATCTCACGTTGTCCTGCTTTTTGATCAATCCCCAAATCGTTCATGCCTATTAGGTATAGGTGTAAAACGGGAACTTGTCTTCAAAAAATCAGAGCCTGGAATCCTCGATGCGCTAGAACAATTTTCAAAGGAGGGAAACGCATGGACATTTGGGTGGTTTGGCTATGATTTAAAAAATGAAATAGAAAACCTAGAGACTCGAAATACAGACGCTTTAGGACATCCTGTACTGGCCTGGTGGGAACCGGAAATCGTCATTCAGTTTTCTGATTCCTCCGTCGAGGTTGTAAGCGGTGACATCAATGATCCCAGAACACAAGAAGCGCTTCAAGCCATACACCAGAAGGGAGAGATGAAAGAAGTTGGAGGGATGGGGGAAATGGTTTGGTCTTGGGATAGAAGCAAATATTTACAGGCATTCGACGAAGTGAAACACCTTATCCAAAATGGAGATGTGTATGAATTAAACCTATGCATGCCTCTCAAAGGCAAAGCTTCTTCAAATGCAAGCTGGCCCCTTTTCTGCCGTTTACAAAACCTCACACAAGCCCCTTTTAGCGGATACTTACAATGCAGATCTGCACGTATTATGAGTGGCAGTCCAGAACGGTTTTTAAAACGTGAAGGAGACCGATTAATGTCTCAACCGATTAAAGGCACCGTTCGAAGAGGACGTTCAGCTGAGGAAGACAATGCGCTTATCGTTGCGCTTCAAAGCAGCGAAAAAGAACGCGCTGAAAACGTGATGATTGTAGACCTTGTTCGCAACGACCTAAGTCGTATCGCTCAGAAAGCCACTGTAGAAGTCACTGAGCTTTGCGGCATTCATTCTTTCCAAACTGTACACCAAATGGTTTCTACCATAGAGTGCAGGCTTCGTAAAGACAAAGGGCTTTCTGACATCTTACGCGCTACTTTCCCGATGGGATCTATGACAGGAGCGCCGAAAATATCGGCCATGAAACATATCGACCGGATCGAGCCAGAAGGCAGAGGTTCATATTCCGGTTCAATAGGCTACATCACACCGAAAGGTGATTTTGACTTCAACGTTCTGATCCGATCGCTCTTCCACAATTCAATGACAGAGATGCTCGTAGCAAACGTAGGGGGAGCAATCACTTCACTTAGCGATGCTCAAGAAGAATACGAAGAATGCATGTTAAAAGCTGAAGCAATCGTCAAGGCAGTAAGCCATGAATGATTGAGTGTCCTCTTGTAAACCTTAACTTTACATCTACTCCAACACATGAAAACACTCCATCATCTTATTTCTCGATTTGAAAAGGATTTGACAAAATGCCTGGTTGCGGAAGGGGAACTCATTATCGCAGCATGTAGTGGAGGGATGGATTCGATGTGCCTCGCCAATGCATTGTTAAAAGCAGGGGCGAAATTTGAGGTCGCACACGTGAATTTTCAATTGAGAGGCGAGGACAGTCAGGCGGACGCAAAAAATGTTCAGGATTGGTGTGAAGCAAATAGCGTCGTATACCACATGAATCAATTGCCCGCTGAAGAGGAGGCAACCCGGAAGGGGGATGGGATTCAGGATGCGGCAAGGCGTCTTCGATATGCTTGGTTTGAGGAATTAAGAACAGAGCGAGGTGCTGCTTGTGTTGCTGTTGCGCACCATATGAAAGACCAAACAGAAACGCTACTCATTCAACTTCTTAGAGGTGTTTCCCCCTCTTCCTTAGGAGGCATGTCTCCCAGAAATGTGAACGTTATTCGACCTTTTCTAAGCTGGAGCCAAAAAGAAATTGAGGAATGGGTAGCGCTAGACCGCGTCCCCTATAGAGAGGACAAATCAAATCAAAGCCCCAAGTATTTGAGGAATAGAATTCGCAACGAGGTATTGCCATTGTTAGAATCAATCCGTTCTGGCTCTGTCACTCACATTGCGGAATGGTCGGATCGACTGCGGTCACAAGCAATCGCAGTAGAAAGTTCGATCAGTGATTCCACACGTGACATTGTGAGATTTTCAGAAATAGAATACAATGGATACGAAGGAGAAATCTGTCGCATTCACCTGAAGGCATTGTGGGATTCGTCGTGGGGAGAACAAGTATTCGATCGATTGCTTGCTGAGAGAAATTGGCCCTACGGGGCTAGAAAAGAAGCATTTGCTTTAGGCCAAGCGTCTATAGGTGCTGAGATTACGTATAAATCTGACTCTCTGACTCGTGAGAGGGACTTCATCTTGTTGCGAAATATCCCCATGAAGGATTCCACTTCTCACATGGATTTTGAATGCGCCATCTCTGAGGAAGAAGGAAGTTGCGAAAGTCTAAGTTGGCGGAGTGAAATAAATGACGACATCTCAGCTCCGCCCACCCAGCCACACATTTTATGGATTGATTTGGACGCTTTAAAATACCCGCTTCTTTGGCGCATGTGGAGAGAAGGTGATCAATTGGAACCCAACGGGATGGCCGGAACGGTCAATGTCAGTGACCTGCTGACACAGTGGAAGATACCGAATCTTGCAAGAAAAAACGCGCGGGTTTTGGCAGATGCTAGAGGTCAAATATTGTGGGTTTTCGTGGCAAGTGAGATGGGCGCTAAATCTAGAATATCCCGAAATGTCCAACTTACTGAAGGACCAAAAAAACTCATCTTAGAGGCCAAGTTTTCAGCGTAAGTCCAATATTATAGGGAATTCCCTATAAATCTTAAAGAGGCTCATAATTAAAAAGATACGTTTATCTTTATCACTCAAGAAAAATGACATAATGAACCGCATTTATACGGCTTTACTTGCAATTTTTTGCATTACAAACATCAGTATTTCAGCTCAAATCGAGGACCCGATATCTTGGAATATCAACCTCTATGAAACAGCTGTGGAAGGCCAAGTAGAAGTTGTTTACAATGCATCTCTCGACCCGTGCTGGCATATCTATTCGCAGTTTTTAGACAGTGATGACGGACCTATTGCGACCGCGTTTTATAACGAAGAAAACGAAACAATAGAAGGAGTTACTGAGTGCGAACCCTACATGTCTTACGATCCAAATTTCATGATGGATCTGAAATATTTTAAAGAGGAGGTCTACTGGAGTTCTCTCGTAAATCTCGCTGATTTAGCGTCCACAGACACCTTAAAAGGATCTCTTCTGTATATGGTGTGTGACGCCACCAAGTGCCTCCCTCCCACTGACGTTTATTATGCACTCCCGCTTTCAGATTTAAATCCAGCAGCTTCTAGACCTGACCTATGCCCACCATCTAAACACCTTTGCAAAGAAGACACTCACGGGGAAGAAGATGATCAAGAGGAAGGGGGGCTGATTTGGATTTTCTTGATGGGATTCGGGTTGGGGTTTGCGGCATTGCTTACGCCGTGTGTATTCCCTATGATACCTATGACCGTGAGCTTTTTCACAAAAACCAGTAAGACAAGAGCTCAAGGAATAAAGAACGCCTTGCTTTATGGATTCTTTATCATTTTTATCTATACTGGCCTAGGGCTTGCACTCACAGCTATCTTCGGAGTAGATATTATGAATGTGATCTCTACAGATCCTTTTTTCAACGTAGGTCTATTCATTCTGTTACTCATTTTCGGAATGAGCTTTTTGGGTGCCTTTGAAATCCAATTGCCTCAAAGCTGGGCAAACAAAGCTGATGCAGCTTCAGACAGAGGAGGAATCATAGGCATTTTCTTTATGGCTGCTACATTGGCAATCGTTTCTTTCTCTTGCACAGGCCCACTCATTGGAGGGGCTTTGGCCGGTGCCGCTACGGGATCATTCGCTGCTCCCACTGCGGTAATGTTGGGATTCTCTATTGCGCTTTCTATTCCGTTTATGCTTTTCAGTGCATTCCCCGGATGGCTTAACTCACTTCCGTCTTCTGGAGGTTGGCTCAACACAGTGAAAGTTGTTTTAGGTCTTCTCGAAATAGGATTCGCCTTTAAATTCTTGAGCAATGCTGACCTCGTACTTCAGCTGGGTTTACTCCAAAGAGAGCTCTTTATTGCGATTTGGATTGCGATCTCTCTTGTGATAGCGATCTATCTTTTTGGATGGATTACGCTCCCTCACGACAGCAAAACAGAGCGCATTGGCGTATTTAGATTTGGTACAGGCATGGTGTTCTTAACACTTGGGATTTACCTGATTCCAGGCATGTGGGGCGCGCCGGTAAATCTGATTTCCGGCTTCCCTCCTCCACTATTTTACAGTGAATCGGGAGGCATGAGTGGTGGATCTTCTGGCGATCACGACAATGGATATGTCGAGGCTCATTATCGTGATTATGATGAAGCGATGTCTGTAGCCATAGCCCAAAACAAACCTCTACTTCTTGATTTCACTGGGTGGGCTTGTGTCAACTGTAGAAAAATGGAAGAGCAGGTTTGGACCGACAAAAGAGTCTCTAAAATTTTAAATGAAGACGTTATCTTAGTCTCTTTGTACGTTGACGACAGAACAAAGCTCCCAGAAGAAGAGTGGAGAATGGAAGAATACGGGGGGAAAGAATTTCACATCAGAACGATTGGAAAAAAATGGTCTTATTTACAGGCGTCTCAATTCGATAGAAATGCACAACCATTCTATGTGCTCTTAGACCACAATGGAACGCAAATAGGCGGGTCTGCTGGTTATGACCCCGATCCCGATGCATTTCTAGAATATATAAACGATGCACTTGCAAAGTTTTAGAGCACAGTCGTGAAATCTAAATAAATACGCGTCTTTGTTGTTGCAATTTCGCAGTATGTTGAACGTATCCCTTTTACCCCATACCTTAGATGTTATGTCAGTAGCACGCACACATTTTCGAGAAGCGCTATCTCTTCTGTCTAGTTTGATTGAGGATGATGCATTTATCGAGTCCATCGATTCCGCTTCTGACGCCATAAGTGATTGTCTTCGCTCAGGCGGAAAAATACTTTGTTGCGGAAATGGAGGGTCCATGAGTGATGCCATGCATTTTGCGGAAGAACTCTCTGGAAGATTTCGAGAAGACAGACCCGCATATGCTGCCATCGCAATAAGTAGTCCTGCGCACATCACTTGTGTTGCAAATGATTATGGATATGACAAGGTGTTTTCGAGAGCTGTTGAAGCACTTGGGCGGCCTGGAGACATTTTGCTGGCCATCACTACAAGTGGAAACAGTCCCAACATTATCGAAGCAGCCCGTTCAGCCAAATCTACAGGAATGAAAGTCATCGCTCTCACAGGAAAAGATGGAGGGAAACTGGCCGAGGGATCATTCGCTAACCACGAAATACGTATTTCTTGGGATGGCTATTCGGACCGGATACAAGAAGTGCACATTAAGTGTATTCACGCCATAATTGACTCCGTAGAGAAGTCGCTCGCGTAACAACTCCCACAGACATGATCGTATCTACTTTTGGTTTTGCCGGCTCACCCGGCTCTCCTTCCTTTGTGCGCGTAGAATTGAGGATTGAGCGAGGGATTCTATTTCGCATTTCGGGATTCAGTGCGCAAGCAGCCAAGGCATCCTCTGCCAGAATTCGTTCAGCTTTGATGTCATGTGGACATCGTTGGCCGGGAAAAGCAATTACGGTAAACATCGCTCCTGCTGAAGTGTCTCGGACATCAACTGCATACGATTTGCCTATTGCGCTTGCAATATTGGCTTCTCAAGGGGCAATCCCTAAATCTGGGCTTTCCTCTCTTGCTTCTGCTGGAGAGTTGGGATTAGATGGGTCTATTCGCCCATGGCAAAACACAATGTTCGAAAACACCCTCTACATACCCTCCCAGCTTTCAGATCAAGATCACATCTCTCATCTTATTTCTCCGCCACTCCCACAACACCAAAAATCAACCTATCCACATACAACGTTTTCACACCTCAATGAACTGATTGCGTATTTTAAATCGACGCCGCATTCTCCTAAAATTAATAAGCGCTCATCTACAAAAAAACACCTCGTAACTCACACATCGTATTCATCTGAAAAAATCACATTTGCAAATATTCAAGGCGAAGAAACTGCAAAACGTAGCGCCATAATATCCGCTGCTGGTGCGCACGACTTAATCATGCTTGGACCTCCAGGGTCAGGAAAAACAGTACTTGCAAAATGTATTCACTCACTCCTCCCAGACCTAACGCCTAGGGAAAAAAATGAATGTGGTTCGATTCATGCTGCTGCTGGGCAGGCATTTAATACACACTCCTCACGACCACCTTGGCAATCTCCACATTCATCTACAAACTTAAATGGACTTATAGGTGCATGGAGCACTCAAAAATCCAGAGGCATTGTACCTGGCACTTGGAGCTTATCTCACAATGGGGTGCTCTTTTTAGATGAATTCGCAGAGTTCGCACGAGGTACTTTAGAAGCTTGCCGGGCTCCTTTGGAATCTCACACAATTTCATTGGTAAGGGCGGCAGGCACAACTGAACTTCCCGCTTCAGCTTTGCTCATTGCAGCACTTAATCCATGCCCATGTGGAAGAGGGTATGGTCGGAAAAACTCATGTGCGTGTCAAGATGCTGAGGTAAAACGATATCTGAAGAAAATTTCCGGACCCTTGGCTGATCGCATCGCAATTCACATAGAAGTCGGCCATGAAGTCGGTGATTCCAATTCATCTTTTGAGACATCACAACAGAATATTTCCTGGTCTTCTGCCCGCGCAAAAGTAGCAAGAGTTCGTAAATGGGATCGAGAACACCTTGGAAAAGACCGCATCAAACAGGGACCACAGATGACGCGAGAGGCCACATCCCTCTTTAACGCATGCCGGTCAAATCTCAAACTTTCGCATCGGGGATTAAATCATGTCCGTAACGTTGCGCTTACTGCGGCATTGGTTGACAACAGTCCGAAAATAGAGGTTGAGCACATCGCAGAAGCCGGAGCGGGCAGATTGTTCGACAGACCGACCTGGCTACGTTAAATTCGCATTATGAATAACCCACATCCCCTCATTCTTCCTGCAAGAGGAAAATCTCCGTTAATAGACGATTCCGTTTGGCTTGCACCTAACTGCACAATCGTAGGGGAAGTGAATCTCGGAGCCGAAAGTACGGTATGGTTTGGTGCTGTAGTAAGAGGAGATGTCGCGTCCATCAGTGTTGGAGAGCGCGTAAATATCCAAGATGGTGCAATCATACATGGCACCTATGGGAAATCACAAACCGTGCTTGAGGACAGAGTCAGTATCGGACATAACGCAGTGGTACACGGAGCTAGAGTTTGCAAGGGAGCACTTATAGGGATGAGTGCCGTTGTGATGGACAATGTTGTGGTAGGTGAGGGTTCTGTTGTTGCCGCTGGGGCGGTTGTGCTTGAAGGTACTGAAATCCCACCTCACACATTGTTTGCTGGAGTTCCTGCGAAGAATAGAGGCCCCGTTAGATCTGAACTTGCAGAACATTTAAGTGCAACAGCAGATAGATACGTGGAATACGCGGGATGGTTTAAGGGGGGCAAGCAAATATTATAACACCACCTCCTCCAAGGCAAGGTCGTCACCAAAGAAATGACGGGCACTGAACTTAAAGTTCTCCGTAAGATCCGAAACTTGAAAATGGTGTTTCTCTTTCAGGGTTGATTCTGTCACTTTTTCTCCCATTGCGATTAACACAGAATTCAATTGTTCAGCCACAATGGATGGTGAATCAATCACTGCGACACCTGAAGGCAGTAAGTTTTTCACCTCATCCTTCACGAGTGGGTAATGGGTGCAGCCCAGGATAATAGAATCTATGTCTTTAAAACGATTGTCTGAAAAATAGGCCTCTAATACCGCTTGAGGGATACTGTCGTTAAAGAACCCTTCTTCTATCGCTGAAGCGAGGAGGGGCGTTGCTTTGGAAATTAATTCCACATGGGAACTCAGATCTTTCAAGCTACGATGGTAAAGTCCTGAAGCAATTGTCGCGCGAGTCCCTATGAGTCCTACCTGGCGAGCGTGTGCACAATTGTGACTTACGTATTTCACAACTGGTGTGACCATATCAATCACAGGAATATTGGGGCCTACTTCTGAGATGATCGCCTGGAGAGCGTTACTCGACGCTGAGTTACAAGCAACGACGATTGCTTTGCAACCACTTTTCACCAAATGCCTCGCTATTCTGGTTGAATATCGTTGTATTAACTCCGGTGATTTCTCACCATATGGGAGGTGTGCCGTATCTCCGAAATACAGGATGGACTCTTCAGGGAGAATGTCATGAATTGCCCGGGCAACGGTAAGACCACCTATGCCAGAATCAAATATACCTATGGGACGTAAACTGCTCAAGCAGCTTCACATTCCGAGCTTGGTGCGCACAAGGTCGGTGACATCTTCACCACCGTTGTATAGGGTAGCACCCATACTCGAGTCAAAAATGTAGGTGAATCCTTGCTCTGAACCTACAGCCTCAATCGCATCACGAACACGTTTGATCATCGGTGAGAGAAGTGACTCCTCCAGTCCCGAAAGCTCTGCTTGAACCGTAGTCCCGAACTCTTGAAGACCTTGATCTAAACTTTGAATCTCACGTTCTTTTGACTCACGTATAGCCGCAGGCCAAGTCTCAGCTTTTGCTTGATATTCAGCATACTTTGCTTGAAGATCCTCCTGCATTCGCGTCATTTCTTTCTCAAACTCCATTGCTGAACTTTCAATTGAAGATTGCGCTACGGCACGCTCCGGGAGATTCAGTAATAAATTTTGAGCGTCAATGTGACCAAATTTTTGAGCCAAAGCTCCAAATGACATTAGGCCTATTAAGCCAAAAAGTAGTAAGAATTGTTTCATGAAATTATTTGATTGCTTGTTGAGAGATTATTGTTTTGGCGTTTTCGATCCACCTCGTGCTCTGTCCATGGTTGAACGACCGGCATCCTTGGCATTGTCACGGGCGTTATTAATTGCATCTTGTCCTCTTCCCACTGCGCCTCCGTCACTCTTTTCTTCCTTTTCTACCTCGATTGTTTCTCCTGGAACAAATCCAAGTTTCTTAATGAGGCGATCTGAGATATCGTATTTGGGGTTTGTGTAAAGCATGTTGCTCTGGTTTGATTTGTCAAACACAACCATGTATCCAGATCCCCCAGCAATATCTTTAAGCGATTCAAATATACTTAGTTGAATCGGTTCTATGAGCTCTTGTCGTTTTAAGAAAAGCTCTCCCTCAACACCGAACTTCTGCTTTTGCATTTCTTTTGCTTCCCCACGTTTTTTAATAATTTCCTGTTCTCGCTTGACGCGCATTTCCTTTGTAAGAAGGACTCGCTCGGCACGATATGCGACTTCCAAGCGGTCGGCAGCCTCAAGTTTGGCCTCAATCTCAGCCTGCCATTCAATCGCATACGTGTTAAGCTCTTGCTGTGCAGAAGCGTAATCAGGCATGTGTAGAAGGACATAATCGGAGTCAATATATGCAAATTTCTGAGCACTGGCACTCTGAGGCGCAAAGGACAAAACAGTGATTGCCAGACATGCTGTGGCAAATTTGTATGTTGAGAAAATACGTGGCATCTTGAAATTATTCTTGCGAAGTTAATAAAGCAGCGCGTTCGTGCTCGACTATAAACGTCATTTTATGCTAATCATTGTTATAGCTCCCCCATATTCATTCCCATACTGAAGTGGAATTGACCTCTCGACATATTTGGGACTGCTTCTACATCGTCCAGTCTCCAACCGTAATCTAATCCCAAGAGACCAAACATCGGTAGGAATATTCTCAACCCTACGCCGGCTGATCTGTAGACCTGAAAAGGATTGAAGGCACGTGCGTCCTCCCAAGTTTGCCCACCCTCTATAAAGGCAAGGGTGAAGATTGTTGCACTGGGGTTTGTGGATAAAGGATAGCGAAGTTCGGCCGAGTACTTGGCAACAACAGGAGCGCCTGTTTGAGGACTTGGAGATGTCAAGGCCAGATCGTCATATCCGCGCAAGTTGATGATTTCTCTTCCGTCCAGTGTATATCCACTTAGGAATACACCGCCTAGGTAAAACCGCTCAAATGGAGAGAGGGGGACGGCTCGGTCATACTGACCTATGAGACCCACTCCGGCAGCAACTTTAAGAACCAGCGTTCTTGGATTTTCTCCTCCACTACGTGACAATGGCGTATACCATTCGGCTTTGAATTTCCATTTGTGATATTCCACCCACTTATATTGTTCTTCAAGGGATAGGTCTTCATAATAACCCTCTGGTCGAAACATGCTATAGGGAATCGTTGCGGTAACACTCACCTCTACATTTGAACCCCAAGTTGGATAAATAGGGTCGCTTATCGAGTTTCGGCCAAGAGAAATTTTCGCGGCTAAATTGTTCGCTCTTCCGTTGGAGAAGCTGAAGAAAGAACCGTAATTGTCGAGGTTGAAATTTTGGTATGACAGCGAAGACCGAACAAGGAACCAGTCGTCTGGCTTCTTCAATCTTTTTCCCAATCCGACTTTAACCCCTATGATTTCAAGTGAATTGCGCGCCTCATTAACTTCACCATCGATGAGTTTGGGTTGTCCATTTGATTGGACCGATTTCGAAAGAGATACACTAAAAGAAGTGGGTTCCTTGCCCCCTAACCAACTCTCAATAAAGCTCATATTGTAACTCTGAAAATAGAGCCCGTTAGACTGAGCACGTATACTTATGCTCTGACCATCTCCTGTAGGAATGGGACGCCACGAGTCCCTTTTAAACATTTTCTTGGTTGAGAAATTCGTAAAGGTCAGCCCTAAAGAACCCACTACTCGTCCTCCGCCCCAGCCACCACTCAGCTCGATTTGGTCCGATGGTTTTTCCTCTACTTTATATTCGATGTCCACTGTTCCATCCTCTGGATGTTGAATCGGATTGATTCCAAAGGCCTCGGGATTAAAGTAGTTCAATTGAGAAAGCTCACGCTGAGTTCTAATAATATCTGTACGACTGAACAAATCACCTGGGCGTGTTCGGATTTCACGATAAATAACATGATCGTTTGTCTTCGTATTTCCTTCTACAAGAATCTTACCGATTCGAAATTGCTGCCCCTCCATCATTCGAACCTCAATATCGATCGTGTCATTTTCTACCCTTTGTTCGATAGGCATTGCGCGAAAGGTGAGGTATCCATCGTCTTGATAAAGAGAACTCAAATCCATTCCCTTTGGATCCATAAACACGCGAGTCTCAAGGTGTGCGAGAGAGTAAACATCGCCTCTACGTATCCCTAATATAGAATCGAGTTGGGTGGATCGATATTTTGTGTTCCCTGTGAAAGATATATTTCCAAAACGGAATTGATTCCCCTCTTCGATGTCGAGTACCAGTGCGACCAGCCCCTCCTCTGTTCTATATATAGAATCGTTTGTTATTCTTGCATTTCTGTACCCCTCATTGTTGTATAAAGCAATAATCGCCTGTTGATCCGTTTCGAAACCCTCCTCGATGTATTTAGAGGACTTGTAAAATCTCCACCACTTCTTTTCTTTGGTGGATTTCATTTTACGTTTTACTTTGTCAGTATCAAATGCGTTAATCCCATTAAGCGTAATCAGATTGACTTTGATTTTATTGCCCTTGTCTATATTCACCCTCACAATCGTACCATTTGAAAACGTGGAATCGACCTCTTGCACGATATCCACATCGATGTCAAGAAAACCCTTGTCACGATAATGATCCTTAATTCGTTTTGTAGCTACAGCTAGGACGTTTTCATTGACGATGCGACCCGTCGTAAAATCGATCTTCCCACGAACCGTTTCCTGTTCCGATCTATTCACACCCGCAATACTGTATCTCGTTAGACGAGGAAGTTCTTTCACGCGAATGACAAGATATAAATCACGGTCCCTGAGTTCGGCAGCCTCAATGCTGATATCTGCAAAAAGATCTTGATTCCACAAACTCTTTATCGCATCCCCCAGCATCTCTCCTGGAATGGTTACGGATGCGCCGATTTGTAGCGCACTAAACAATTTAATAGCCTGTACATCAGTGTACTCTGCTCCTACAACAGTAATTCCACCTATGCGATATTCTTGTGGGATGCTGAGATCTAGTACTTCGAGGGCGCTGTTGTCAAGCGTTTGACCTAAAGAAAGAAAACACGGTAGCATAAGGGCTATCGTAAGCAAAAATGCTCTCATTTATCAGTCTGTTGTGGAACTCCGCCAAAGCGACGTTCACGGTTTTGAAAATCATAAATAGCTGCGAGAAAATGTTCTCGACGAAAATCAGGCCAAAGTACGGGCGTAAAGTGGAATTCTGTATACGCTAACTGCCACAACATGAAATTACTTATCCTATGTTCCCCTGAAGTCCTTATCATAAGTTCAGGGTCAGGAATCCCCGCTGTCTTTAGATAGCTTTCAAACATCTCTGAATTAATGTCATCTACATTGACCCCCCCCCTAACAATATCTTTTACAGCCTCAATAAGCTCCCACTTTGAGCTATAATTTAAAGCCAAAATGAGGTCCAAACTATGAGGCTCCGGATTTAATTCAGCGGTGGTCTTCAGTTGAACTTGACAATTTTTTGGAAGTGCCTTTAGATCTCCTATGGTGCTAAGACACACACCCTTTCCTTTTAAGTCTTCCGTTTCCTTCACAAGTGTGGTCACCAACAGATCCATCAGTGCCGCGACCTCTTCCTTGGGTCGATTCCAGTTCTCGGTACTGAAGGCATATAACGTCAAGTATCTCACCCCTGTTTGTAAGGCAGCTTCAACAACAGCCCGAACAGATTCTACACCATTTAGATGTCCGAAAATCCTTTCCTCACCTTTGTTCTTTGCCCAACGTCCATTCCCGTCCATGATAATGGCGATATGCTGGGGCATTTCATCTGGATTTATACCTGCCGAAAGAAGCAGATCAAGACGGTCTTGTGTTTCCTCTTGTGTCATTTGGAAATCGCTCATTGTTCCCAGCAAGATGTAGGCTTTTTACTCACTCTAAAGGCAATAGATGCAAGGAAATACCCGTACTTGTCATCAAGCCCCGGATCTCCTCTTTGAAGACCTTGAGAATGAGGAAGTTCATCGGGAAGGTCTAAAATCCTGTCAGCCATTTCGAGCGCGAGTTCACCTCTCGCTTGCCTAAGCTCAACTGGGTTTACATACGAAGTACTCACATCATCTAAATAATCCGTCCACGTTTTCCTAAGCCCCCACTCCATTTGAAATGCGATAGCTGGCCCCAGATTCACCTTGAACCCCATTCCGAACGGCAGAGCGATACCATTGAGTTTATATGGATCATTCCCGAACGTCCAGCCTTGTCCTTCTGTTCCAAGAGGTTGCAATGGGTGCCAATTCCCATAGCTGTCCTTTGCTTCAGGATCGTGTGTGAAATAGGCTATCCCTGCGGTCAGATACCCCGTCAATCTGTTGTCTGTATTTCCCATGACATGATCGATGTAATTGATCTCACCTGAGACGGAAAACTCGACCATTTTATTTCTAAAGTGCAGATTTCGATTCTGAGACCAAGCATTGTTACTGTCCTCATCCCATGCTTCAATTGTGCCTTGAAGGAGCTGTAACCTGATTCCTATTCTAGAATTGATGTTGTGCCTAAAATACCCACCTTGAACGACATGCTGTCTGCCTGCCAATGGATTTGAGGGATTTAAATCTCCCAAGTAATAACTGGTGCCGATTTGGTATCCAATTTCTTTAGAGCCACCTTGAAAAATTTGGCCAAAAGAATCGAATGCAGATGTCGCCATAAAAAGACACATCGCAATTTTGAGATACGTAGTGGGGATTTTGTTATTGGTGGTCATAGTGTGTGTACTAACGCACGAAAATAGTGGAGATTGTGCTTTGTTTCAACGCTCACGTGGATCAATTCCCCAATGCATCTTTGAACGTAGGGTATGAAAGAAGTTTTGATGTTCCAGATTGACAAACCTCACTTTAAATGGAGCGGGCTTTACACTCACTTTACATTTTGGAGAAATATGATAGGATCTACTGTCGAGTGAAAGAAGATAACTCCCGTCTCTCCCGTCTGGAGACAGCGTGATTTCTCCTTCAAGAGGAACGACGAGGGGGCGATTCGTAAGGTTATGCGGGGCCAAGGGGGTAATCACAGCAACATCGGAACTTGGGGAGATAATGGGCCCTCCTGCACTTAGGCTGTATGCCGTTGATCCTGTGGCCGTTGAGACAAGTAAGCCGTCAGCCCAATATGTATTCACTAATTTTTCGTTTCTATAGACCTCCACCACGACCATGCTCGCGGTATCATGCTTGTGAATCGCAACTTCATTGATCGCGTAGGGAAAATCTCCCAAATCCATACCTTCTGCCTCAACTTTAAAGAGCGCACGCTCGTCAATCCATGTTTTACCGTTGACAATCGAGTCCATTGCCTCATCGATAGAATCCGTTCCTACGTTAGATAGAAAGCCCAGCGTACCCGTATTGATCCCCATAATGGGCACACCTGGTATAGAAGCCAAAGTAACACACTCCAAAAATGTACCATCTCCGCCCACAGAGAAAATGATATCACAGCCTTTTAATTCATGAGAATCCGAAAAGGTTCCCAATGATTCAGGCAAATACATAGACTGCTCGAGAAAAGTTCTGAACTCGCCGTAAAAAAGCGCAGTTGAATCAATCTCTATAATCCTATCCACAAGATGCTTCACGGCATCGTTGTGTTTCTGTTGGAAGGGTTTACCAAAAAGAGCTATACGCATGATTGAAATTTAGATCAGGACTCGAGATAACGCATAAAAGCATCAAACTTGTTTCGGATTTCGTCCTCCACCTCAGGCGAATTGTAGAAATTTAAAACTTTGTAGTCAAACCGCTCAAAAGAAGCCATAATCGTAGCGATGTTCGTGGTGTTTACTTTCATGGACACCACCAAATCACCAGAATCGACATGATTCATATTGAAGCTTGTGATTCGGGTGCCGTTCTCTTCTACAATCCGAGATAGTTTTGACAAGCTGTAATTCGCAGCAGGGATTTCCAAAACGACAATGCTACCCTCCAACGCCCATCCAGATTCTTGAGCGAAAAAGTTTAAGATGGATCCTCTGTCAATACATCCCATATACTTTCCTTGAATAACAACGGGAAGAACATCAATTTTTGCCTGAGCCATTTGGGCCACAACTTCATAAATGTGAATGTTTGGATCTACAAATATCGGATGGGTATCCACTTCTGCGAGTACAGCATCTTTGTCACATTCCAGCAAATCTTCTTCATTAATAAGCCCCTTAAACATATCCTCAACGACCAATGGAAGATGGGAAACCTTATATTCATCCATCAATTCTATGGCGTTAGCCACAGTATCAATAGGGAGTAAAAGAGGTAGGTCCGAAGTTAGAAGTTGCTGGGCTCTCATGTGTTAATTTTGCCAAATGTCAGACACCTCGAAGATACAAAATTTAACGGTGAACACTAAGCTTAGTGTCAATGTAAATAAAATCGCCACACTGCGAAACGCGAGGGGGGGTTCTGTTCCAAATATCATGCTTGCCGCAGAGCGTATTCAAGCCTATGGAGCAGAGGGTATAACTGTGCATCCAAGACCTGATGAACGACATATCACGTATCGGGATGTAAGAGCGTTGCGACCTGTCGTAAAATGTGAATTTAACATTGAAGGATATCCTTCAAAGGCCTTTATAGCGCTCGTTCTGGAAGTGAAACCCGAGCAAGTAACACTCGTGCCAGACCCTCCAGACATACTTACAAGTAACGCGGGGTGGGACACCGTAAAGAATCTGGGATTCTTAACTGAAGTGTTGGTTCAATTTTCGAATGCTGGAATACGTACAAGTCTATTCATGGATCCAGAGGAAGAAGCGATCAGGGCTGCCGCTTTAACTGGAACGGACAGAATCGAGCTCTACACAGAGGATTTTGCAACCAAACACGCCCAAATGGGAGCAGACGCAGCCATTCCGTATGCCAGAGCCTCAACATTGGCCCACGCATTGGGGTTGGGTGTAAACGCCGGGCACGATCTTGATTTGTCAAATCTCCGAGACTTCTCACGAAACGTTCCTTTTTTAGATGAGGTAAGCATAGGTCATGCTCTCATCTCAGACGCTCTCTACTTTGGCCTCTCGGATACTGTTGCAAAATATCTCGCCTGCCTTGAATAAACCAGTCACATTACATCGTCGAATTGTAGGAAACTCAGACGCTCCGATTCTAATCATCATGCATGGGTTGTTAGGCAGTGCTGACAATTGGCTCACTCTCGCGAAACGATATTCCGAAAAATTCCAAGTTCATCTTGTCGATGCGCGCAACCACGGCCGAAGTCCGAAGAGCGAAAGCCACAGTTATCCAGTCATGGCAGAAGATTTACTTGAATATTTAAATGAACATGAGATTGAAAAGACCGCGCTAATAGGGCACAGTATGGGGGGGAAAACAGCCATGACTTTCGCCGAAAAACATCCTGAAAGGATCACAAAGTTGATCATCGCAGATATCGCTCCTAGGGCGTACCTTCCACATCACGGTCACATTTTTGAGGCCTTAAAAATGACTTCGCCTGAAAATGCGACTTCTCGCGAGGAGGTTTTGGAGAGCTTGAAATTAAGCTTGGGAAGCGACAGTGTCTTGATCCAATTTTTAATGAAAAGTTTAAGACGTGAAAAAAGTGGAGGTTTCTCGTGGAGGTTTAATGTAGAGGTTCTGAGCAATGCCATTCACCGTATTACTGAAAAAATAGATCTGACAATCAACACCCTGCCGACACTCTTTATATATGGTCGCAAATCTGAGTATGTGACTCAAAATGACATCTCCGAAGTCGAAGAGTTGTACTTACAAATAGAAACTGAGTGTCTTGAAAACAGTGGACATTGGCTTCACGCACAGGAGCCTGAATTGTTTTTTGAAATAACAAGTGAATTCTTAAGTTAGCTGGCTATTTCAGAGTCACCCACTGGATGCTTTTAGCCATCGTCGGTAGGCATTAAATAGTTTAGAGCGAGACACGAAACCGATGTATTTTCCTTCAGAATCTACGACCGGAAGATTCCAAGCCCCACTGTTCTCAAACTTAGACATCACGGAATCCATTTTGTCATTATGAGCAATCAGGTTATCTGGGACAACCATTAATTCTTGGACCGTTACAGAGTCGTATCTGTCCCTGTCAAACATGATTTCACGTATATCTTGAAGATCAATCAAGCCCTTAAGAACCCCCTCTTTGTCCACTACGGGATGAAGATTTCGTTGACTTTTTGCAATGACACGAACCAAAACGCCCAAGGTGTTGTCTGGCATGACTGGAGTAAAGTCCGTCTCGATTTCGTCCGTGAGAGTCATCAGAGTGAGGACATTTTTGTCTTTGTCATGGGTCAATAACTCACCTCTTTCAGCCAGCTCGTAAGTATATATGCTGTTTTTTACGAGGAATTTTGAGACCAAATAACTGATCGCTGAACATAGCATCAACGGCACGAAGAGCTCATAACCGCCACTGATTTCAGAAGCGAGAAATATCGCTGTAAGCGGGGCATGTAATACGCCAGCTGTCATGCCACCTATCCCAGCCAAAACAGCATTGCCTATGGGAATCGTGTCAGGGCCAAAAAGAATATTTGTAGATAACGCAAAAATGTATCCGAGGAGGGCACCGCCGAAAATAGCGGGAGCAAATACCCCAGCGACTCCACCAGCGCCAACTGTAAGCCCTGTGAGAATAGGCTTTAAAGCCCAAGCAATAAATAAAACACCTAACAATGTAAAACCTTGGGCATTGATTTGTGGGATGAGTTCGTTTGCCAGCTCGTCTGAATATCCCATAAATAAAGAATTTACGACTTCGTAACCCTCGCCATATAACGATGGGAAACTTGCAACAGCCCAGCCGACAATAACACCTGAAAATAGAATTCTTGTGAGTGGTTTTTTGAATCGAGAAATTGAACTTGATGACAAAAGGTAAAGACGCGTAAAAACAACTGAACCCAAACCTGCCACCAAGCCGAGTGAAATGTAAAATGGCAAGCGTTTAATTGCGAAGGGAGCGAGTTTTGTGACGGCCAAAATATCTTCACCTTCGATCAGAAAATAAGCCGTTAAAAGTGATGCCAAAGACGCGAAGATGAGAGGAACCAAACTCGCAGCAGTGAGATCAATCATGATCACTTCCACTGCGAATAGAAGCGCAGCTATCGGCGCCTTAAACATGGCCGCCAAAGAAGCTGTTGCAGCGCACGCGATCAGTAATCTACGGCGTTGAAAGTTCTTCTTCGTGCGTGAAGCAATTTCAGAACCTATTGTTGCACCGGCTTGAACTGCAGGCGCCTCAAGACCTCCAGATCCTCCAAATCCCACTGACAAGATGCTGGTGACTACAGGTGCAAAAAGCCAGGTCCGTTTTAGAGCACCTCGCCTTGTAGAAAGAGCGTGTAAGGTCGCAGGAATGCCTCCACCAGGATGATCGCCTCCAAGAAACTTGCGAACAAACCAAGCTGTTAACAGCAGGCCTATTATAGGACCAAAACCCAAAAGAGGGGACCAACCGGAGTAGGTTTGGGCCGAAAATATTCCGGACCGAATCAAACTGACACCATTCTTAAGCAAGACAGCCACAAGCCCAGCTAGAACTCCCACAACGCTTGCCCAAAGCAATATAGCTCGATCAGATTTCAGGAATTCCCAAGCCTTAGAACTTAGACTTTTGATCATATTCTAATGCTTGCGATAAGAACATCATCGACCTGTTCTTCATTCGATTTCCAATCATCAAACACCCGAGAGAATTCTTCGCTGTGTTCTGAAATCGGCAGCATAGAAACCCGAATGATCAATTCTCGAAACCTTCTGCGCATAAACTTCTTCCCTGAGGGTCCACCAAACTGGTCTACGAAGCCATCTGTAGAAGCAAAAATCGTATCCCCCGTTTGCAATGCAAAGGTTTGTTCGGAATAATTTTTCGAGCCTGGTTCAAAAGATGCAATCGCAAATTTATCAGCTTTAAGCTCGTGTAATTCACCGTCACGAACGATATAAAGTGGATTATTTGCCCCTGCAAATTGCAACTCCATTTTCTCCATATCTACAGCAATCATCGCCAAATCCATTCCGTCTTGGAGATGTGAAGGAGAGGATTCTGAACGAAGGACATCAAGGGCAGCAGAATTGAGTTTGTCAAGGATTTTGCAAGGTTTCGTGAACACTTTCGTGACATGCGTCAAAGCATTGTACCCCACCAAACTCATAAATGCCCCTGGAACCCCATGACCTGTACAATCAACGGCTGCAAGAAGTCTCACTCTGCCCACCGAGTGGAAAAAATAGAAATCTCCACTTACGATATCTCGGGGACGATAAAACACCGATGCCTGATCAAAGACTTCGGAGACTGCTTTTTTTGTGGGAAGAATCGCCGTTTGAATCCGTAACGCGTAACTAATACTGTCCTGTAAATCGCTTAAAAGTTCTTCAGCACGTTGTTTCTGTTCGCTCATCTCAGCCGTCCTGTTTTCAACTTTTATTTCAAGTTCTCTTTCTGTGGTGGCCAAATCGTCTCTCATACTTAACAGTGCATGGCCGAGAGAGTCCTCATCACTTAATGGCACGTAGGGCGAGTTAAAATCACCCGAACCCACGGCTTCAGAAAACACCCGTGTTTTGTGTAGACCTTCGGCAAGTCTATTTACAGCGACTGCCATGTCTCCTATTTCATCTGGCGTAATGGGAACAGGACCGTCAGGCTCCTTCCCTTGCCCCATATACAATACAGCACGTTTCAACTGCCTGACTGGCACGAGTATGGAACGTGTTACTGCCAGCCCCACAATGATTCCTAGAATTAAAACCAAAAGCGCAACTGAGCCCGCGTAAGTATTCAGATCTTCTCCAAGTTGCTCCATACGACCTGTGGATGCAAGAAGAGAGGCGTTTTGGGATTCAGTAAGTTTATCCAACCTGTCGCGAATACGTTGCGTAAAAAGAGGAAGACTGGACCCCTCTAACGCATAATATTCCGCATCCATCATCGCGATTGGATCGTCGTAGCTAGAAAAATCGGGGAGCAAACGCATAATCTCGTGATACGCGATAAAAAGATAATCTAAATCTCTTTGTAGACTGTCGAGCTGAATCGTCGCATTCTCATCCCATGCAAATTCCATGCTCTTGAGGATCGAATATTGAGAGGGTATTGTCTGATCTATAAGTTTGACCAAACCACTCTTTTCAGGATCATCAATTCTACTTTGTACAGTAAGCCAGTGTTTGATCCGTACTCTCGATTCCCCTATAGATCTGTCTAAATCTTCCAGCGCACCTATACTTGGCACCAATACATTGTCTATGTTTTTCCCAAGCTGACGACTCTCCCCCAACATCGTGCGGGTTCTTAAAAAGAGCGCACTTACAGCCAAAGTAAACACCCCAAATCCAAGCGCCATTCTCCAGCCTATCGTGAATCTAAAACGGGTTCTATTTTCTGGTGTTGTAATAATTCCCTAGCTATTTAATGGCCCCTTCTAAAAGGCTTTTATATTTCTCACTTTCCTCATTCTGACTCAAGGCGCGATAAATCGTCATCAGGCCCTTTAACGTCTCCATTCTATTTCTATCCATATTGTGAGCCGCCAGCATGGGCTCGAGGGCTTCTTGAAACAGCAATACACAAATATCCTGTATCTCCATTAACTCAAACATTGACGTTGTATGGTCAATGGATCTAAGCTCTGAAACACCTCTGTTGTATAGATTGATCGCCAAATTATATCTTGCTGTATAATCGCGCCCATCCAATTCTATTGCCCTCAAATAATGGCTTACTACTTTTTCAAACAACGCTTCTTGTTTTTGCGTTCTTGATGTGTTGTTCAAATCAATGCTCTCTAAAAGAATGCGGTTGGCTTTGGCAAGATTTTTCTCTAACTCTACCTCCTCTCGCACCCAATTTTCATCAGGACTCAGTACATTTTTAATTTTTACAAACTCCATAAAATACGTCAGCACTTCTCCGTCCATCCCCATCTGAAAACCATGCACTCCTTTCACCGCATCATTCATATATGTCTTCGAAAGGTAGTCAAGTGCCTCTTCCACCAATTCTGAAATCACACCCGGGAAAGCACTGTTTTTATCAAGTTCATATGCTTTCATCAATTGAATGACAGCGATTGATCTTTCGGCACTGGCTGTTTTTGAAGTTGACGAATGAAGAAATGCACTGTCCTTGTACCTCCCTTTGTGAGCATAACCTGCAACATACCATGCTCTGGCGTCATTCTTCGCATCGTTTTCAAGATGAGGCTCTATCATCTTTAGCGCATCGTCATACGCTCCCGCTTCGGCAAAAGAAATGGCTTCGTCTATCAGATTTGCGGTTGACCCAGGTTGAGCAATGGCAACGACTGAAAGCAAAAGAGCCGATCCCAAAAATGACAATCCTCGATGCAGAATATGCATACTCATCGTGTTACAGCCCATGACATGATTCTATTTCCGACAATTAATCCTCTTAAAACAGCATTTTCCATATCTAACTCATATCTAATCTTGCTTGATTGAACGAGGAAATTCATTACTGCTCCTTTTGGCATCTGTAACGCCTCATTTAAAGATGTCACAACCATAACTGGCTGGTTGCCTGTCGATTTAATAAGCACCGCAAGATCATCACCATCTGCTTCTGAATACAATATATGCGCAAATTCAGTCATTTCTGCGTCCTCATACCACACCATTTCCAACATCTGACTCCCAATAGATTGGCTAGAATATTTCTCAACTAGAAAATCAAAAAGAACTCTGTTCCCATGGATTCCGATCTTGAAATTGCCTTCCTTTGTTTCTTCAGGCCAGTCATTTGATCTCGCAAATTGAAATAAAAAACTCGCCTTCGTAATCGCTATGGTATCGGCAGAATCCAACTTAGGCCCTCCCTGATCACCCTGAATCCAGGCCAAACCAAGCCCGGCAACAATGGCGATACCGGCGAGGAAAACCCACACAGGATTATTTAGCGGCCGGTTGCGAATTTCAGCTTTGTGCATCTTACGAAGATAACTTTTCAATACACTTCTATTCCCCTCTCATCATAGGGTTTCAAACTTCACAATGTGAGTGAATCACTGTTCCTTAATAAAGCGAGCGGGTCGCACCTCTGCGGGCAGTGGGGTTTGGTCAAAGATGAAGTTTGCCAGGTGCGACGCAGTTGTCGGACCTACGAAAACGCCACGGGTGCCCAAACCATTTAAAACGTACGTGTTTTTTAAATTATTTACTGGACCTGCATAGGGCCGACGGTCCGTCGAAGCTGGACGAAGACCGGAAACATGATCCGTGATTTCGAAATTGTCAAAAACGTTTGGCGCGATGATCGGTTGCAGGGCGAGCAGCAATTCGGAACGTCCCTCGTCAGTGGGTTCACTTTTCGTGATGTTCCATTTGTAGGTGGCGCCTAGTTTAAACGTGGAATTCCCTCGTGGGAGAAGCCACTTCACTCGGTTCACACACATTCCATGTGTGTTGATTGCAGATTTTATTGTCAAAATCTCTCCATGGTCACTCGCAATTTTAAGGCCGATGGAAGCGAAATCTTGTGTTGCGCCCACACCTCGACAATCAATGACATGAGAGAATTTGGGGGGAGTTTGGGTTGCGAAATCCCAACTCTCCTCAAAGAATTTACCTCTTAAGGCGAGGTTTGACCTAAACGACTGCATGAGCAGAGGCAAATCAACCCAACCCGCTTCGGGGACAACGCCAAATCCATGTGGAGCAATGACATCTTGCGGACAATCATCGGAAATTTCAGAAAGGAATCCGGCAACAGGATGTGAATCGGTCAGTCGCTTGGCCCAAAGGTTTCGGTATTGTGAATTGGGGAAAACCCTCATAATGGGCGCAATGTGAAACAGTTCTCCTTGAAGATTTAAAAATTTCTCTAAGGATTGATAGGTTTCACGCATCGCGTTCATATGCTCGTGCGCATTCCAAACTTCGACAAGTCTTTTAAATGATACGGGATTAAACATCCCCGCTGCCACCTTTGTTGCACTGTTCGATTCAGGGCCCGATTTGGCTACAGAATTCCAAACCTCATAATCTACGCCGCGTTTCTCTAACTCCCAGGCCATAAGGATTCCCGACAGACCGGAGCCTACAATAAGAAATGTATCTGTTACAGATGAGGGCATATTCATCGAACGTGTTAATCAATAACGCCTAGCTCTCGAGCGACCTTTTCAAATGCGGCCAGGGCGTGATCCAAATGCGCACGCGTGTGTGCTGACGAAAGCTGAACTCTAATTCTCGCCGCTCCCTGAGGAACGACTGGATAAAAGAAACCGATGACGTAAATACCTTCTTCGAGGAGGCGATTTGCCATCAGTTGTGAAAGTCTCGCATCGCCTAACATCACGGGAACGATTGCGGACTCTCCATCATTAAAGGGAAGACCTGCAGCGCGAAGACCTGCTTTAAAATAGTTGGTGTTTTCCTCCAAACGATCACGAAGCTCCGTGCTCTCGTCGAGCATCTTAAACACCTCAATTGAGGCGCCTACAATATTTGGTGCAAGTGAATTTGAGAAGAGGTAGGGGCGAGATCTTTGGCGGAGCAATTCTATGATCTCTTTGCGGCCCGTTGTAAATCCACCCATGGCTCCACCCATCGCCTTTCCGAGTGTACCGGTAATAATATCAACCCTGCCCATTGCGTCATGAAGCTCAATTGAACCTCTTCCCGTCTTCCCTATAAACCCAGTTGCATGGCACTCATCAACCATCACCAGCGCTTCGTATTTGTCAGCGAGATCACAGATTTTGGAGATCTCTGCCACATAACCATCCATCGAGAATACACCGTCTGTTACAATAATCTTGAACCGCGCTCCCGCTTCATTTGCGGCGATGAGTTGCGTTTCAAGATCAGCCATGTCATTGTTCGCATAACGGAACCTCTTCGCCTTACAAAGTCTCACTCCATCTATGATGGAGGCATGATTTAACGAGTCTGAAATAATTGCGTCTTCTGCCGTGAGCAAAGGCTCAAAAACACCTCCGTTTGCATCAAATGCAGCAGCATATAGAATGGTATCCTCGGTTTGATGAAAATCCGCAATCGTCGTTTCTAATTCCTTATGAATATCCTGAGTACCACAAATAAACCTTACTGAACTCATGCCAAACCCATGCGTATCTAAGGTCTTCTTCGCGGCCGCTACCACCCGACTGTTGTTGCTAAGTCCCAGATAGTTGTTTGAACAAAAGTTGAGCACCTCCGTGCCGTCACTAAGGACAATTGATGCTTCCTGAGATGAGGCTATAATTCGTTCACTCTTAAACAGTCCCGCTGCCTCGATATTTGCGAGTTCACCCTGAAGGTGAGATTTCATTTTTCCATACATGCTGCGAAGATAAGGGGAATGCTATTCCCCCATTCACAATGTCTTCATCCACCTAAAACAATTGGGTAATTTCTCTCTCCATGTCCCATGGGGTTGTTGTATTTCACAGGATATCCTGACGGTACGTGGGATGAAATTATTTCTTGAAGTGTAAGACCAAATGGATTGTCAGAGGACTGACCGTCAGCGATGGTATTGTCTCTTAGATCTTCAAACGTTCCGATGACAAGTCCATCGGCCTTTTCAAAAACACCCGCCAGTTTTAAAGCGAGGAACATGCGATCGATGTGATACAGATATTCATCCAAATCTTCAAGGAAGAGGTAAGAACCTGAAACATCCGGAAAATAGGGTGTGCCCAGCAAAGAGTATAAGACACTGAGGTTTCCGCCTGTAATTTTTACTTCTGGCGTGATGCCGAAATCACCTCGAAGGGAGGACCACAAAGCATCGACATCAGAAGGTAAGGTCGAGGGCAAAGTCGAGGCGACCGGGGCATGAAGTGAGGCGATTCCAAGGTTCGTCGACCAGGCATGAAGAGACGTGATGTCAGAAAACCCTACAATCCATGTTGGATCCGCGAGATAAGCCGTGGAATCGAGGAGTGGCAACAACCTCCCTGACCCGTAGCCACCTCGGAGTGCGAAGACTGCCCGTATCGATGGGTCTCGGAATGCCGTATTTAACAACGCTGCACGATGGCTGTCAGACCCGCCAAATTGATGGTCCCGATCGTCTAACCCTGAGGGTATTACTGGGGTGAAACCCCCAGCAACAACTGCCGAAGCGGCATCTTGGATGACATCCTGTGAGGCAAACCGTGCGGGGGCAACAAGCATGATTTTATCGCCTGGCTGAAGGTATGTAGGTCTTGAAGTGTTCATTTTAGTTGGGGTTAAGTTAATGAGTCTGGGAGTAGTGAGGTATTTTTGGGGCTCTGAGTTTTAAAAACCACAAATGAATTCAATTCGCAAACCGAAAAGACGGCTGATTACATCAGCGCTGCCCTATGCAAATGGACCTATTCACGTAGGACATATGGCGGGGGCGTATCTGCCTGCGGATATTTACGTGAGATATTTAAGGAGTGCTGGGGAAGAAGTCGTTTGGGTTTGTGGCAGTGATGAACATGGTGCCGCAATTACTTTACGAGCAAAGAAGGACGGGGTTACCCCAAAAGAAATCGTGGATCGGTACCACAATGAGATGCAGGGAGCCTTCAAAGAACTCGACATCAGCTTCGATCACTACAGCAGAACATCGAGTAAAAAGCACCACAAAGTCGCGCAGGAATTCTTTTTAAAACTGCTAGAGAACAAGAGCTTTGAAGTAAAAACGGAAGAACAATACTTCGATGAAGAAGCGGATCAATTTCTAGCTGACAGGTACATCACTGGGTCATGCCCGAAGTGTCATGCCGAAGATGCATATGGTGATCAATGTGAGAAATGTGGATCGACGCTTTCACCCAGAGAACTGATCAACCCGAAGTCTACGTTGAGTGGAAGCAAGCCCGTCTTAAAACCGACCACACTTTGGTATCTACCTATGGGAAGACATGAGGAGTGGCTTAGGGAATACATTGAGAAAGGTATTCTAAATGGGGAGTTACATCACGACGCTAAGAAATGGAAAAGCCATGTTGTGGGTCAATGTAAAAGCTGGATCGATGGTGGGCTTCAAAGCAGAGCAATGACCCGTGATTTAAAGTGGGGGGTCCCTGTACCAGTTGAAGGAGCCGAAGGGAAAGTCCTGTATGTTTGGCTCGATGCGCCACTCGGATATATTACTTCCACAATGGAATGGGCAGAGAAAAATGGGCTGGATTGGCGGACCTGGTGGCAAGATTCAGATACTGAATTGTTGCACTTTATAGGAAAAGACAACATCGTTTTTCATTGTATTATTTTTCCAATATTACTTAAAGAACACGGCGACTTTATCCTCCCCCATCAAGTGCCTGCGAATGAGTTTATGAACTTAGAAGGGAATAAAATTTCTACGTCAAGAAATTGGGCGGTGTGGGTGTCTGAATTCCTTGAAAACAATCCTGAAAGCAGTGATCCGATGCGCTATGTTCTGACATCCATCATGCCAGAGCAAAAAGACAGTGAATTTACATGGAACGATTATCGAGACAGAGTAAACAACGAACTCGCTGATGTTTTGGGGAATTTCGTGAATCGCGTTCTCGTCCTTACCAGGAAATATTATGAAGGTGCGGTTCCGGCGATTCCAGAAGGACAGAAATTGACGGAGGTCGACACATCTTTAATGAATGAATTGGAGTCTGCGTCTGAAAAAATTGGAGACCTTATTTTAAGATTTAGGTTTAGAGAAGCACAGCTAGAAGCCATGAATATTGCTCGAAAAGGAAACAAATACCTGACTGAGGAAGAACCATGGAAACTTCAAAAAACAGACCCCGCAAGAGTGGAGGCAATCATGCACCTCGCATGCCAAGTGGTGGGTAATTTAGGAATCCTGTTGTCTCCTTTTCTTCCGCGTACAGCGGCAAAACTTTCTGTTTCATTTGGTGTGGAAGGATCCAAGTGGAATGATTCCTCTCCTGCCCTCGTCAAGCCAGGAACTATTCTTGGAGATTTACCCATCTTGTTTTCAAAAGTAGATGAAGAGACGGTAGAAGCTGAAATGGCAAAACTTGGGGACAAAGACACTGACAAAAAATTAAACATTATGCCACAAAAAGACCAAACTACATTCGACAATTTTACCTCTATGGACCTTCGAGTGGCAACCGTAACTGAATGTATTCCTGTTGAAAAAACAAAGAAATTACTTCAGTTAACCGTGGATACTGGATTAGACATAAGGACTGTGGTCTCTGGGATTGCAGAGCATTTTACGCCTGAAGAGGTTGTCGGTCGTAAAGTCGTACTTCTCGCCAATCTTGCCCCACGAAACATTCGTGGTGTCGAGAGTCAAGGGATGGTCTTGATGGCTTCTACTGACGACGGGAAATTGAGGTTTATCACCCCCGAAGAAGGCGTTAATTCTGGAGATATTATAAGCTAAATAGATCGCATATGTCAGTTCTTTCAACGATTAAATCCCGATTCAGCCCCTACTCTTTCGATGGCAAAAACGTTCCGTTTTCTGACATTGAATCCGCGTTCGAAGCTGCACGGTGGGCCAATTCAGGATACAACAATCAACCCTGGAGATTTGTATTTGCGTCGAGGGATCAAGCAAATTTTGAGAATCTACTCGGATTTGCCGTAGAGGCAAATAAAAAGTGGATGAAGGATTGCGGTGCTATCGTGGCCATTTTTGCTACGACCCCTTCAGATGCAAACCCCAAATCCAATGAGTCTGCAATTTACTGTACAGGGATCGCTGCAGGTCAAATGCAGATTGAATTGACTGCGCTCGGTTTTCAGTCTCACCAAATTGGGGGATTTGACGCTGAAGGCCTTATTGCGTTTTTAAATTCCCCAGACACATTAACACCCATGGCAATGATGGCGATAGGGAAATCTTCTGAAGCGCCGAAAAAAGACAGGGAACGGAAACCCCTCGCAGAAATAGTCACTCAATAGAATACCCCAAATCTGTAAGCCCTGATTTGGCGCTATTTCGCAATCACAAACGCTTGTTTTACAGCGCCTTGATCTGTATTAACAGCAAGGATATAGGTGCCATTTGCAAGTTTGCTTACGTCCAGTGTGCGCGTGTTGTTTTCAAGGACAAACTCCAGAACCTTCTTCCCAGTTAAAGAATAGATTTGGCATCTGTTGTTCCCTTTAATTCCATCAAGAGAGACCGTCATGTTTGATGACGCAGGAGAAGGGAATATCGTTAGTTTGTCAGAAAAAGTGAGACCTTCTAAACCCATAAGAATATCAATCTCTAACGTAGATGGCAGCCCTGGACAATCATCGGAAGAGATTGCGGTCACTGAAATCTCTCCATCAGTGGTCCACTGGACGGTCACAAAAGAAGTTCCTTGTCCAGAAAGAATCGTGCCCCCCGTGATCGTCCACTCAAAAGATGACGCTTCATCACTGCATGAGTAGGACCACTCCGTCGTTCCTGCATTTAAATTTATATCTTGATCTCCCTCTATCACTCCCGCTGAAGGCCCGAACTCACATTCTTCATTTGTCCAAGCACTTGCATCATAGTTACACGCGTTCTCATCCATACACTGAGTAGGCGCGTAAAGAATCGGAAGAAGGAGTCTCAGGTCAGGATCTTGAACTCCCCAAGGGAAAATCTGCACGTAGATCGAACCTGAAAGGGTTCCAGCCGTTGTGATTTGGCCTATAAGAAGGCGAAGGTCTTCACCCGCAAATCCAGGGTTTTCTATACCTAAACCGGGGTAAAGTGTTGCCCATCCATTGCCTACCGGCGTATCTGAATATACATTTTCCCCAGCCTCGAACGCTGCAAATGCATCGTAAGTAGGATCGGCGAGGGAGAGAATATCCATGTCAATAGAAGAGTCCTCCACTCCTATTGTAAACCAGCTGTCATATTCTAAATCAGGGAAAGCCGTAAAAAAAGCAGTATTAATACCTGTGGCAAAAGTTTCACTTGCTGAAGGGTGCTGGTACCATGCTGGATTAGATGTAGATTCTAGAATAAAGGGATGTGAATCACTTCCTGTACAGGCAGAGAGGTAATCATCTTCATCAAGCAGATGAAGATACATTCTCCAAGTCGTCATTCCTTCCAGATCACCATCTGTATGCACCACGTATTCCTCAAGACCTATCCAATACTCATCTGGCCCTTGACCATACATAGAGGTAAGTGATGACAACGAAGTTGCAAGTAGCAAGACAAATCCAAATAAATTCTTCATGTGTGGTGTTTATAATGACGAAAAATACAACCCAATGACTGAGATTATTAAGCAAAAATAAAAAGAAATCCCAACTTGAAGTCAGGATTCCTGAATCAAGATGTTACAACCGTGAGATCAATTGTCAGACCATCCGAATCCTACATTGACGCCAAATCTGACGCCATTGCCACCATTGAACAATGGTTCTTCCTCTGAAAATGATTCATCAAACCACTTGGTATCTACTTGTTTAAACTGAGGGCCTAAAAACACATCAACCATCACCCCGTCACCATAATATTGATATCCAAATACCAAAGCAGCGCCCATTGCATTTCTGGTATACCAAGGGATCTCATTGATGTCCACAGACTCAGATCTATAACGAGCTACGGCTGCAAGATAAAAACCTTCACACGCTTTTTTTCCTGGGTAAAATCTCACTTCAGGTATGAGAATAAAACCTGACCTACTTGCTGTAACCAAATCAACAGATGATGAATCATATGCTGTCAATTCACCAAAGATCATCCCCGCGGACATTTGTACAGAGAATTTGTCAGAAAGCGCATGCTCATATCCCAACTGATATTGACCCAACAAAAGTCCGAGTGGGTTTGTTTTTATAACATGTGCGGGGCCATTAGATTGGGCCATTAAAGACCCTGCGCAAAAGAGTAAGGAAAAGAGAACAATGTTTTTCATGATGTTGTGAATTAAAATCCGATTTTTATTGAGAAGGACAATGTTCTTCCATAAGACCAATATCCTTCAAGTTTGCCATTTTCAACAGTGCCCTGTTCTTTCACACCCGTTTGAGGGTCCGTAAACCACGTTTCATCAGCTTCGTTCATGTAAATTTTATCCAATGCATTTTGAACATTCAACCCCAAGCGAAGGTTCAAATCACGAATGCGAGTGTTCCAACTGAGGTTCGCATCTAAATACCCGTAATCTGGCAATTGGACTGGCTGAACCCCGATCCGTTCTTCATCATCTCGATCTGCATCTATCTCAAATTGCGCATATAAATTCATGTTGTAGACATAACTGGCACCAAACCTGAAGTTCTTTGGCAAATCCATTCTTGCCTGGAGACCAAACTGAGTTTGGGGCGCATCACTCACCTTGAGCCCCGCTGAATAGATGTGTAGGGAGTCAATCACCTGATTCGTGTTCTGATCTAGTATTTCTGCGTCAACATCGTTGTCCCATCTCCAATCCCCAATACTCACTAAGCCACCTAATTCTAGTGTAGGCAGGGGTTTGACTCTGAACTCAAATTCAATCCCGTCGTGGGTTTCAACAAGGCCTCTTACAAAGGCGCGGTACTCCGTTCCATCGGGTCTCAATAACGGGCCCGACATAATCGTTTTGTCCTTCCAGCGTGTGTGATATACGTTGACATCCAGAGACGCTTTCGGAAGTCTGATCCTGTACCCCAATTCAATCGCATCCACTTTCTCATTCACGAGGTTGTTGTTCGAGAGGACATTTTGAAAATTCGGGAACACATTTCTGATGAACGGGGCCCGTGAATACACCCCTAAGTTGAAATACGCATGATTCGTTTGCGTTACGGCATAGGATCCACCTGCTTTTGCATTGTATCCCGGAGCACTCGCTTTTTCACTCAACGCTCCATACATAAACTGTTCGCTCGTCTCATACAAACCTGTATCGTCATTGTACTCCGTCACCTCTTGTACACCTGTCTCATCATATCTGAAGTATGTATACGGATCGTAGCGGCGGTAGCCCGTATAACTTCCTGTTGCAGCAACGAAGGCGGAGATGCGCTCCGTATTGTATTCTAACTGGGAAAAGAATCCCGCGTATTTAACGATCCCGACGTTGTCGTAATCCACTACATCGCCCTCGGTGGCCATCAGTTGATAGTCGGGATTGATCCCGTATCCTGTTGCCGTGGAGAAGGATTGCATATAAAAATCGCCTCCCAGCAAGTTTGAGGTTTGTGTAAAGTGCTTCCCCCTATAATAGCGCATGTCCACACCTAAGATGAGGTTCAGATTCGGTGACAATTCTGCTTTGTAGGTGCTTAAGATCCCCGTCCAAAAATGTTCGTTATGCGCATTCTCAATCACACTTCTTGATCTTCCACCTACAAGCGTATCGCCATCAATGACAACTGGCCCTCCCTTGTATTGGAGTGTGTCAACCCATGCACCGCTTTCTTCGTTAAACGCAATTTCGAACTCTGGATAATTGACCGGCAATGTGCTCGTGGCATTTGATTCATATAAATAATCCCAGTTCCTCGTCGTCTTGACTGTAGTCCCATCTGAAAGGGTTTCGTACAAACGTGGGGTGCTCGTACCGTCATATCTAGAGCCATATCCCTTTCCAAAACTCACATATGCCGATGTTGAAATGTGAGAATTCTCAGAAACTTGGAAATAATGATTAAGGGCAATCTGGGGCTTGTGGTATCCATTTACTTTTGAATTCAGCACTTCACCATCCAGGTATCCCCAATCGTCGTTCCACCTGTGCCCCTCGTGACCTAGGCTGTCAGGGAGTTGATTAATGCCATTGAATCGATCTACTGTGAGTTGGCCGCTACGTTGCCCGTGAACTTGGGGGGCGCCTATGGCAGTAAATACAAGACGATGACCGCCGAAATCTTTTGCCGCAGTGAGGAAATAACTCCAGGCGTCAACGAACGTTGCATCGACATACCCCTCTCCATAGGTTCGGGACCCGATGGCACTTACGGCCCAACCGTTTGAGAGTATTCCTGAACTGAGGGAAAGCATATGTTTCGTACGGCCATAATCTGTCATCGAGGTACTGAAGCTGCCGCCCTTTTCTGCATCGGTCGCTTTCGTGACGATATTAATCGTTCCTCCCACAGAGTTGATTGCGAGTTTTGAAGCTCCCAGTCCTCTTTGGACTTGCATTGTGCGAACCGCATCGCCCAAACCAGCCCAATTCGACCAGTACACCCAGCCGTTTTCCATGTCGTTCACGGGGATGCCATTGACCAATACCGCGACGTTTCGTTGATCAAATCCACGAATGTTAATGCGACTGTCACCATAACCGCCTCCGCCCTTTGTCGCATACACGCCAGGGGTGAAATTCAAGACCTCGACAAGTTCCCGATCACCAAGCTTCTCTTCTATTTGGCGGGCGTCGATTGTTGAAACCGCCACGGGCGTCGCTCTATCTATGGCGACGGATGCAATAACATTTGCCTCTTCCAGACCTATCGCACTCGGCTCAAGCATGATGTCGCCCATATTTAATAGACCACGCCCCTCCAGTGAGATATATTTCTTCACTTTCGAGTAACCCATGGTTGTCGCTACAAGATTTGTTTGGCCATGGGCATTCGTTTTAAACTGAAAAAAGCCATCGAAATCTGTAAAAGCTCCTTCATTGAAATCCTCCAAATACACGGATGCACCAATTAATCCATTGCCTGAATTGGCGTCTATGACCCGACCGCGCACTGTGGTCTGAGCGAGTGAAAGTGTCGAGATTAAAAGGGCGACAATAGATAAAATTGTTGTTTTCATGTCAGTGAGCTACTTACTGCTTGGGTACATCTTATGAAATGACAAATTACCAAATGAATGATACTCTCGTAGGTTTTAACTGACAAAACTTATCCCCATCGCCCCTGAGAATTCAAATATTCTGCAATTTGTATTGTGTTTGTCGCGGCTCCTTTGCGAAGGTTGTCACTGACGATCCAGAGATGTAAACCTCTCGGGTTACTCAGGTCACGACGCAGACGTCCCACGAACACGTCATCTTTTCCGTGAGCGGTAATCGGCATGGGGTAATGAAAAGTCTCTGGACAGTCCTGAAGAACAACTCCCGGAAACTCAGAAAGCATGGAACGCACATCTGCCATCTCAAAATCTCTTTCAAATTCTAGAAAAACGGACTCTCCATGACCTCCGACAACGGGTACTCGAACGGCTGTACAGCTTAGAGAAATTGAATCGTCACGCATGATTTTCTTCGTTTCGTAGTGCACCTTCATTTCCTCTCTGGTATATCCATTTTCCTGGAATGTATCACAATGGGGCAGGCAGTTTTTATCTATTTGATGCGGATAAACTTGCTGAGTAGGAGTCCGGCCCGCACGTTCATCTTCCATTTGGGCCACTGCAGCTTGTCCCGTTCCTGTGACGCTTTGATACGTACTCACAACGCCTCGTAAAATCTGATATTGATCGTGAAGAGGCTTCAGTACCATCACGAGTTGCATGGTTGTACAATTTGGATTGGAAATGATTAAATCATCCTTGGAAATGGAGTCGCCGTTCACCTCAGGCACGATGAGCTTGTAGTCCTTGTGCATGCGCCAAGCAGAACTGTTATCTACCACTGTCGTTCCCACAGCTGCGAATTTTGGTGCCCATTCAAGACTTGTGTCTCCGCCTGCAGAAAAAAGGGCGATGTCAGGCTTGGAAGCGAGGGCGTCATCCAGCCCTACAATCTGAACGGTGCCTGAATGAAATGGAATCTTTTTTCCCACTGATCGCTCCGATGCAACAGCGATTAATTCATCAATCGGAAAACCTCGTTCTTCCATAGTTCGAAGCATCGTCCTGCCGACCAAACCAGTGGCTCCAATAATTGCTACACGTAATGATTTCATGTTGCTAAGCTAATTTCTCAAGGATTGATTTACAGGTGTCGCGTCTTAATTTGTCAACGGTTTTGTGGTTATTAAAAACCCAACGAATTTTGTGGCAATATGATGATCCTCACAATATTGCCTCTTGTTTTCTGTCCTTTCGAAGTGGACTCACTGGTGTGGACTGTGTCAAGTGAATGGTCCAGCTCCAATGAGATTGAATCTTTTGAGTCTTGGAACCTCGATGCACTGAACGCGGGAACATATCGGGTTTGGGGTTGTGCAACCGAACCCTTTACTGAGCTTACGTTGGATCTGAGGTGGAGACAGGACTTACACGGTTCAAACAACAATCATTCTCGGATCTTCCTAACAGAATCCCCCCCGGAATCATTTTTAGAATCTGAATTTTTACCTGTTGGGAGTCTCTCTTTTTCGATAGGCACAAATGGGAGCGAAGATCCATTAGAAATTTCTAACGCCCAATTTGATGTGTTTCACGAGATCCCACCAGAACTCTTAAATTACGCTGAACCATTCGACTTAGATTTATCGGTCAGATACTCAAAAGATTCTTCTTATTCATCCATCAGGGCGGGGGCTTATGATTCGGGGTGGTCACTGCCTATCACTAATATAGCGCTGTCAAATTCAAATGAAATATGGGCGCCGAGGTGTATCGGATTTGAAGCGACATGTACGTCCTCAAATACAGATGCCTTTTCTTGGGGCCTTCAGAGGCTTGCACCCTTATGGCGTCCTATAGAGAGTCACAGGGTGCTAACACACAGGTGCTTGGACAGCGCCAGCATAGAAATTGTGTGGAATCGTCCATCTCCTGTAGGGTTAATTGTTGAGACGGCTACTCAGGAAATAAACATGCCAGGCAGACCTCACCATGCAATATTTACAGGAATGAACCCCCTGATTGACGGCAGCGCAGTTGATTGTCGCGTTTCCACAAATGAACTGGATACAGTATTACGTGTAATGTGGGCAGATTCTAACGCTGTTAATTTTAGAGAAATTACAATCACAGAGTTGTTTGTGGATGCAACGCCATCGTTAGGGCTCCCTGAAGTCGAATGGATGGAAGTATTTAATCGAACTGACAGAATAATGAATTTGAACGGATGGGGATTGGTCTCTGAAAGCTCAACTGTAGAACCTGGAATTGTACGCCCAATTCTGCCCAAAAACAATTGGAATGGGTACCTCCCCCCACATGCGCGATGTCTTCTTTGCGCGGATGCTTTTGCGACCACTGATAGCGTTCCTGAAGTAAGGTATGTCGCAGAGGTGGAAGGTTGGTCAGGCCTCAGTGACAACGGAATGACTCTTTCTCTGTTGCGACCAGACGGTACGTTAATCGACGGACTTACCTATGAACGGTCATGGTGGAATGGAGAATCTCTGGCCGCGCGATCTGTAAGTAAATTGTCTCCCGAAGGGTGTGGTTTGGCGTCCAATTGGGAACCGACTTCTTTGCCGTTAGGTGCAACACCTTGGGAAAAAGGAGAACTTGAAGCAAGTGCCCCACAAATTGCGATGCCCCTTTCAATCTCTTCGCATCTTGTACATCCGCAAAAAGTAGCGTTCTTAATTCAACCAGACATAGACCCCCTTTCTGAATTGAAATGCCAGTTTATACACGAAGAAAACGAAGAGGAAGGGTATTGGGAGAGTCCATATTGGGTCGTGGATTTGGAATCACCATTGCCGGAAGGAAAACCTATAGACATCATTGTCGAAGATGCACAATTGTGTACAAATGGAGTCAATACACACGGAGCCACAATGGACTGGATCCCGGCACTACCGCCCGAGTGGGGAGACATCGTCATTTCAGAATTCCTGACAAATCCCTCTCCCGAAAGCCCTTGGGACGAGTGGGTTGAAATCGTAAATGTCAGCAACCGTACGCTTGATTTAGAGGGATTACAACTTGGAGAGGCCTTGTTAAAGGTTGGACAATATCTCAATGTTGACAGTGTGCTTGTACTTGAGCCCAATTGTATGGATTCGTGGAGTGCATTGGCAGCAAATTCTGGGCAAATAAAACTCAGTATTCGGAGCAATCAACTGAGTGAAGAAACTGCAATGATTGATTTGGTAGAATACAGTCGATGTTGGCATGATGATCGAGAAAAAGCGGAGGGTGGTCATTCATTAGAACGTGTCAATTATTTCCTTCCCTCAAACTCACCGAACAATTGGATCAGCGGGACGGGTGTTTTGGGGTGCACCCGAGGAACTGCAAGATTGCCGGGTTTTGAGATGGTCAAATTGGAAAGTTTGAGGGATACAAGTTTGATTTGGGGGAGTCTTGGAGAACATCTTTGCTGGCATTCACCGTATTCAATGGACTCATGTGTGTTGTTTTCTGAAAACTGGGACCCCCCTATTGAATGGGAATTCATAAGTAGCTCATCAAATATCGCCGTTTCGGAGCATTCAATTTATGATTTGGGGAGCATTGAAAATCTCGTAGAAATAACATGTTATGCATGGAAGGAAGTGTCTGATGAAAATCCAACAAGGATAAACTCATGGATGATAGAGCTTCCATCAGAAAACCCGCAAAGAGATTTTGTGCTGAATGAAGTGCTTTCTGACCCTTTGCCTGGCAAATCACAATTCGTAGAGATTTGCAATACATCTGACCATGTCAAATCCACCTCCGGAATCATTGTCACAACGGATGACCAGCCCCTGCCAAACGAATGGTCAGAATTTACGGAAATAGGTTGGTGGAACCCTCCTCAAGGAATTATTGCATTTGCAGAATGTCCTTCTTGGGTTGACAACACAAGTGTAGATTCACGAATTATAAAGGCTGATTTACCTTCTCTTACAAATGGAAGAATTCTGCGCCTAATGTCTACTCGAACAGGTTACACAGATGAAGTAGAAATAAACAGTTCACTCGATGGCGTTTCACAGGAACGCTATAATTTGGGTGACGATATTTGGGTGAATACGCCAAATAACAAAGGCGGAAGCTCTCCAGGGATGGATAATTTTTCTTCCATGATGCAACATGAAAATACGATAGAAAACAGTCTGCAACACCCATTGAGAATCACCCCTAAAACAATTGATAATCATTCAACCTCAAATTTCAAGTGGGCAATGCTCGAGTGGCAACCACCAGAAAACGTTGGCGTTTGGTCTGTCGCAATTAACATTTTCACTTCAAAAGGAGAATGGGTAAACACGTTAACAGAAGAGGGGGAGGAAGTGGAATCTAAAAAAATATGGATTTTTGAAGGGGAAAGCCTATCGGGCGGAAAGTTATTCCCAGGAACCTATATCGCAGTATTAAAAGCAAGCAACACAGACTTCTCAGAAGAAACACCCAAAATAAAAAAAATAATTAGACGTGGACTAATTCAGGTGAATTGATGGAAATTGCAACACATGTACGAAAGCATAGAAATAAATCATCTCGACGCCCCCTTAATTGTCTTATTCTCCCTTTCTCTTGCAATAGGCGTTTTACTCATTTGGCTAAGACATGGTTTTCCTCGAGAATGGCGGCTTGCCGGATGGGTATTGAGTGATGTGCGGAGGATTTGGCAAAGAAGTGCGGAAGAAGCGCCCAGAACCGGGGGAGTAATTATTGCGCATTTGCTTGGTATACTTGCTGTTACTACGATTTCACTAGGGTGTGTTACAGCTTTGGGAATCAATTTACCTGCCTACAAAACGTTGGCAATTGGCAGCGCCTTAGGCTCTGTCACTTTGTTATATAGATTGTTGATACAGTGGGTCTTGGTTCGTTTCTCCAGGACCAAATTAATCGCCAAAGATCAAATCGATATTGATCGTCACCTAAGAACCTGGATGTCGGCTACCGTTGGAGCGCTTGCTCTTGTCTTTTCATTGTTGCCGCAATTGCTGTCGATACTTGGCTCTGAAGTGTTTATTCTCACATGGGGAGGCTGGACTTTGTTGCGCTTTTGGAGGATATTTCAGACATCAAAACGGCGACTGTCTTATTTTTGGTGGCGAATTGTCTATCTTTGCGCCCTCGAAATCCTACCCGTATTAATCATTATTCAATTTATAATGACCATACTACAAGGAGCTTGAACAACGAACACGCGATGAAAAAGAAGATAAAGACTATTCTTATCTCTCAGCCAAAACCGATTACGGAAAAGAGCCCGTATTTCGATTTAGCCAAAAACATGAAAGTGACTGTTGATTTCCGTCCTTTCATCCATGTTGAGGCGATAGAAGTAAAAGAGTTTAGAAAGCAACGTATAGATCTCTCTGAATACACAGGGATCATCTTAACATCTCGCATGGCTGTTGATCATTTCTTTAGAATGGCCGAAGAGACAAGGTATGAGGTGCCTACTTCGTTAAAGTATTTTTGCATTAGTGAAAGCACCGCTTATTATTTGCAGAAATACGTGGTGTATCGCAAGAGGAAGATTTTCCATGGTCAAGTTCGTTTTTCTGAACTCACGACGATCATTAAAAAGCATAAGAAAGAGAAGTTTCTACTTCCATGTTCTGACCTTCTTAAAGCATCAATACCTGATGCGCTTGATGATTTAGGGGTGAATTACAGCAAAGCTTGTATGTACAGGACGGTTTGTTCTGATTTGAGTGATCTAACAGATGTCAAATACGATTTACTTGTCTTTTTCAGCCCTAGCGGAATAGAGTCCTTGCTCAAGAACTTCCCTGAATTCGAGCAAGGCGAAACAAAAATCGCTACTTTCGGTCCTACAACTTCTAAAGCCGCTGAGAATGCTGGTCTTAGAATTGACATCAATGCACCGACTGCAAAAGCGCCATCGATGACAATGGCGATCGAACATTATATGAAAGGCAAGTCCTGAGGTTATCTTGTGCCCAAATGGGGCAATCTAGAAATACATTTGGAAAAAACGAACGTTTAAAAAGCGTGATCGTTTTAGATAGAGCATTCGCAGAAGGTGCTAAGCTCAAGGCTGCCTCGATTTTGGTTCGGTACACAGACAGTTCTTTTGACGCTCCATTTCCATATCAAGTCGCAACTACAGTAAGCAAACGCCGATTTAAACGAGCGGTGGATCGAAATCGAATAAAACGCCTTCTCCGAGAAGCTTGGCGGTTAGAAAAACACCGACTTTTGGTTGATTGGTCTGCAGGAGACCCACAAAGAGCGTTGGTTTTCATCTATATCGGCAGAGAAATTCCGACCTTCGAAGCATGTCAGAACAACATTCGTAAGATTATCGACGTACTAATCGATCACCCTATTGAAAAGTCATCACAATGAATAAATCCCGAAAGAGCATCTTAATCGCTTTTACCATGATAGGTGCGGCAATGATTTCTTTACGCCTACCTATTAAAGAAGATTATTTTGAAATGTCTAAGCAGCTAGAGATTTTAAACTCGGCTTTTCGGGAATTGAATATCTTTTATGTTGATCCATTGTCTCCGGGCGACCTCATGCAAACAGGCATTGATGCGATGTTGATCTCTCTGGACCCCTATACACGATATTATCCTGAATCCCAGATGGAGGATGTCAGGTTCATGTCTACAGGAGAATATGGTGGAGTAGGTTTGGCATTAGATGAGCGTTGGGATGGAACGTTTTACATTGTGGATATCAAGGAAAATTCCCCAGCTGAAAAAGGGGGGTTGCAACTTGGAGACAATTTGATGGAGATCGAAGGCCAAACAATCTCACACCTCGACATGAGTAAAATCGGAGAGCTGATTAAAGGAACATCTGGCACAGATATTCAGCTAGGCATTCAGCACCCGGGCGAGCTCGACATCATCGATGTGACACTCACGCGTGAAAAAATCAAAACGCCTGACGTCCCATATTACGGGATGATCAGTGATTCTACAGGCTACCTTATTCTAAGTAAATTCACGCGTACTGCGACAATAGAAGTGCGAAAGGCGCTCATACAACTCACTGATTCGTTGGGGGCAAAACAAATCGTCTTTGATCTTCGAGGAAATGGAGGTGGATTGTTACGTGAGGCAGTAAACATTGTGAATTTATTTATACCAAAGGGAGAGGAAGTCGTTTCGATGAAAGGCAAAACCCCTGAATGGAACAACAATTACAGTACCCAAAGCAAAGCCTTACTTCCGGACATCCCACTGGCGATTCTCATCGACAACAAGAGCGCCTCAGCTTCAGAAATTGTTGCAGGGACTTTGCAAGATTTAGACCGAGCTTTGATTGTGGGGCAGGAAAGCTTTGGGAAAGGCCTTGTTCAGCAAACAAAAAAGTTGGCCTATGGGTCACGCATTAAAATTACGGTCGCCAAATACTATACAGCGAGCGGGAGATGTGTACAAAGACTCCATTATGGGGATCGTGATGATCGTGGGGATGCGAAAATTCAGGCCGACTCGACGCTTCAAACATTTTACACAAAAAATGGGCGTCCTGTAATAGAGGGACGGGGCGTTGTCCCAGATATAGAAATAAATACCGAAAAATTAAACTACGTATTGTCGGGAATCTTGGGCAGCGGCGTCTTATTTGATTTCGCTGTAAATGAGACAAACTTGGGAGGAGAAGCGTACAATTTGGACCCTGAATCGTTCGAACTCAGTGGGACTCAGTGGGACGCTTTTATGCGATTTATGAATGATGAATTCTCTGCGGAATTACTTGAAACAACTGGGCGAGAATTTCCATACGAACCTAAAACCAAACTTGTAGTCAAAGTACTTGAGGACGCGATGGAAGAAGATGGAACACTCGCTTCTAATGCTGAGTTGATCAATCGTTTAAATAACTTATCCAAACCAAACCTTAACGAGGATCTAAATAAGTACGAAATAGAAATTCGGGAAGCACTTACCGAAGAACTGATTTACCATACAGAAAATACTTCGGGCGTATTTCGCCATTTGTTACCCAATGACGAAGTCGCTAAAGAAGCCGTTTCAAAACTAGAAAGTGGCGAGTATCTCGAAATCCTTGGATATTAAATGGGGTCAAAAGCTGCTTCGATAAGCGAGAACATCCTGGTTGCAGGATTGCTAATTACACTGGCATCACTTCCTTGGTCAGCCTTCGGGACGAGTTTCGGGACGGGGCTCATTGCTCTTGCGTGGGTCGTTTCCGCTGTCAATCGCTCCTTAATTACGCCTACAAACAAGCTTCTTACCGGAGCCATGGCAGGTCTTTATGTTTGGCATGTTGTGGGTCTCCTTTGGACGGACAACCTGAGCGAAGGGCTCATGACATTGCAGATCAAGCTGCCCATTTTAATTGTCACCACTTCGCTCATGACGATTCGTTGGAATCAAAACAAATGGCTCCCGCGAATTCTGTCTGTGTTTGTCTTTTCTATTTCAGCGTCTGCCATCGCAGGGATGGTGTTGGGATGGTGGAAAATATCTGCTGGTGAAACCCTTCATTCAAGTGAATGGTCACCTTTCATTTCTCATATTAGAATGGGCATCCTACTCTCTTTGGGATGGGGTGGCCTGCTCATTTATAGTATTAAAAAGCAAGGCCTTATTTTACCTGCCATCTTATATGCGGTCATTGCTCTGCTTTATATATGGCAAACCCAATCCGTTACTGGATGCCTCATGTTTCTTTTTGCGACGTTTTTCGGAATGATGCACTATTGGATGAAGCACTCGCTTAGGTGGGTCCTTGTTGTAGGTGCAGCAATTTCGTTCGTAGGAATCATCCTTCTCATACAAACCTTACGCCCATCTCCACAACCCACTCAGCTTCCTACTCACACGGAGTGGGGGGCTCCTTATACCCACCATCAAGACCGGTTTCTTGATGAAAATGGATATAAAGTTTGGAATTTCCTGGCCTGGGATGAGGCACGTATAGCGTGGAATAAAAGGAGTGACTTTGTTTTTGACGGGCCCGACAATATGGGACATCCCCTTAAAATAACGCTCACGCGGTACCTTACCTCGTTAAATCTCCCTAAAGATGGTCTCGCAATTCAAGGGTTAACCGAGGAGGACATTCGTGCGATTGAACAAGGAACGCCATCTGCAGTTGAACACCTGAAATCTGGAATGAATCGCCGCCTTGATGTATTGCGGTACGAGGTGGGGAACTGGATGGATGACGGTAACCCGAGTGGCAATTCTGTGACTCAACGTTGGGTTTACCTGAAAACTGGGCTTCATATCGCATTGAATAACGGAATCGTTCATTCTTTATTTGGGGTAGGGACTGGGGACCTCCCTGATGCGTATCAACTTGCCTATATCGAACTTGATACACCTTTAAAACCTCAATTCAGAAAGCGAACACACAATCAATATCTCGCTTGGTGGGTCGCCAGTGGATTCATTGCTTTAAGCTTATGGATCCTCGTTTTAATTGCTTCTTGGAAAAGGGACCGTGAATGGTTGTCATTGGGAAGGTTGGCTTGGTGGATGGTCGTAGTTTCTTGCTTTGCTGAAGACACGCTCGAGACGCAAGCAGGTGTGACTTTTGCTGTATTTGCTTTGGTCCTTTTCTCGATGAACGACTCAAAAGAGAGATCGTCTTTAAACCTGATGTTGAAAAGTTAAGTTTTATTTCGACGAATACATCTACGCTTACTCCCGATTCAGGAAAATCGAACAAGATAAAGGTGGGATTTCTGTACGATACAGCCTCCACGGTGCCCCAAAATGTTTTCCATCAAAATATCGAGCGACAATTCGTTCTTAGTGGTAAGTGTGTGTTTTGTGTGGAAAAAGTAGGTTGGTGTAAGTCAGGCTACCGGTTAGCTTTGTTAACTATGAATATTCTATTATTAGGTTCGGGTGGTCGCGAACATGCCATGGCATGGAAACTGGCGCAAAGCTCATTGCTGTCAGTACTTTATGTAGCACCAGGGAATGCTGGCACAGAACAGATCGCTACAAATGTGCCGATCGACCCTATGGATTTTAAAGCGATAGACCGCTTTATCCGCCGGAATGACATCAGCATGCTTGTTGTAGGACCTGAAGCCCCTTTAGTGGCGGGAATCGTCGATTATTTCCAAACATCTGACAAGCATAAAAACCTGACTGTTGTAGGGCCTCCGAAAGCGGGTGCGAAGCTAGAGGGGTCAAAGGATTTTGCAAAGGCATTTATGCATAGACATAACATTCCTACTGCGGCTTATGCAAGTTTTTCTCAAGGTCAACTTCAAGAAGCAATTGCATATCTTGACAAAAGAAAGCCACCATATGTTCTGAAAGCGGATGGTTTGGCCGCTGGAAAAGGGGTGGTTATCACAGAAAGCATCGAGGAAGCTCAGAAATGTCTTGAAGACATGTTAGAAAATGCAGTTTTCGGCGAAGCTGGATCTAAAGTAGTGATTGAACAATTTATGGACGGCATAGAGGTGAGTTCTTTCATTGTAACAGATGGTGAGGCATATCGAATCCTGCCTTCCGCAAAGGATTACAAGAGAGTAGGCGAAGGAGATATGGGGCCCAACACAGGTGGGATGGGAGCGATAAGCCCTGTACCTTTTGTAGACGCCGAATTTCATGAAAAAACGCTAAACCAAATCATTATCCCTACGATTAAGGGGCTTAAAAAGGACAATATCCCCTACAATGGATTCATCTTTATCGGGCTCATGAAAGTGGGGAGCGATCCATATGTCGTTGAATACAACTGTCGACTTGGAGATCCTGAATCTGAGGTAATATTGCCTTTGCTCAAAAGTGATCTTCTTCACTTATTCGACAGTTTGGGTTCTGGGCTTTTAAGTGAATACGACTTACAAATAGAGGACAAGACAGCAGCCACAGTCATGTTAACTTCTGGGGGGTATCCCGGAGAATACAAGAAGGGGGTCCACATTAAAGGTCTTGAAACACCCATTAGAGAAAATGAAGGATTGATTTTTCACTCAGGCACAACAAAGAAAAGAGGGAAAGTTGTTTCCGATGGAGGAAGGGTCATCGCATGTACTGGTCTGGGAAATGGTCTCGAACAGGCCTTGGAGCGAAGTTACAAAATCGCCGAATCAATAGATTTCAGCGAAAAACAGTACCGGAAAGATATCGGTCAAGATGTACTCGTGAAGGTCAGCTAATCCGAAATACAACTGGTTCAATAAGGGTTGAATCAAGGGGTCTTGCCCTCAGCTTTTGCCTTGACAACATATCCGTTGAGCACTTTTAGCCAAACGACTAGAGAAATGAGACCGAGAATAATGACTCCTGCATTAAAGGGATCCATTAATGGTTCAAGTAAGTTTTCAATAGTCCAAGAAACGAACTGACCTATTGGGTATATGATTTCCTGTGTATTCATTCCGATGTGATTCGATTGCAAATTTAAGTCGCATCTTTTTAGAATGGCCCCATTCGCGTAACCTTTTGGATAAAAAGACGTAAAAGAATGCACACCTATCTCTTTTATAATGCGAATATTTGCACTCACATGTCTCTTTTTGTCGCTCTTTTGCTTGCCAGCACTGGCTCAAACGACGAATGACTTTGTTCAACCACAATTGAATATCACTTCAGAACAATCTGCCGAATTGCAGGTTGCACTTGAAGAATTTAATTTGCGGACTGAAAACATTCCAACTGTTTTCGAGGCATCAAATCTTGAGTCACGTCAAGCCATAATAAATAGTGTCAATACGGGAAGCTGGCATGAAGCGTCAACCTGGAGTTGTTCGTGTATTCCAGGATCTTCTGACGACGTTGTTATTCAGGAAAGTCACAGGGTCATCGCAAACAACAATACAGAAATCAACAATCTAACCATACAAGAGGGAGGTGTTCTAAGCTTAGATGGTACGGTTGAAAGCACTTTAACGATTCACGGTGACTGGTCGTCTGCTGGTTTTGTGAAAGCTGGAAACATGCGTGTTGCTTTTTCAAACACAATAGACCAAACATTTACCGGTCAAGCTGAATGTTACGATTTATGGATTACAAGTGGCAACACCATTAACATTGAGGGTTCGCTTCGTGTTCGTCATCACCTTGAATTTACAACGGGAGTTCTTGATGCAACGAATGGAGAACTTCGTTTAGGAAACAATGACTTTGGTCCCGCATCCGTAATCGTGGGATCTGGCGCAAATTATATCGGAGAGGTTATTCGTGAATTCGAAATGAAATGTGAAGAGGATGCGCTACACCGCGTGGGGTTTGGATTGCAAGGAGTCACGGTATCTGAATTAATCGGAGATTTTCCGACTTCTGGATTCTTGGGGTCTGACAATCCAAATGCCACCATGTCTAACATACGGTCATGGAACGAGGCGACCTTCCAAATGGATCAAATTCAATCTGTTGACGATATTTTAGAGCCCGGAGTTGGATACGAAATCGCGATTCCTGCAGGCACATATTATGTGGACTACAAAGGAAGTATTCAGGATTTTGAGATGTCTTTGCCCGTCTTTAAATCGAACTTCATTGCGTTTAATCTAATTTCTAACCCAACACAAGCATATTTAGACTTGGCGTTGTTATTCGAGAATATGACGGGGCTGGAAAAAAGCGTGAACATTTACAACAACGAAACAAAAAACTACGACACGTATGCTTCAGGGTTTGGCGTAAATGGACAAACTCAATATCTAGCTCCAGGAAAATCATTCTGGATTCGTGCAACAGATACGCCACAGGCACAAATTAATGAAAGCATGTATGCGAGTGCGGGGAAAGCTGAGTCTGAGGGAAGCAGTATAGATCATGAGGTTACGTATATGAGATGGGTGCTAGAAAGTGGCAACGAATCTGATGAAATTGTGATTGCAATTGATGATGCTTCTACGATTTTCTTTGATTCTGAACTTGACGCAAACAATTGGAAGGGAAATCACAAATGTGATATCATGTCTGCACCAGTAGATCACAATGTAGGTAGTTCTTTTTATAGCATTCATGTTTTACCATCGATGGCAGGTGAGCAAAATGCCACTTTAGGTATCGGTGTTTCAACTCAGGTTGCGGCACAAACCACAAAAAATTTCACGCTAAGACTCGTAGATTTTCATTTGGGAGATTACTGTGCCTGGATTTCATCCTCTGAGGAGAGTGGTGGATTCCCGCTCTCAGAAGGGTTGGCGTTTGGATTTTCTATTCAGGGAGGAGAAACGTCTTTGGGGTCAATCACAAATGATATCAGATGGGACATTCACATTTCTGCGCCTTCAGAAATCGAAACTGTAAGCCCTGGGTGTAACGGTGAGGGTGAAGCCTCGATCTCTTTGTTAGGAACCGGATCGGGACCTTGGGATTATGCATTAAACGATGCCAATGGGAATCTGATAAGCACACTTACAGCACTTGATGGAGCGGGTGTCTTTGAGGGACTTAACTCAGGAGAATACTCTGGGTTAATAAGCAATCAGGGAGAATACAGTTGTGGAGTGAACACACATTCAGCAAACGTAGTAGGTGTTGAAGACATGAGTTTAGAGATTCAATCCACCATTTATTGTGAAGACGCTCTTGATGCCGAAGCTACCGTAAAAGTTCTAGGCGGTGATGCACCTTTTGAATATTCTTGGAGCAATGGTGAGACGACTCACGTTGCAACGAGTTTACAAGACGGGCATTACGATGTGACCGTAACAGATGCATTTGGATGTTTGGATTCAATCGGAATCGATGTTGTTTCTGCACCTAGCATAGATCTTACAGTCGTGTCTCCAGGATGTGAAGGTGAGGGCGTGACTTCAATCGCCGTAAATGGGGAAGGTGAAGAGCCTTGGACATTCACTTATTACACAGAATCTGGTGAAGAAATTGCATCTTTTGAAGATGGCACTGGTCAGGCAATATTAACAAATCTACCATCGGGCACTTATACAGTTGTCGCAACAGATGGTGGTCACTGGGGATGTCCTGACAGAGAAGAGTCCGCTGAAGTCATTCAGCCTGCTCAATTGGATTTGGGGCTTGATATAGATCACATAGGATGCGATGGTATTTCTGACGGGTCGATCGACTTTAATGTTACGGGAGGAATCGCACCTTATGGATACATTTGGTCTACAGGAGAGGTGACTGAGTCAATTTCTGATTTAGATGCTGGCGAATACACAGCCATTGCAATTGATTCCTTCGGTTGTGCAGACACAGTGACCGTAGAAGTAATCGCTGCGCCGCAAGTCATCGCTGACTTTCAAGCGCCTATCCTACCACTTACATCAGGGGATGGATCGGGTTATACTTTGGGGTTCACAAATCAATCTGAAGGAGCCACTGGATACAGTTGGTTTTTCGGAGATGAATCAGAACCGAGCTTTAACATTCATGCCGTTCACACCTATACAGAGGCGGGCACGTATGACGTATTCTTAAATGCTTGGAACAATTACTGTTCGCACACTATTCGGAAGGTAATTACGATTGAAGGTGAAAATATTGTAAGCGACGATAGCGACACGAATGACCCTCCAGTGGAAGGTTTTGGGAGAACTCTAGAAGTCGAATTGTCGCCTCTTTTTGAGATCGGAAATCCTATTTCTACTCGAAACGGTTGGAAAATAAATCTTGGTTTGGGATTTGAAACATGTGAAGCGCGCGCATATGATTTGAGTGGTCGAAGTGTCTCCCCAGTATTTATGCCCGAAATAGACGGAACCATTTGGATGGAATCCGATGTTTGGCCCACAATGATACTGATCAGATTAACGGACCCAGAAAGCGGAGCAGTACGTACATGGAAAATGGTAAAATAAAGAGGGTTGGGAGATAGATAATCCCCTTATTTTGACGAACTTCGCACTATGAGAATAGGCGTCGTCACCTTCCCCGGATCAAATTGTAACATGGACATCGTCCATGCCTTAAAAGACAGCCTCGGATATGAGGCCGTAGAGCTTTGGCACAAAGATTCTGACCTTCAAAATGTTGATGCAGTAGTCCTTCCTGGAGGATTCAGTTATGGCGACTACCTTAGAAGTGGTGCGATTGCACGATTTGCACCCATCATGGAAGAGGTTGTCAAATTTGCTGGGAACGGCGGGAAAGTACTTGGCATTTGTAACGGATTTCAAATACTCTGCGAGGCGGGACTTCTACCAGGAACGCTCATGCACAATGAAAGCAGAAAGTTTATCTGCAAAAACGTTCATCTCCTTCCCGCTTCACATTCGGCATCAATATCGTCCGAATTGGACCACACGATTCCATTGATGATCCCTATTGCTCATGGCGAGGGCAACTATTTTCTTCCAAAAGATGAACTTGAGGCACTCGAAGAAAATGACCAAGTACTTTTCCGCTATTGTGACGAAAATGGAAAAGTCAGCAATGCTTCTAATCCAAACGGCTCCATCAACAATATTGCTGGCGTTTGTAACGTTGATAAAAACGTATTCGGTATGATGCCTCACCCTGAACGAGCCTGCTCTGAAGACCTCGGAAATTCTGATGGTGTCGCAATCCTACGAGGACTTGTTGAACTTATAGACGCATAACAATCTAGGTACGATATCATGAACCCCTTCCCAGCCGGTCCTTTTTTAGAAAAGATTAAAATCCCCGCAGACTTGCGCGAAAATTTTAATCCGGAAGAGTTAGAACAAGTTTGCACCGAGCTTCGGCAATTTATTATCGATGTCGTCTCGGAAAAAGGAGGTCATTTCGGAGCCAGTTTGGGCGTCGTAGAACTTACTGTAGCCCTTCATTACACATTTAACACTCCTGAAGATCAAATCGTTTGGGACGTTGGTCACCAGGCTTACGGTCATAAAATCTTAACGGGGCGTCGTGAAAACTTCCATACAAATAGAAAGTACAATGGCCTCAGTGGATTCCCCAAACGATCGGAGAGCGAATACGACACATTCGGCGTTGGACACAGTAGCACCAGCATATCGGCTGCGCTTGGCATGGCGGTTGGGTCTCGATTGAATGCAGACAGAGATCGACATCATATCGCTGTGATTGGAGATGGGGCAATGACTGCAGGCCTGGCATTTGAAGGGTTGAATCACGCTGGAATTGAGGACAGCAATCTGCTTGTTATTCTAAACGACAATTGTATGTCCATCGACCCCAACGTTGGCGCCTTAAAAGAATACCTCACCGACATCACGACTTCTCACACTTACAACAAAGTGAAAGATGAGGTCTGGAATCTACTGGGACAAATCTCAAAATTTGGGCCCAATGCGCAAGCGGTAGTCCAAAAAGTAGAAAATGCAATCAAGTCGGCCATTCTCAAACAAAGCAATATGTTTGAGTCATTAAATTTTAGATATTTCGGTCCGGTTGATGGCCACAACATTGAACATTTAACAAAGGTCCTTGCCGATTTAAAGGACATTCCAGGCCCCAAGTTGTTACACTGCGTAACTCGGAAAGGAGCGAAATACGAACCTTCCGAATTGGGGAGCCCTACGAAATGGCACGCACCCGGATTATTTAACAAGGAAACCGGGGAAAGTATTCAAACGACTGAAGTCGATACGGGTCCCAAACCTCCCAAATTCCAGGATGTTTTCGGCCAAACCATCATCGATTTAGCCAAGAAAAACAGACGTATTGTCGGCGTAACTCCAGCAATGCCCTCCGGATGTTCATTAAAGATGATGATGGAGCAAATGCCTGACAGAGCATTCGATGTAGGTATCGCGGAACAGCATGCTGTTACATTCAGTGCCGGAATGGCAACAAGTGGGCTTGTCCCGTTTTGTAATATTTATTCAAGTTTTATGCAACGTGCATATGATCAGGTGGTACATGATGTTGCGCTCCAAAACTTACATGTTGTTTTCTGTCTTGACAGAGCTGGGATCGCTGGAGCCGATGGGCCTACGCACCACGGAGCATTTGATTTGGCATATATGAGATGCATCCCCAACATGGTGGTGGCAGCCCCTATGGATGAAGTAGAATTAAGGAATATGATGTATACCGCATCGGAGAAGCATCGTGGCCCCTTCTCGATTCGTTATCCAAGAGGGACTGGTTCTATCGCAGATTGGAGGAATAAATTTTCTGAGATTGCCATCGGAAAAGGACGCAAATTGAAGAATGGAGATGACATAGCCTTGCTAAGTATAGGGGCTATCGGAACTGAGGCACAGAAGGGGATTGCAGAAGTTGAGAAGAAAGGGATTTCTGTGGCACATTACGACATGAGATTTGTGAAACCACTTGACGAAATAATGTTGCACGAAATTTTTGGCAGATTTAAATCAGTCATTACAGTAGAGGATGGCACGATTCAAGGAGGATTCGGATCTGCAGTGATCGAATGGATGGCCGAACAGGGGTATCACGCAAAAGTGACGAGATTGGGGATGCCAGACCGATGGGTCGAGCACGGAACGCAGGCGGAGCTTTATGCGGAATGTGGATACGATGCAGGGTCCATTGCTGCGCAACTGTGTGAAGAGATGGAACGACTCGAAATCAATAAGAATTTGCGTGACAACAACGCTCAAAGTGCATGATGAATTCGGAGAATAAGGATCTGGACGGAGGCATTCGCAATCGTGTAGAAGAGAGTGGTTTGATACAAATAGACCTCGGCCAATTAAGCGAAATCAAATGTGTCGAACTTGATTTTACAGACTGGCTTTGGCAGGGGATGATCGTGAAAGAGAAGGAATTCAGAGAGAAAGCAAAAAACCTGAAATCCGAAAACTTCGTAGGACTCGGTGTCGGGCTTACATGTACCGAAGATGCAATCGTTCCCGACTGGGCTTGGATGTTAGTCTCAGCAACGCTTTCCACTTCTGAATTTGTTGTAGTGGGGGGATTAGAAAACGCACAATCAGAATCTTTAAAACGTGCCATCGAAAATCTATCCCCAGAAGAATATGCTGGAAAAAGAGTTGTCATAAGAGGCTGTTCAAATTCCGGTGGAGCGAACTCACTTCTTCAAATCCAACAAAAACTGCAACCCGTCGTCAAAAGTTTAATGTTCGGTGAGGCGTGCAGTACTGTGCCTATTTATAAAAGTGTACCTCGCTAAGGGTGAATATAAATGTTGTCAGCTCCATCAAATAAAAAACTATTCTTAATAGACGCATATGCACTGATTTATAGAGCTTACTACGCGTTTATAAAAAGTCCACGTATCAATTCAAAAGGACTCAACACATCTGCTGTATTTGGTTTCACAAATGCCGTTCTAGAAATTATCAGAGTTGAAAAGCCCACACATATCTCAGTGGTTTTTGACCCTCCAGGTGGGTCCTTTAGGAATGTAATCTACCCTGAATACAAAGCGAATAGGGATGAAACACCTGAGGACATTAAATTGAGTGTGCCACTCATTAAAAAAGTTCTGGAAGGCCTGCAGATTTCCACAAGAATGGAAATGGGGTACGAGGCCGACGATTTGATTGGATATCTCGCAAAAAAAGCAGAGAAAGAAGGGTATGATGTGTATATGATGACCCCCGACAAAGATTTCGGTCAACTTGTTTCCGACAGAGTGAAGATGTATCGACCCGGAAGAGGAGGTAACCCAGCTGAAATATGGGGGCCCGAAGAAATTTGTGCAAAGTTTGGACTCAATCGCACCGAGCAAGTTATTGACTATTTGGGGCTTATGGGAGATGCGTCTGACAACATCCCAGGAGTTCCCGGGGTGGGCGCAAAAACCGCGGCAAAATTACTCTGCGAATTCGACAGCATTGATGGATTGTATGAAAATACAGATCAGCTGAAAGGAAAGCTAAAAGAAAAAGTGGAGGCGAATCACGAACAAGCACTCCTTTCCAGAAAACTTGCCACGATCGTACTTGATATTCCTGCTGAGGTAAATATTGAGGGCATGGTGAAAAATGAGTTTAACGTAGATCTTTTGGAAGAAATACTCGAAGAATTAGAGTTCCGAACCCTACTACGTAAGCTTATACCGAGTGACAGTGTTTCGACCGAGACTCCTCAAGCTACGCCGGTTAAAATCAATACAAACACGGCAGGTCAAGTGAGTATGTTCGGGGACGATTCTGAAGTGCTCCACACACCCACGGCATTGCCACCACCCCTTGTAGATCATGTTCGTCCTCAAACAACAAAACCTTCAGGGGACTACCATGTCGCAGACTCGCCATCAGGACGCTCAACGTTGATTGCCAAACTTCAGGAATCATCAGGTTGGGGGTTTCATATCATCACTGATGGCTTTAACCCCATGTTGGATAAACTATTGGGGTTCTCATTTGCCATCATGCCTGGAGAAGCTTGGTATGTACCCCTTGGAGAAGGAGCTTCAACTATCATTGAAGCATTTAAACCGCTCCTTGAGGACCAGTCAAAAGAAATTACTGCGACGAACTATAAGTTCAGTAGAAAAGTATTTGGACGGCTTGGGGTCAAACTCTCTA
>CAWVRV010000003.1:0-57494 GCA_963932755.1 uncultured Flavobacteriales bacterium | reverse complement strand
TATGATGATGTAGGGCACTTAATCAAGAAGCTGAGCGATTATAAAGATGGTTTGCAGCTTGTGACTTCAAGGTCTGGAGCGAAGGAGTTCACAAAAGAATTGTCTGTTTTGGCACCCAGTATCTCACAACAAGATTTGGGCTTGGCGCAATGTCCTTCTCTGAGCGACTATGCGGATGGTGTGGATTCGGTGGAGTTCTTGTTAAAAATTTAATGCTTGCCGAGATTCTTGGTATATTCGCACAATGCAAGAAAAATTAGTTACGCATCCTGTCGTTAAGAGTGGCACAGTCTTTTTGATTGCCGCTATTTTTACTTTGGGACTCACACGTTGTACTACTGATGTTGATTTGACGGCACCATATGTGTCTATTCCTGTGGTTTTTGGCCTTCTAGATGCTGAGGCAGATACCCAATGGGTCAGGATCAATCGTACGTGGTTAGGGGATGGGGACCAAACTCAAATCGCGCTAATCTCGGATTCCTCAGAATATGAAACCTCACGACTTTCAACTCGTTTTGTAGAGGTTGATAACAATGACAATGTTACCAGAGTTTTTGAGCTTAAAGATACTTTGCTCCAAAACAAGGATGAAGATGGTGTGTTTTTTGCGCCAGAACACCAAGCTTATTATGCCGCGACACGTGGGAATGAATCACTCAACCCTGACGCTCTCTATCGTTTGGAAATCGTGATTGACGACTCAATCGATGTCAAGGCGGTGACAAATATGATCACTGTTTCTGCAGGGAATATTCAACAACCGCCAGCGGGTTTGGACAATGTTAAACTCAATTTCGCAAACGTTGGGCCGTCACAAGTGGTCTATCCAAACTACCCTTTCAAGTGGAGATCTACAGCTGGTGCATCCCGTTATGATGCGTTTTTACTTGTCCATTTCATTGAACACTATTGGGCCGATGATTTTCATACAGTATTAGATAGCTCACGTGCTCGCACGATTGAAATGCCTATTGGAACAGTAGACCCATCTAGCGATGAAGGGAATCAGGAGTTGGAGAAATTATTCGCTGGTCAAGTATTTTACACCACATTGAAAACCCGTTTGGATAAAAACATTAGAATTACAAGAGAGTTGGGAGTTTGGGATGCGGAAAGCCAAATTGCACGTGCGTTTGATTTCTTGCTGATTGTCGCAAATGAAACACTCGCGATATACTTAGATGTAAACGCCCCTGTAACGGGTATTATTCAAGAACGTCCCGAATATTCAAATGTGAGTGGGGGTCTTGGTCTTTGGGCGTCAAGAACGACGCAAGGAGTCTTTGGTTTAGGCTATACGACAGATACAATCGAACACCTTCAGGAGGGTGATGATACTGCTGAACTTAATTTCTGTACCCCGAATCCGTTTTCTGACTATACCTGTCAATAATTCGCTTACGATCTACTCACCGATGAACGAACACGCCTTAATTTCTAAACATAGTCAAGCTGAAATAGAGCTTTCTATGGGGTTGTGTATCGTGAGTTACAACACAGGGTCTATGATTGATTTGGCTTGTGTCATGCGTACAGAAGATGACCGGAAAGCACTTTCAAACTCGGGCCCCGTACTTCATATCATCCCAGCAGACTCGCCACTCGTTGAACACGATGCGCTTAAATGGTTGGGCAGTGACCAAGCGATGAACGGTGTCATTGCACGTGCTGTGGTCGTTCCGTCAAATCTTGCGGTCATTCAAGATAAAATTAGATGGGCGTTATTTCGACCCTCTGTCCCCTTTAGAATCTTCCGCAATACGCAGGTCGCAAAAGGATGGCTCATTGATGTTTGGTACAGCCACATGGAAGGAAAACAGTTGTAAGGAACTACAGGTTTCGCGAAGGATCAAGTGTCGCTTTCTATATGCTTACTGAACAATGACCCTGATGGATTCAGTTTTCAATCCCTTTTGAGAGGTGGTTGAGATGATATACGCACCAGGAGAGAAGAGGTCGGTAGAAATAACCATTCCCATTCCCGAAATGATAATTTTACCCATTAGATCAGAAACATCCCATGTTGTTTCTTGGTCAGCTCCACTTAACACAATGTTTTCTCCTGAAGAAGCAGGGTTAGGGAATGCGACGAAATCCGAAGGCGTAAGCGCTGTCATGCCATCTGTATTTGAGGTGTCTTCATTCGGCGCTTCTCCTTGATATTCGACGCTGTATGTCGTTCCGAAAATTGTTTTTGCTTCAAGGTAGGGGAGTCCCCCGTCACCGAGCCATGTGTACACTGTGGAAATGCGGTCAATTTCAAATGGTTCGCCTCCTTCTTGCGTTAAAATATCGTGCGTCGTGATGGTTGTACTTATTCTCAGAACGTCGTGCGAAGCACCGTTGGGGAGAAGTAAAGTCCCCCATCCGTCCACTGAGCCTTCGCGTGTTGCTGAAGTCGTGTAGTTAAGAACGCTTGGAATGTCAACTTCGTAAGCAGAAGTAGAAGAAATCACGTCCTGAAAATTTAATGGCAGGGGATGAATTTCATCAATGTCACTGTATTCAATAGGAAGATCGAATCCTTCTAAATTCATAGAAATTCCTGCGAGATTATAGGACGAACCAGAGCTTTGGTAATAGCTCATCATGTTGGAAATTGTCACTGGGAGATCAATGCCTAACTCAGAAAGGAATGCAAGATCGAACTCTCCTGGGCCGAAAATATCGCATAAATAATCGGGATTAGAAAATACGTTATTGAATGAAAGCTGAGCTAAAAATGGGGCTTCATCTGCTGCTCCAAATTCCACCAATGTCTCCGAATTTGAGTCCAATGTTGAGAAATCCCAAATGTAATCGGCTCCTGTACTCACATAATCTCCTGTAAGGTCTGCAGTAGATGTCTGAATGAGATAGCTTCCTCCAGCCTGTGGAAGGTCAGATGCGTTTACTGTCGTTTGTGCATTGTTAGATTGTACAACAAACAAAAGAGAAACAAGGCCGACGATGTATTGTGTGGTTTTCATATTGCAAGTTACATTATTATTATCTTCTATTATGCCAAGCAATCAACAGCCCCCATCCTTCCTTCGTGTAACTTGGCAAGGTTTTCTACTGAGGTCTATTGTGTAACTTGCCAACGTATAATTTTGCCGTTGAGATGAAGATAGGATTTGATGCAAAAAGAGTGTTTTTAAACAACACAGGTTTGGGAAACTATTCACGTGATGCTATTCGTGTGCTTTCTCATTATTTTCCTGAAAACAAATATTTTCTATTCACACCAAAAGAGCACCAAAAGAACACTGTGTCTTTTTTGAAGGGGAGTGAGAACACGGTCACACGCACACCTAAGTCGTCCATTGATAGGTTTTTCACATCGTACTGGAGGAGCAAGCGTGTTGTCAAAGATTTGGTCGCCGACAAGATCGATCTGTTTCATGGGTTAAGTCATGAACTTCCTTTAGGGATAGAGAAAACAAACATTAAAACTGTCGTGTCTATTCACGATTTGATTTTTGTCCGTTATCCTCATTTGTTTCCCGCGATAGATCGGAAAATATATGCCAAAAAATTCAAGTCAGCGTGTGACAGGTCCGATAAAATCATAGCTGTCAGCAAGCAAACGAAGCAAGATGTGATTGAATTTTTCGGCATTCCTGACGAAAAAATTGACGTGGTTTATCAGGGTTGCAATGACGTATTCCATCATGAAGTGGAAGATGAAACAAAGCGAGAAATTCAAAAAAAACACAACTTGCCTGACGATTACATCCTCAGCGTTGGGAGCATAGAGGAACGCAAAAACCTCTTCACAATACTTAAAACATTAATCGAATTGCCAGGTCAGAAATTAGTCGTGATAGGCAATGGGAAAGACTATAAAATGAAGTGCCTGCGCTTTATTGATGAGAACAATCTGTCTGATCGAGTTCTCTTTTTAACCGGCATTGATTCGGAAGAAATGGCGGCTGTTTACCAAAACGCGCAAATGCTGATTTACCCTTCTATATTTGAAGGCTTTGGGATTCCTATTTTAGAGGCTCTGTTTTCAAAAATCCCTGTCATTTCTTCTAAAGATGGTTGTTTCGTTGAAGCTGGAGGTTCTTATACCAAATACATTGACCCCTTGTCAGTTTGTGAAATGAAAGAAGCTATTCTCGAAATTCAACATTCAACTGATTTACAAAACACAATGATTTCAAAAGGTTTTGAATATGCCCAAAACTTCACTGACCGAAAAATCGCTGCCAACTTGTTTCAAGTTTATAATACGTTGCTAGATGACTAAACTCACATCTATTATTCCGACTGGAAATGAACAGAACAACATCGTTGAAGCGATACAATCTGTTCGGTTTTCTGATGAAATCATGGTTGTCGACTCTTTTAGTACAGATGACACCGTGAAGTTGGCAAGGCCTCTTGTTGATACAATTTTGCAAAGGGAGTATGGGCATTCGGCGTCCCAAAAGAACTGGGCGATTCCACAAGCGAAGCATGAATGGATTCTACTTCTTGATGCGGATGAGCGTGTCACATCTGAATTGCAAAAGGAAGTGATACGCATGATCAATTCAAATACGGAGTACAGTGGATTTTGGATTCGCCGTGAAAATTATTTTATGGGTAAAAAAGTTCGTTTTAGTGGTTGGCAGGGAGACAAAGTAATCCGGCTTTTCAAGCGAGATGAATGTAAATACGAAAACAAGCATGTTCATGCTGAAATACTGAGTTCTGGTAAAATCGGAATCCTAGACCACAAACTGCTTCACAACACATTTGTTAGCAAAGAAGCATACCTCAAAAAACTTGATCGATATGCCCAATTGCAAGCAAAAGACTATGACAAAAGAGTGAAATATCTCACACCATTTCACACTGTGATTAAACCAATTGTCAGATTTTTAAAACATTATTTCCTTCAACTAGGCATACTTGATGGATATGTTGGTTTTGTCATTTCATCGTACCAAGCAAAAGCTGTTGCAATGCGTTACAAGTACATTCAAGAAATCAGAAAGTCCGAGAAGAAGAAATAAACAGCTGGCTTCTGTTGTTGTTGTCATTCACTTGCTTTTTGTGATGCAAGTGTTCATCAAGCCATCGCAGATTCTCTGGACATCACTGATTGTCCTGTTTTCCAAATAAATTTCTGAATCGCGTGAAGTCCCGGTGGAAAAGTATGCCTACGCCCTGAACACTTTCGCCCTCCAGACCTGGGATATTTGCTCGTTGAGTTGAGTATCCAGTAAGTTGTAGCGTCCCGTCGTCTTTGAGGTCGTATTTGACACGAAACTCTTTGAGTTGTAAATCATCCAGTGAACCTGTATTTAGTTGTTGTGTTCCGAGCTCGCCTTCAACGTGGAGTCTGTCGTCAAGAAGTTGCGTGGAAAGTGCGACTGCAAGCGCTGCTTCATTGCCGGAGTTGTTTTTCGCATCGTAATCAATCCCAATATTTACATCGTCACTGATTCCTGACAACCAGTTTCCCAATTGTGCTGAAATCAGCTCTGTACTGTTTTCTTGTAGTCCCGTACTTCCTATAGCTGAAGCTTGCCATTGGGGAGGCATGAATTGTTGAAGAATCAGGAGCGATATGGCTTGCCTGTTCATTTCCTCTTCATTCGCCAAGAGTGAAGCCAAAGTAGCTTTGGTCCTAGAATCTCCTTCCGGAAGATGAATATCGAAATTGATGCCAGGTCTCATAAGGTCACCATTCATTTCTAGAATCAAGTCTACTCTTTGTTTGCTGTTGTCTAATGCTTCCGGAGCGATGGGAAGGAGAGAGGTTCGCGTGGAGTAAAGCGTTCTTAAATCTATTTCTGCTTTGTATGGATCGCCAAACCATTTTATCGTCCCCCCAGGTTCAGCAACAAACCGCTTGTTAATGAAGTTAGATAAGGTGAAAAGGTACTCACCTTCAATCACCTCAAGAGATCCGAACATCGCTAACCGTTCAAAATCATCAAGGGCCAAATGGATTACCCCCTCACATTTCCCGATGATTTCATCTCCCACAGCTTCGTCAAAAACAATTCGGGCTTCACTTTCTTGATCCACATCAATCATTAAGTCAAGCCGAACTGAGGTTTTGCGCTGGTTTTCTTCGACGGATTCAGTGTCAATGTTTTCCTGGGTAGAATGGTCAATGATTTCAACGAAGGAAGACCATGTAGAGCTCGTGCCGGCATCCATAGGAAGAACGAACTGCGTTCCTTTTGTCGTTTTAAGCTGCGCTTCAATATATATTTTGTCTTCATAGCCGAAGACATTAATATCACCTAGGGCATTTGCATTCCCATAGAAATAGGCATCTGGGGAACGTGGGATGTTCATGACCTCTAGTGGTTTATTGGGGTCATCGATACTCATCGAAATATCTAAATTCCACTTTTCATAACCTTCATGCAACGCGGTTCCCACCAATACTCCTTCTCCACCATAGTTGTCTTTGATGTCAATTCCGTTGAGCTCAATTCCATCAGGTTTGACGTCAAACCTTCCGCTAACATCATACTCAATGCCCAGGTATTCGATTTTTACTTTTGCCTTTTTTAAAACACCCCCACCCAATACGCTAGGTTCTCTATATGGACCTTGAATGGTGAAGGCAGCATCGAGTTCACCCCCCAGTTTGGCCGTTTTTTCATTTAAAATAGTATTTACCCAACTCAGAGGAAAGTCTGTGGTATAGCTCATGAGGTTCAAGTTGAAGTCGCCTAAGAGGAGGGGAGTGACAGATCCGGAAGTGTGAATAATGCCCTCACCGTTTTCTCCAAACCCTGTCATCTCTGTTTGAATTTGAATGTTTTGATTTGAATACGTGAGTTCAAATTCACTTTTAGGGATTGTTTCTCCACCATACGATACGCCTTCTCCTTCTCCAGATATACGAAGCACAGGATTGCTAAATGTCCCGCCCAGTGATCCAGAAAGATTGATATTTGATGCGCTCACGGGGACATTAAACCACGTTTTCGTTCTGCTCGTATCTATGCCGTCTGTATGGATTAAGAAGTTTAACGGTCTTGCACTGTCGTCTCCAATTTCCCCTTCGATGTCAGCTTGAAATCCTCCCCCCGTCCAGCTCATTCCATCGCTAGAGATTTCAGTTGAATTGAGCGACAAAGAGGACGGGATTCTCGTGAGCTTTAGTGTGTCATTCCCCAGAGGTATGGTCGCCTCATAGAGGTCGAACCCCCATGAACCTTCTTGCTCTAGAAGGCCTTCTACGCTGACGATACCTTCAATTCCGGCGAAGTTTTTCCATCCACAATCTGCAGTCCAAACCGTGTCTGCATGGATATCGATATTCATATCATGGGCATAGATGTCTCCACGCTTTAAAAGCGTCAAAGCTTCTATATTCATCCAATTTTCATCTGTTCGTCCACTGAAGTCAAGAAAGACACGATTTAATTTGAAGTCATCAAATTTGATCCAATCTGTTTTTCCTTGTGCTTCTGTTTTTTCATTGTCGATGAGCCATGTAAATTCAGTTCCTTTCGACAAAGTGAGTGTCGTTCCCAGTATCGCAGATAAGGGCTCAGACCGCAGAATTGCAAAACGACCACTCGTGAGAAGTGTATTTGCAACAGGTGACATGTTCTCGCGTTCGGCCCTCATGATCATTAAGTCAAGCCAATCTGTCCACATTTCTGTATCCAAAGAGAATGTTGCATCTCCTAAAACTAAATCTGATTCCACTTGAATATCTAGAAGTCCATTCTCTATCGTTCGATTCCTGTTTTTCTCTGGATGAAGGGCGACAACAAGGTCGAATCTGTCGAAATGAATTGGAGCTTGCATGGATAGATTGTCGTCTTTAAGTTGAATTAACACGGGTTTTCTGAAGTTAAGCCTTGCCGCGACTTCGCCGCCCCTGTTTTCGTTGTTCCACTCTGCAAAACCGTTTAAACGGGAGAACAATTCCCAACGACTTCCCAAGGCCCTTGCTTTTAGGATGTCGTTGTCCCAATTCACTTCTACATGTCCTTCTTCGCCAATGATTTGTACATGTAAATTTTCAAGGATTCCATATTCGGTGTTGAGACTGTCGAGATGAAACGTACTTTCCCATCCTGCAGCAAAACCATTTTCTTTCCAATTCATGGTGTAATCTACCTCGAGGAAAAGCCCCCCTTCTACATCCTGACTGACCGCCACTGTTCCTTCAATGTTATTTGTGCTTCCACTTGCCGAAAGTTGAATGGATTTTATCTTATCTGCTATTTTTTTAACTTGAGGAGACTTCTCTTGCATGACTCCTTTTAAATCTTCAGTCCAAGGGTTTAGTACGCTTGTCTTTAGGTCAGCATTTAGATTCCAAACAATGTCTTCGCCCTCGTTGACAGCACTTCCCGAAACAGTTACGTCAGAATTAGAGAGTTTTTTAATCACAAGCTCTCCGTTCTTGCAGACGATCTCTCCCGTCAATGCGTCAGTTTTAAGCGCTCCTAGAATGTCTTTAACCTCATCGTTGACCCAAGGGGCAAAGAAGCTTGGATGAACGATTGCCGCGAGATTAAAATCGGGCAGTGGGTTCCCCGCAAGCGCCCCACCCAATTCCGACGCGTTGGCGCTTTCGATATTCCCGTGGAATTCTATTCCTGCAGCTGTAAAGTCCGCGACTGTGAGGTCGAAACTGTTGTTTGTAAATGTTGCTTTTCCGTGACTTGTCTCAACAGACAGCATGTTCGTTCCGTTAAAATTTGTGGAGGCGCTCCGGATTTCATATCCGCCAATGTCTAAAGCAGTCCCACCTTCGCTCATTTCCTTATCACTTTCAATGAATATCGAATCGAGTGCGAATAACGCGATGTGACCCTTGAGCGAGTCGCCGATTTGCCATTCAAAATCGTTTATTTCGAAACGTTCAAATAACATTTTGATGCTTAAATATTCGGCCGAAGAATCAGTGAGGAAAGTGTCATAGATCTGGTCCATGCTGTCCGCAAAAAAGCGGACCCCATCCAAACGGATTTCGCCAAACTCAGAAATCCCGTCAGAATTGGCTCCTTTGTATTTCAAGTCCAAGGTGCCACACAAAATTTCCGCACCTCCTGCGGAGCAAGTAAGGTCACTCAAGGTCAACGTTCTCTGAAATAGATGGAGATCTACAGCACCGATTTCCATTTCCATTCCCAAAGATTCTGTGACCATTTCAGTCGCATAATGTACGATTCGGGTCTGTACATATGGGATTTGTACTGTTCCTGTTAGAATGACAGAGAGGGTTAAGAAGCCTATTAAACCTCTCAAAGCCCATTTCATAGGCTTGCGATACCGTTTCTTTGATATGTTTGAATTCTTAGGCACTTACTCTGTGATTGCGAAAGCAAGATAAGACGTCTTGTGCGCCGTACTTTCGCAGTTGTATTTATTTTCCATTGCCAACTCATAAAAGATGAAAATTCCAAACTTAACGATACTCGCTATTGAATCGTCGTGTGACGATACGGGAGTGTCTGTCGTAAAAGGGGATACTGTGCTTTCTAATCTTGTGGCAAATCAAGAGGTACACACCAGGTACGGTGGCGTGGTGCCTGAGCTTGCCTCAAGAGCTCACATGAGTAACATCACAGCAACAGTTGATTTGGCGATAAAAGACGCGCAGATTTCGCCCGCTGACATCGATGCTGTTGCCTATACCATAGGTCCTGGTTTAAGTGGTTCTTTGCTTGTGGGCACATCTTTTGCAAAATCTTGGGCGTGGGCACATGATTTGCCCACCGTACCCGTTCACCATATGCGGGCACATATCTTGGCTCATTTTTTAGCACCAAGCCCTTCTCCTGATTTCCCGTTTCTGTGTTTGACCGTTTCTGGGGGTCATACTCAGATCGTTCATGTCCACAGCGCTTCAAAAATGGATGTCATCGGAACGACAGTGGATGATGCAGCTGGAGAGGCGTTCGATAAAGTCGCCAAGCTTATAGGTCTTCCGTATCCTGGAGGCCCTCTCGTAGATAAATATGCGCAATTGGGAGATCCAGAATCATTTGTATTTAAGGGTTCTAAAGTAGACGGACTGAATATGAGTTTCAGTGGCTTGAAGACGCAAGTCCTCAGATTTCTACAAGTTCGACTTAAATCAGACCCCACGTTTATAGAGTCTAACTTGCATGATTTTTGTGCCTCAGTTCAAGCGACTATCGTGGGGATGCTCATGTTGAAACTGGAGCAAGCCGTTGCGGAAACGGGAATCACCCAAGTAGCCATCGCAGGAGGGGTTTCCGCAAACAGTGGGCTCAGAAAAGCGCTGGGTCATCGGGAAGATTGGCAGGTATTTATACCCCCACTCAGTTATTGCACAGACAATGCGGCCATGGTAGGTATTGTGGGCGTGTTAGATGCTGCTGAGGGCATGTTTGGAACACTTCGTGACACTCCGCACCCCAGAATGCCCCAACTCACGCCTTGCGGATCTCCTCGCTAGGAATAGATATTGTCGCAATACATCCCCGGGCGTCTTTTCTGTTCTCTAAACTCAAGCTTGCCATTTGAGAGATTAATTTCAATCGTTCCTGGATGATCCTCAAACCATGTGATTGTCTTTTCGCGGCAAAATTATTTGAGGGTGACAAACCACCTCCGTTGTCTTCCACACAAATTACAAGACATCCCTTCTCAGGTTCTGCTTTGAAGGTTACTGTGATCTCGGGCCTTCCTTTTTCACTGCCGTCCAATCCGTGCCAAATCGCATTCTCGACCAAAGGTTGAATTAAAAAAGCCGAAATTTTGTGTTTGGGATGAACGGAAGAATTAATTTTAAAATTAATTTTCCCCGAAAGCCTGAGTGACTCTAGCGCGATATAATCTTTTAAGAATTTTATTTCTTTCGAAATGGTGGATGGACGAAGGGTTCTGGGATTGTCTGTAGCGCTACCCCAACTTCTGACAAGTAGTCCCTTAAACTGATTTAAAGATGTTAAGGCTGGCTTCGTGTCGCGCCTCAAGATGAGCATGTGGATCCCGGTCAGCGCATTGAAAATGAAATGTGGATTCATTTGAAGTTGCAAGTTTTTTTGTCTTGCTTTGACCAATTCCTCTTCTGCGTCGGCTCTCTTTCTCAACTGTATGAAGGAAGTGTTTATGCCTCGGTATCTCTCAGAAAGATTAAATGAGCCCCCTTCATTCGTGGTGCTTAATTGGGCACTTAATCCCATAGCGAACCCCACAATGACACTGGCAGTGATACATGTGAAATAAATGACAAGCATGGTCAAGTTTAGCTCAGCTTATTCTTCAGAAGAAGCTTTGTTGAAATCGTGTCGCAGTTCAGTTTTTAAGCGACGTGTATATTCGTCCTGAAGCCAAGTGCGATAATTGTCCGTGGTTTTCGCCATGCATTTGGCATAGATTTTAACACGAAAATTAATGTCTTCTTCGAGTGCAGTAATTATTTCAACGGCATCCCAGTAGTCGTCTGCGGCAAACTGGATAATCGCTTTATGTTGTAATAAGCTGATGTCGACTGCTTTTTTTGGACGCTCTGCCTTCTTCATGACATCTTCATATACCTTCAGCATATCGAATGATGTCTCTGGCCCCCCTTCGAATCTGTCCAACAATTCCTGAGGCATCTTGTACACGAATTCGTCTTCTATTTCCTCATCGGTATATAACCCATCTATAAAGGATTGAGGAGCTTTGAAAATTTCGTTCCAGTTGATGTGCGCATCCCACAGTCCAAACCTTCTGGCATTGTTGCCCAAATCGATGACGCTGAACTTTTTCTTTTTCGGGAGTGACCTGGAACCACGACCGATCATTTGATGGTACAGTGTCAGAGATTTCGTGGCACGGTTGAGAATAATGGTAGAAACGGTAGGTTCATCAAATCCCGTAGTAAGAATACTTACTGAGGACAATATTGCGTCTGGCTTTTCATGAAACCATCTCAGGATCTCTGCCCGTTCTTTTTCACTGTGGGTGTTGTCAAGGTGTTTGCACTCATAGCCTTCTTCCTCGAACATAGCTTGTACTTGCTTTGAGGTGTTTATGCCGTTGTTGAAGATGAGGGTCTTGGTGTCTTTTGCTTTCTCCTCATAGGCATAGAGAAGTTTCTCCTGCATTAAATAATTGCCGTAAAGCCGCTCGGATGAACTCACGGTGTAGTCACCATTTATACCCACCTTTAATGCCCTGAGGTTGACGTCGTAATTGTATGTGTGTGCACGGGCGAGATAACCTTGGTCAACCAGGCTTGAAATGCTTTCTCCTACGATCAGCTCATTGTAATTGTCGTTCAAAGGAAGCTTAATATTCGAACTGAGTGGGGTAGCGGTTACGCCTAGGAGTATTTGCTCACGAAAGTGCTTAAACAGCTTCCGGAAACTATTGTAGTGGGCTTCGTCAACAATCACAAGTCCGAGATCGTCGAACACCATTTGCTCATCGTTAATCCGATTGTTCAATGTTTCCACCATGGCCACGTAGCACCAGTGCTCTTCTCCGTCGTCGAGATCTTTTACTTTTGCATTGATCACCTTGTTGGGTACACCAATTTCAGAAAGCATTTTGCTTGTTTGACCTAGCAGCTCAATTCGGTGCGTAAGGATCAGAACTTTTTTCCCTGTTGAAAGGATGAATCGCTTCGCCAATTCAGAGAAAATGACCGTTTTACCACCACCCGTGGGAAGCTGGAAAAGAAGGTTGAAATTCGTAGACTTGTCATTGAATTTACCCATCATTTCATCTATGGCGTCCTTCTGGTAGCCATATAGCGTTTTCCCACTCTTACTTTGAAGTCGAGCCTTAATTTTAGGATCCATGGTGGGGAGAATAGTAGTCTGCAAAATGAAATGGGAAAAGACAAAAATAACTTTTACTTTGCCTAGTCAAAAATTAATTACGAACGATTATTAAAAAGATGTCAAGAGAACTTTTTGAGCAAGGTGAAGACAGGGGAGATAAAGATTTGTTAATAAGGTCTTTAGGTAGCCTTTTGCATGTTGATGAAGGGGTAGGAGATTGGATGAAAACTTTTGATAAAATTTCTTTAAAAGCGTATTGGAACCCACTTGAGGCACGAATTATCGATGCTTACAAGACCGGATTGTGCTTTCCAGCCCCTAAAAACATATTCAGATCACTTAGATTATGTCAGTATTCAGATGTGAAAGTGGTCATCATTGGACAAGATCCATATCACGGAATCAATCAAGCCGATGGTCTCGCTTTTTCTGTTCCAGAGGGAACAAAAATCCCGCCGTCTCTTCGCAATATTTTTGAAGAAAGGAAAAACGATTTGGATGTTGATCCAAGAAGTTCTGACTTGTCAGATCTTGCCAAACAAGGAGTTTTGTTGATTAATTCTGTTTTAACAGTTGCGCATCAGGAGCCTGGTTCACATGCGAACTGGGGATGGGAGATGCTCACTTCCGATTTAATTCAAGCGGTAAACGACAAGCAAAGCAATGTGTGCTTTTTGTTGTGGGGTAAGTATGCAAAGCGTTTCGAATCCATCATTGATCCTTCTCGCCACACCGTTTTCATTTCTTCCCACCCAAGTCCTCTTTCTGCATATCGAGGTTTTCTTGGTTCGAAGCCCTTTTCAATGGTGAATGACGTCCTTAAGGACTCGGGTCAAAGACCGATCAATTGGTAACAAAACACGGGGCGATCATTCTTGATAAAATGTCGAAACACTTTGAAGTTGATAGAATTAATGAAGTATAATTGTTGCACATGAGTAAACCCTCCATTCCAAAAGGTACCAGAGATTTTGGTCCACGCGCTATGGCCCGCAGACAGTGGGTATGTTCGACGATTCGTGGCGTCTTCGAAAGGCATGGATTCCTGCCAGTTGAAACACCTTCGTTTGAAAACCTGCAGACATTAACAGGCAAATATGGAGAAGAGGGGGATCAATTAATTTTCCGTATTCTTAACAATGGAGATTATTTGTCCAAAGCAAACGCTGAAGCTTTGATTTCTAAGGACAGCAAACTGTTAACTCCGACCATCAGCAAGAAGGCATTGCGATACGATCTCACAGTTCCTTTTGCTCGATTTGTCGTGATGCATAGGAATGAATTGACATTTCCTTTTAGGAGATACCAAATTCAACCCGTTTGGAGAGGGGACAGACCTGGAAAGGGGAGATACCAAGAATTCACTCAATGTGATGCAGACATTATCGGCAGCACAAGTTCGTTGTGTGAACTGGACTTGGTTCAGGTATTCTCTGAGGCCCTAGATGCCTTAAGTGTTCCTGGCTATACGATTTTAATAAACGACCGTCGCATCCTCGCTGCTGTAGCTCTTTCAATGGGTGTCGGTGCCGACAGATTGACTGACTGGACGGTTGCGGTCGACAAATACGACAAAGTCGGTGTTGATGGGGTGATCAAAGAGCTTGAGGTAAGGGGATTCGATGTAGATGTCGCAAAAGGCATAGAGAAGCTTTTCAAGATCAATTCAGCGTCAAACAGTTTGGATGTGCTTTCAAACATAGCGTCTCTGCTTTCTAGCAACAGCGAGGGAATGAAGGGGGTTTCTGACATGAGAACGTTGTTGTCTCGGGCATCTACAGACGGTATAGAAGCTCCAAAAATCAAGTTCGATGCAATGCTTGCGCGAGGCTTGGATTACTATACAGGTGCCATTTTTGAAGTTCGTGTCGCTGATTCTCCGGTAGGAAGTATTTGCGGAGGGGGGAGATATGATGATTTAACAGGGATATTTGGTTGGTCTGGAATGAGTGGGGTAGGGATTAGTTTCGGAGTGGATAGGATAGAGGATGTTTTGGCACATTTCAATAAATTTCCAGATGCACTTGACCTCACAACAGACGTCTTAGTGACGTACATGAACGAAAAGAGCTGCGACGTGGAATTGCAGTTGGTTTCTCAATTAAGGTCTCAGGGACTAGCTGTAGAAATGTACCCAGATCCGGTGAAACTCAAAAAGCAAATGAAGTATGCAGGGGACCGGGGCATCCCCTTTGTCGTTCTGATAGGGGATGAAGAAAGGACAGCGGGAAAAGTCACACTGAAAAACATGTCTGACGGCTCACAGGAATTGCTTTTAATGAATGATGTTTTTAAGTCAATAAAATCTTAAAATACAGTTATTCAGCTTCTTGTAAGTCGTATATTAAACAAATAGATTATGTTAGTTTTGATTCGAAAAAGTGCATGGTGCCGATTGATTCCAGATTGTATTTCACGCTGTAGGTGTCACTGCTGATCTCCAGTTTAACCACATTTTCTGCGCCAGCATTCAGTACTGAATCCCAAAGTTTTTCAAAGACCCATGGAGATGTAGTCATGGATTTTATACATCTCCCCAAGTCGATATCCGCCAGCGCTTCAGTCGTCATTTCATAGGACCATTTGTTGTGATTTAATGCGCATAGCAATGCCAAAATACAATCGATATGTTCTAAATGAACGGACACTTCAATTTCAGGGGAAGCACATTCATGAAGCAGTTGTCGCAGATGTTTGCTGAATCTCGTAAGCACTGTTTCTGCCAATGCTTCGTCTCCATCTTCTATCATTTTGTGGAGAATATTTAATGTGATTTCTAATCGATCAATCGATTGGTCGATGGCTGCACTTTCATTGTCAAAATCATCCACGCGTTTCCTCAAACTATCTAGCTCTTGCAGGCGCATCGTGTGATTTCGAACATTCATTAACCTCTGTCTGATGACAGTGTTGTCTTCCGTTTTGTTTGGGGTGACTTCGTGGTTCAGTATTCTTTTTTGATAAATCACGCCCAGAGCGTATCCCAAACCACCCATAGTGAGAATGGCTGCGGTGGTGGCGAGTATGTTTTCTAGAAGATCCAATTGTATCGCTGATGGTGAGAATTGACGATGATCTGCTTACTCACTATTGGTCCCGCCGCTATGAACCCAGTCCCAAGCAGCCGAGAACGCACTTCGTGTGCCATTGATGACCTCGTCTTTAAGCGCTTGCCAATGTTTTGCCGAAGAGGGGGCATTCAATTGTTTTAAAAATAAAAGTTCTGAGGCATGTGACGTCATCCGGTCACTTCTTTGAAGGGTTCGTTGTTTTAACCACCAACCATTGCGTTTCCATGCTGCAGTGATGTGATTGATTTTTGTGCGTACTTCTTCGTGGCCGATGTTTTCTATGCTACTGGCAGTCATCACATCAACAACTTCACCGCCTTCAGGTGTTGGGAATAAATGCAGTGCATTGCGATAAGATTGAGCCGTACTTGCACAGGCATTGACCCTCTTGCCATCTGCCTTGTGTACAACGATCAGATCGGCCATTTCTACAATCCCACGCTTGATGCCCTGAACGTCGTCACCAGCTCCCTCAATCAGTAAAAGGATAAAAACATCCACCATGTCTCGTACCGCAATTTCGCTTTGGCCTACACCTACAGTTTCAACAATGATGCGGTCAAAACCTGCAGCCTCACAGAGGAGAACCGCTTCCATCGTTGCCCGTGCAACGCCACCTAGTGCATCTGAGGCAGGTGATGGACGCACGAATGCTTTTCCGTGCACAGCGAGTTCATCCATGCGTGTTTTGTCACCTAAAATACTTCCCCGGGTTCTTCTGCTGCTTGGATCTACTGCAAGTACAGCAACGCGATGCCCTTCATTAACCAAGTCAATCCCCATCCGTTCAATGAATGTACTCTTTCCAACTCCAGGGATTCCAGTGATCCCAATCCTCACGGTCTTGTGTTCTTCTGAGCCTTGCGTAAGTGTTTTTATTTCGCTTAAAAGACGTTGTGCGAGTGGTCGGTCTGATGCAAGTTCACTCTCAATTAAAGTAATGGCTTTTGCCAAATCTTCACGATGGCCAGCAACGACTGACCTTGCGATGTCTTGAATGTTTGAACTTTCAATCCTGTTAGATTTTATTCTCTTCCTTGCGGCTTCAACCGCATGTTCTTTCGATGAGGACTTGCTATTCGTCATGTGGTGAAGTTAACAATCGTTTCATATCTGACCACATCTTTGACGATGTAACTTGCGTGTATGGTATATCGTTTTGTTGTCGTAGCCTTCGTGGCTCTTTTGCAAGTCTTTTCTTCTGCGTCTTTTCTCCAAGCCCAAACCCGTTGCGACTCCTCGCTTGTTGTGAGTGGATGGGTCTTTGAATTGGGGGGGGGTATTATTCCCGCTGCCATGGCTGTCAACAGGGAAAGTGGGGGCGGTGTGTTTGTTGAAAGGGACGGTAGTTTCCTACTTCGTGCCTGCCCGGGAGACACGATTGTATTTGGTGCAATTGGATTCTATTCTGTGGAAAAAGAGGTGGTCACTTCGATGAAGAGTCAGGATATTCAAATTGATTTGGCGCGCCTCAAAGTCACAGTGGGAGTGGCTGAAGTCTATGCTCCTCGTGCTTTGCGAGAAATTCTGCACGATATAGAAGCACTTGGATATGACGAAAAAGACTTTCGAGTTTCTGGGGTAAATGCCCTGCAAAGCCCCATCACCTTTTTGTATGAGCAATTTTCAAAACGCGAACAATCTAAAAGGATGGAGCAAGAGTTGATTAACAATGACAACAGACGCGATTTACTTCAAGAGCTCTTTGTCAAGTATGTGGACTATGATATCGTTCAGCTAGCGACAGATGAATTTGAAAGTTTTGCTGCGTTTTGTGATCCTGGAGATGCAATGCTGAAGAAAATGACACAGTATGAGTTCATCCTATATGTTAAAAGACAATACGGACTTTTCAGAATGATGCCAAACAAATTGGAAGAAGGAGATTATAGATACGATTTGGACTGACCTATTTCAGAAAAGCAGAGTCCATATAGTACACAAAAAGTTGAAAGGTAAAGGAGGTAACACAGAAGCCTACTGCAAGAACGTGGAGTGTTTGTAAGCGTTCCTTAATTCGATCATATCGGACCACTAAGTCTACAAACAGTGTTGCGATCGCTAGGAATTCGATGATCATTAATGACGTTCGAACGGACTCGATTTCTCCTGCGATGAATGCAGCACTAATGGGAAATAGCCCATCCATAAACTCAGACCACAGGAACAATGCATTAATGCCGATCATTGCCCACAATGTTATACGTATGTACTTGACGTCTTTTCCCATTTGGCAAAGATAGTGCGCTCAAAATGGGTTTTTAACTTTTTATAGTGAGCAAAGAAAAAAATATACGCTTGGTTATTGAACTCAAGACCTTAACTTTTCATTATAAATTTTAGATTCATGAAGACTACTTTTTCTACATCACGAACACGTGTTTACGCAACCACTGCATTTATTCTTGTTATGATTGCCCTGACGCTCCCTTCTTGTGCCACTCACAACGAGGCTTGTGAAGCATACCAAAACATAGAACTCGAATTTGAGGCAGAGTAAAACGAGGACGCGTAGCTAAAACTGGAAGTAAATAAATGGTGTAGGCAATGCCGCTCCAACCTTCCATAGCAATACTGCCACACCCGCAGTAACAACCCAAATTGTACCGATTGGTAAAGAGGTGAATTTATCTATCACTTTCGCCCTTACTCTCTCTGGACTGAGATGTAGCGCGAATCCCAAAGCCATGATTGTGATGCAAGTGAGATGTCCCCAAGCGACATCCATCCATGGAATGTCGTTGAAGTGTTTGGACATTTGATAAAGAAGGTCATTCGCTGTAAACCACTCTGTGAGAAGGTTGTGATTCCCAGGTGTTGTTTCCCATCCGATTCCAGACCCAGACCTGAACCAAATTCTGGTAAATGTGATGAAATTGAAGGTCGTAATCAGGCCTATAGCTCTGGCCCACCAGCCATGGTGTGCGGACCAAGGCATCTTTGTCCCTATTACTTTGTATACGAGTAAACCCAAACCATTCAGCGCTCCCCAAAGGAGGAAATTCCATGATGCTCCATGCCACAATCCTCCAATCACCATCGTGGCCATCACATTCACATAAGAAGCGAGCTTCTGCCCCCATTTGGGATACATCACCCCTGAAGACCAAAGCATCAACATCATTCCAAATCCAAGAAACAAAACACCGAAATTGATCTCACCCGACTCGCCTAACATCATGGATGCGAAGAATACTGTCGCAAAAGAAAATATTCCAGAAAAGATGCTTGCCGTTCTACTTCCCCCCATCGGGATGTATAAATAGTCCCGTAACCATGTGGATAGAGAGATATGCCATCTTTTCCAGAACTCTCCTAAATTCCTCGCTTTATAAGGTGACCTGAAGTTTTCTTCTAGGCGGAACCCCATTAAAAGTGCAACCCCAATGGCGATGTCACTGTAGCCACTGAAATCGGCAAATACCTGTAAGCTATATCCATATAGGCCAAGCATCACTTCCATGCCACTGTAACTTGTGGGTGAGGCAAAAACGCGATCTACAAGATTCATGGCAATATAATCTGCGAAAACCACCTTTTTAATCAGTCCAGTAAGGATCCACCATATTCCCATTTTAAACTCTTTTCTGCTCAATTGATACGCAGCGTGGAGTTGTGGGATAAAAGATTTGGCCCTGACAATTGGCCCCGCCACCAATTGCGGAAAGAATGTGACATAGCATCCGAAATCCCAGAATGACTTTACAGGGTCTATTTCACGCCTGTATACATCAATCGCGTAGCTAAGTGTTTGAAATGTATAGAAGGAGATTCCTACAGGCAGTAAAATCGTATCCACACGGAAGGAAGTGCTTAGATGGGAATTCATCCAATTTGCGCCAGGTATGACCGCTTCCCATGTCGTGCCAAACAAAGTTGAGCTGGCATCAGCAAAGAAATATGCGTATTTGAAGAACCCCAGCAAGCCCAAATTAATGACCACACTTAAAATGAGCCACGTGGCCCGTTTCCATGTGTCACTTCGCGCCATTGCCATGGCTATGCCCCAATCTGCTGCAGTTGAAAACAACAGCAGAAAGACAAAACTCGCACTGGTTTTCCAGTAAAAAAACAAACTCGCTGCGAATAGAAAAGCATTCCGCATCCCCGTTTTACGCTTCAGTAGAGCGAGCGCGGTCATCACTACGAGCATGAAAGCCCAAAAAGCCGGTCGTGTAAAAAGCAGTTCTGAACTCATTTGTTATTCTCTCTGACCTCGTCTACCCATGTTCTGTATTCTGCTCTGAACGCACGGTCGAGTTCCTGTCCAATCTTTCTCGCGCCTTTCGGAGTGAAATGAACGAGGTCTGGCGCAGCCAGTTTGGGCTCCACAGATGCCCATGCTTCCATTGTGCCTGGTCCACCCATTGCATCGCTTAAATCCCAAAACAATCCACCCTCCTTGATGGTGGCTTCACGCATTGAAGACCTAATATTTCCCAGCATGGGATAAGAGAGTTTTGTAGAATCAAGCGTTTGGCCCATGTCAGAGGGCCCAATCACCAATACCGCTGCCTCAGGTAAAATAGATCGAATATATTTTACTTGTCTGCCAAATCGTTTTCCGTATCGCTCCGCTGAAGTTGAGTCTGAAATATAGGGTGCAGCGTTTCCTCCGTATTGGAGAATGACCATTCCGACATCCCAGTTTTGCATGTACGCTTTAAAATGATTTTTATGGAGTCGACTGAAGAGCGTGCCAGAGCTTCCTCGCATAGGAATGTTGTGGACTTGGACTCCGTCTGGACTGCCAAGCCTTATGCCTGTGATTTCAACACGATATCCTTCTACGCTTATGAACAGGTCCTCCAATTCCCCCTTGAGTTTGGTTGTTACACCGTAATGTTTGCCTACTGAGGAAGGAGGGATGTCGGTTATTGTGGTGTCGGTCGCTTGGCCATAAATTTTCAATGTGCCTCCCATAGGTACAGCTCCAAATAAAACCTCGACTTCCTCCCAGATTTTGTTGTTGTGAAAACCCATCGGGTGAGCCTTTAAAATGATTCTGGCGGAGTCTCTGATCACAGCCAACGCAGCCATTCCTCCGTAGCAAGTGTGCCCCAACGTTGTGTCGACTCTGCCAAACCTCGTAAACCTCGTCACATCTCCCTCAGTTTCTTGCCTGACAGACAATGACGGAACGGGTTGGGTTGCAGGAAGTAATCCTGGCCCACTTCCTCCCCATGTTTTCTGCCAGCTAGATCTAATTCTGCCTGTGATGCGGTCACATTCAATTTGGGAATCACCGAAATGAAAAACATGTATCGCTTCACGTTTGTCTCTCCCAATTTCATTCAAGTTGATGAAGAGATTGTGAAGTCTAGCGATTGCGTCATCAGAGCCATGAAACCTCATTGATTCTCCAATGTTTTCGACCGTACATGTGTCAAATTTCGGAGTCCAAAGGTTGTGTCGCAGATTGATCTTTCGCTTCTCAACAATGCTTTCTTCCTGTTCGTCTAGATCTTCTTCAATTTCTTCTTCAATTTCTTCTTCAATTTCAACTTCCACTTCCTCAATGTCTAATGTGAAATCGGCCCAATTGGGTATTTCTATTTCAACATTTTCTTTTGGCAATTCTGTGCGACCTTCACTGAAAACATTGCTGTTTTCAACCCACGGAGCGAGATAAAATGTCGATACAATACACAGAAGGAAAAGGGCTGTGATGCCCGGTTCGTGAAATTTCATTATTCCACGGGTATAAATAAAGATTGGCCCTCAGAAATCCCAGTACTGTTTCCTAATTGATTCAACAATTGAATGGCTTCTACCGGCACTTGATATAGAACGGATAACCGATACAGCGTTTCTCCTTTCAACACCGTGTGGCTTTTTCTTGCTCCCGCGTTGTTCACCCAATAGTCCTTGTGTTCAGGGAGTTCGAAGTTTTCTAACAATCTTATTGTTATTCTGAGTTCGTGAAGCCAAACCATGAAGTCTTCATTCTTCTGTTCAGATTTCTGAAAGACATCTTCAAGTTTGGCGATCACTTCAGTACTCTCATTCTCCAGACCGACAAACTCCTTTAATACGGCCCCTGAATCGATACACGAACACAATTCAAGATTATTTCTTTCGAGCATAACAGGGATAAAAGATGCAGAAATGGGCAGGTGGCATGAATCGGCTATTGCGCTCCAGATATCAGCACATCGAGAATGCCAAAGATTGAGCCATTGCAATTCAGCATAGTTGTTGTCTCTGTAAAAAGTCATGATTAAGGACTGCACTTCTTTGTTGTCAGCAGCGATATTTATGGCCAACTCCCAGTTGTCGGGTGCGCGGATACTGGATTTAAGTTCTGGATTAAAATTTAATACAGGAAAATGGTCAAGTGCTATAGGAGAAGATGTCGGAGAATGAGATGTTTGATCTTGAGATAACGACACAAAACTTAAGGCAAGGCAAAATAAAAACAAAGAATATTTATGAAATTTAATGAGCCTTAATTGCATTTTGTAAAAGTACATAGTGTAACTTACTATTATGCACGACACTCCAGATGCTTTTGCAGGTTACTCTGTTTTTTTTATTGGATCCATCCCTGATTCATTGATTTCGGCTCTAGATAGCTGGGGATTGGTAGTCACTAAGGGGACCTCTGTTACGAACGCAACAGACTTTGACCTTGTCATTCAATCTGACGAGGCGCCGATTGTGAATGCAGAAGCGTTTTATACTTTTCTTTCCGAAAATCTACCGCATCAACCAGCCATCAAGACGGATCAAAATGCTTTGAGTTTGCTCTATGGAGAAATGCCTGAAATGATCAGTGAAGTCAACATTCTGGCGAAAATTAGTTTGGACGAGGATTTGCCTGTTCTAGAATCAGCAATCTCATCAGACGTCGCAGCAATTATTCTTCATAAAATAAAGAGTTGTCTCGCGCTCACAGGCTATATCGGACTTCAATCTGAAATCGTTGCTTGGGAGAAAATATGGAAGTACGGAAGGGGTGTCTCACACAGGTATCCAGATTGGAAATCTCACAAGGACGCACTCTATGAAAGGGTCATCTATGTGTCACACACTATTTAGTTCTTCCAGGCTTGATCTATTAAGTGCCTAACATGCGCTCTATGCGCTCTTGTCAATGCGTCGGGAGAATATGCATCTCGCTCAATTCGATCTATGCGTTTGAGCTCTGCGAGAATAACACTTTTGGCGATTCTGTCATATTGGGTCTTCGGATCCAACCCTTGAATCAGTAATTCGGTGTAAGAGATTTGCAGTTGTTGACGGAAAGTGTTCACAGACTTCCTAAGGTCGGTTTTAAATACGGCATCTGTCAAATCTCCCATGTATGTCGCGACGTCGTAGTCATTCCCATACATTCCGGAATCCGTGAGGCGCTGCAGGACATTGTAGTGTAGGAGGTGATACAATGCTTCCTGTTGTGAGGCAAGGACGCGGGCGTGAATGCGCGGAGCTTCACCAGAGCCAAAGAATCCAAAGCCACGGCGTTGCGCTTGTAGGTAGGCATATGAATACTCAGCGGCATCGAATGCGTTGGGTGCAAAAGCGTACTTAGAAAGTGCATCTACTGCCTTCTTTTGATCTTCCAAAGAAACAGGAGTATACGGTTTGTTATCTCCAATGTTCTCTGTGCCAGTTCGGTTATAACGCACACCACCAATTTGACGAGTCATGACTCTCAATTGAATGGCATACTCTCCAGTGAGCGTTAAGTAGGCATCACGTACGTCGTGAAACGTCTTCGAAGAACTTGCGTATTTATCTACGAAACCTTGAAGGAGTTCGTTGACGAGTTCACAACGTTCAGAAGCATATGCTACAGGGTCGCTAGAAAGGTCGTAAATATTAACATCAGGATTGATTCCCTTCCCTGCTCCGCGCATGTCATCCGCATCATTGCCAAACTGAAGGAGTGGTGAATTGGATTTTGACAAAATCGCTTCAAGTCGATTGTCTTCTTCGTTTTCATCCTCGACACCCACGCTGTAACCGTATTCGATCACCCAGTAATCGTAAGGACCAGGAGAATCGTCGTAGTACAGGGTTTGGTCTTCAGGGTTTAACGCAAAATTAATTGCAGGGTACTCCATCACACTGTTGCACATTCCATTTACAGCAACCACGTCGGGGTCTTTAAGCTCATCAGGTGTTAACATGGTACTTGCGTGCATGTTGTGGCTTAATCCAAGTGTGTGGCCTACCTCGTGAAGTGCAAGACGGTGAAGGGTTTGGCGGGTAAATTCCTTATGCTCGTCATCGTCAAAAGAACGAACCTGCATGGCTGCAAGAGAAAAAAGAGTGTTTCCCACCATGGCATCTCCTGCATTGCATCTGTTCATCATCTCCGCAGTTTGTTGTCTAGATGAAAGGTGCATCCCCGCCGTTTCAAACACATCAGATTTCCAAAGTCGACGTGCCATTCCGGCATATTCAAGCATCACATCTGCTCCCAAAATCTCTCCTGTTCTGGGGTTTACAAAACTCGGTCCATAACCGCTAAAGGGCGTTGAAGGAGATGAAGTCCATCGAAGTACGTTGTATCGGATGTCGCCGGCATCCCACTCCGCGTCATCGGGTTGTATTTCGACAACAACCGCATTCTTGAAGCCAATTTCTTCAAAGGCCAAATTCCATGCTTCAACTCCCGTTTTAATGTAATCTCTAAATTCGTATGGCGTCGTGTTTTCAATCCACCATGTGATCGGCTTCACGGGTTCAGAAAGTTCAGCCTCGGGATTCTTTTTTTCGAGTCTCCACCTGTGAATCATGTCATTCCAAGGGGTGCTATTGGGGCTGGTCATGTCATTGACTTGTGTCATGAAAAACCCAATCCGACCATCGTCTTTGCGAGGTGTGAAACCAGTTTCTTCTGGCATTTGAAGCAATGCATGGCGGTAGCTCACCGAGATGTATCTAGAATCTGTCAGCGCGCTGGCATATACAGAAGGGCTGGCATTGTCATAGACGTAGTCAACTTTTACTTCGAGATTTTCGGGGTAATTGTTGAATTCGGTGATCTTCGTTTTTTCCTTTGAAAGCTTGCCGAGGGCGCTTTTGCGACCGCTTCGACTTGGGGGCTTAATCATGGATATTTTCTCACTTAAAAAGAGTGCATCTCCAGAGATCAAGTATGTCGTTCCTGCACTGTCTTCGCCTAAAATCTTCAGACTCGCCAAAATAGGGGAGTTTATGTTTGCGTCTTCCGCTTTTGAGAGAGGGCTCTCAGGGTCAAAATAATATCCAGTATTTTCCTGATGTAATTCTATTCGGTCATAATGTTTGTGGAACGTAACGATCTTGTTCGACCTATAACTTCCTCGGAAGTTGCCTGTCTGTAAGACACCATCTTCAACTTGAGAGAAATAAATAAATTCATTTTCAAAAGCCTCTGCGGGGATTGCCATCCAAGATTCCCCAGTCACAGTATCCCTGTACATGGTGAAAAGACCTTCAAACCTCTCGGCGGATTCCGTGACCTCATTGATGGACTTCACATCTGATTTTCCTGACTTTTTATCATCCGAGAATTCAGTCTTTTTTTTCTTCTTAAATAATTGAGCATCTGCGTTTTGTGGCGTTAGTGATGTGAAAGCAATCACCAGAGCAGACATCATAAATGGAGCGCGAATTGTCATTGTAAGTATCTTAAAATGGAACACGAATATATACCCAGTAGGTTTAATATTCTTATTTAAACCCCCGAGACTTCTTTATTTGTTCGTATGCCCCCTGAACTTGTAAAAACCGTTCTTTTGCCAGTTTCCGCGGACCTTCTCCAAGATCGCCAATTTTGTCAGGATGAAATTTGATGGCTAATTTTCGATATGCCTTTTTCACTTCTGAATCTGTTGCTGTCTCTGTAATCTCAAGTACTTTATAAGGGTTCAGTGTTCCGGAATGGAAAGGCTCTTCAATACTCGCAACGTCCTTGAGGCTGATTCCAAGGTGTCTTGCAATCAATCGGATTAATTCGAGTTCACGTTTGTCAACATGTCCATCTGCATTCGCGATTCCATAGAGATACTGAAGAAGAAGCATCCTTTTCGGATGGTCCATATTCATGCGAATCTGGTCCGCAACTCCTCTGACATCAACCGCTTGCTTGAGTGCTTCTTTAAGGAGAATAATGAGTTGATCGGCTTGAACTTCCCCGAAGTTGATCTTCAGAAATTTCTTCACGAAATTGAGCTCAGATTTGAGCACCTTTCCGTCGGCGTTCATGACAGCTGCACTCAATACTACAAGAGCCATTGCAAAATCACCAGACCGTGTGCCTCCCTGATTTCTTTCCCCTATCTGAACGCCAGAACTTAAGAACTTTCCAACTTGATATCCTAAAATCCCACCTATATAACCACCCAATGCCCATCCAATAGCGCCTCCCACCCATTTTCCATATCCTGCCATGATTTACTTTTTTCGTTTTATTTGAAAATCTATTTTGGGATTAACTATTTCAGCGACAGGACTAGAACGGATTAAGCTTGTAATTTTTTAAATCCACGCTCAATAAATGCGGTGAGTTCTTCTCCTTCCAAGATTCCTTGAGACAAGCGTGCCAAATCAGCTGCATCTTTTAATGTAGCCGAACGTTTGGTCTCGTCTTTTTCATCCAAAAGCTGCATTGCGATTGGGTGATTTGAATTGACAGTGACATCATATTTGTCAGGCATTTCTCCAAACATTTGGAATCCACCACCACCTCCAGTGGCTTGTTGCTCTTTCATTCTCCGCATCCACTCACTTCTAGTGATGACAAACGGAGAAGAAGTAGGAGACATTGCAGCGAATTTTATATCGTATCCTTTTTCTGGAAATGCACTCTGAACAATAGGCGTAAGGGTTTCCTGTTGTTTCTCATCCAAGGCACTTGTTGTTTCTTCGTCCTTCTCAATGAGATTCTCAATGATTTCTGAATCGACTCTCTTGAATTGAATGTCTGAATGCGTTTGTTCTAATTTTCCAACAATATGTGCTGCAAGTTGTCCCTCCATATTGAGAACCTTATATCCGCGTTCTGTTGCATCCTTCACAAAGGAGTGTTGTGCGTTGACATCAGATGTGTACGGAAGGATGACTTTGTTGTTTTTATCCTTCTGCGTTTCTCCGACCGCTTCGAGTAACTCCTCGTGTGTTCTGCATTTGCCTTCTGTATCCTTATATAGGTAGAATTTTTTAGAACGCTCCGCAAATTTCTCATCAGTGAGAATGCCGTATTCGACAAAGATTCTTAAATCGTCCCACTGTGCCTCGAAAGCTTCTCGGTCATTTTTAAACATCGAGGCGAGCTTGTCTGCCACCTTTTTTGAAATATATCCAGAGATCTTCTTGACGTTGCCATCTTCCTGGAGGTATGAACGGCTTACGTTCAATGGGATGTCCGGAGAGTCAATAACTCCATGTAGCATCGTAAGAAAGTCGGGAACGATGTTCTCAACATTGTCTGTAATGAATACTTGGTTGGAGTAGAGGTGAATCTTGTTTTTCTGAAGATCGATCTGCTTCTTGAGTGGGGGGAAGTAGAGGATCCCAGTGAGATTGAATGGGAAATCTACATTGAGATGAATGTTGAAGAGCGGGTCTTCCATATTCATAGGGTAAAGTTCCCTGTAGAAGCTAGAATACTCCTCATCGCTAATGTCTGAAGGCGTCTTCATCCAAGCCGGAGCTGTGTTGTTTACAACGTTTGGAATCTCTACACTGACCTTCTTGATGTTGCCTTCTTCATCTTTTTCTCCCGAAGGGTCATCCTCCTGAATAGAACGCGTACCGAAGATGATGTCAACGGGCATGAACTTGCAATACTTATTCAGGATGCTCATCAGACGCTCATCCTCTAGGAACTCCAAAGAGTCTTCTGCAATGTGAAGAACAACGTCAGTTCCAGCTTCCTTCTTCTTTGAAGGTGTAATCGTATAGTCAGGAGATCCGTCACAGCTCCAAGTGACGGCTTTAGATCCTTTCTTGGCACTCTTAGAAATGATCTCGACTCTCTCAGAAACCATGAAAGAGGAGTAGAAGCCCAATCCGAAGTGACCTATGATTGCTTGCTTGGTATCCTCTTCTTTGTATTTGTCAAGGAATTCAGTCGCTCCAGAAAAAGCGATTTGGTTGATGTACTTGTCGATCTCTTCTGCCGACATTCCGATACCGTTGTCTGAAATGGTAATCGTTTTTGCGTCTTTGTCAAGTTTGACAAAAACCTGTGGTGTATCTCCTTTAAATGCAGTTACATCACCAGATTTTGAAATCGTCTTGCGTTTCATTGTCGCGTCAGCAGCATTTGAAACGAGTTCTCTTAGGAAAATTTCGTGGTCACTGTAAAGGAATTTTTTAATGATGGGAAAGATGTTTTCCGTTGTTACATTAATACTTCCCTTTTGAGACTTTTCGCTCTTGGTTGATTTATCTGTAGTAGCCATTTGGACTTAATTTCATAGTTGTTGACCTTTCCTTACACAAGTCTCATGCCATCGCTTGAGACCAAACAAAAACTGCCACCATGACACATCACAGGGCAGTTTTTGAAGTTTTCAGTACGGTTTTACGTCAGGATGTCAGTTGACCAAGATCTTTTTCGGTGCGTAGCCGTTTGTTGTGGCTGTATAGATGCCGGAAGGCCAACCCATGACATCCACAGTGACTCTGCCTTGGAATGTCGTTTTGTAAACTTCTCTTCCTGAGGAGTCTGTCACTTTGAGTTCGGCGTGTTCCCGAGCCTGAAGAAGACGTTCAGTGTAGATCGTAAACGATGTGTTTGTAGGATTTGGAAAAGCGTTCAACTCAAAGTCAGCCGCGACCACTTCCACATCATTCACAATGGGCGTATAGAAGTAATTGAAGCGGTAGATTGTTCCATCAGAGGGCCAATCATTCCATCCATCATACACCAGGCTAATATTTAGGGAGTCGTATTCTACATCATAGAATAGCGGGAACTCAGGTGTCTCAGGCGCACCACTTGCCCACATGAAATTGCCCATAAAGTCATAGAAATTCCAATACGACGATATCCCCGCGGATTGCTTTGGCCAGAAGTTGATCGCTCCAAGGTCAGTGATGGTGTTGGGTCCGTAATGGTATTCTATCATTCCGTTCTCATGGAGCCAAACCTGAAAATGCGCCGTAGATGGGGCGGTTTGTGTCATGGACATTTCATAGTCGAATCCGATGTTGTTGAACTCGAGTTTGTAAATGCGGTTTGGGCTCTCGCCTTCAGTCACGTACCTGTGTGTCGATCCATCAACAATGGTCGAATCAGAATCAGCAACATTGAGGACATCGTTAATGTCGCACGTGGTGGCACTTAGGAGATGGAATTCTCCATCAGGCATCATTATTTCTATTCCTCCACCGATGTCCGTAAGTCGTATTCCAGGAGCCACGGCTGTATCTCCAAAGCAGGGGAAGTCGAACTGTAAATTCAATGGGACAATCGGCACATCCCACAGAGGGTCAACATTGAGAGGGGACCACTCAAGCAGTGCTTCATAGGTTCCCGTCAGTACTTCTGGTGTGTAGGGCAGGAGGGTGTCTTGCTGACAAAAGATAACATTGCAGCTCGCAAGTACCAGAGTTGATGTGAGTATAAAGTGCTTCATTTAGAAATTGGGTTTGAGCTTGGCTTTTGTGTGGTAGTCCGTGATCACTTTCACAGCTTCGTCAGGTGTGTCTACAATAAAGAGCAGGTCGGGATCTTTTTCTGAAATGGTTTTAAATTCTTTCAGCATAATCTCACGGAACCAATCTATCAGGCCTCCCCAGAAATGTGATCCATAGAGCACGATAGGTCTGTGATTTAGTTTTCCAGTTTGGACCAAAGTGAGCGCTTCAAATAGCTCATCTAGCGTTCCGAAACCGCCGGGCATGACGACGAACGCTTGACTGTATTTTACAAACATCACTTTGCGAACGAAAAAGTAATCGAAATCGATACTCTTGTCTCTGTCTATATATGGATTGTCATGTTGCTCAAATGGGAGCTGTATGTTAAGACCTACTGATGGCCCACCCACTTCATGTGCCCCTCTGTTTCCCGCTTCCATCACACCTGGACCTCCTCCAGTAATGACTCCATAGCCAGCCTTAGACAGGAGGGAGGCGATTTGTTGAGCGTCTTTGTAAACTTGGGTTTCTGGGCCTGTTCTTGCAGACCCATAGATAGAGACACAGGGTCCTATTCGTTGAAGAGCTTCGAATCCTTCAACGAATTCACTCATGATTTTAAAAATGGACCAGCTGTCTTTCGACATGATTTCGGCCCAAGTACGGTGTTTTAAAGGTTTAGACATGTGCCAAACTTAGTGCAGAATCTTAGAGAGATAATTTCCTGTATAGCTTTCTTTTACACAAGCGATTTGTTCAGGAGTTCCTGAGGCGATGATGTTTCCACCACTATTTCCTCCTTCGGGTCCGATATCGATCACATGGTCTGCGACTTTAATGACGTCTAGATTGTGCTCGATTACAAGTACGGAGTTCCCTTGATCCACGAGTCTGTTCAGTACGTCTAGGAGCATTTGAACATCGGAGAAGTGCAATCCAGTTGTGGGTTCGTCTAGAATGTATAAGGTGTTGCCAGTTCCAACACGCGCCAATTCAGCAGCCAGCTTTACGCGCTGTGCTTCTCCGCCAGACAATGTCGTGGATGGCTGGCCCAGGGAGATATATCCCAGTCCGACGTCTTTCAGAGTCGATACGATGCGTTTGATTTTCGGATACGCATCGAAAAAGTCGGCCGCCTCGCCCACGGTCATGTCTAAAACGTCAGAAATACTTCTCCCTTTATATCGTACTTCAAGCGTTTCACGATTAAATCTCCGTCCTGAACACGTGTCACAAGGAACATGAACGTTGGGTAGGAAATTCATTTCAACGGTCCGAACTCCTGCTCCCTTACAGTCTTCACATCTCCCTCCGATCACATTGAAGGAGAAGCGACCAGGTTTATATCCCCGTATCCGAGATTCGGGCAACATGGTGAATAGTTTGCGTATGTGGTCCATAATCCCCGTGTACGTCGCTGGATTTGATCTTGGGGTACGCCCGATCGGGGTTTGGTCTATGGCGATGGATTTGTCCAAATGCTTTAACCCTTTGATAGAATCATGGGGCAGGGGAGTCCGAATCGGTTCATGCAGGTGATTGAGGAGCGCTGGATACAATGTGTTGTTGATGATCGAACTCTTGCCGCTTCCTGAGACACCTGTGACGCAGATCAACGTTCCCAGAGGGATTGTCAATGTGACTCCCTTTAAGTTGTTCCCCGTGGCATTGTGTAGGATGAGTTTTTTATTTGATCCTTTGCGCCTTTTTTGAGGGATGTCTATTTTTTTATCGCCTCGCAAATACGCTGCAGTAATAGAATCAGAACTCAAGTGTTCTGATGGAGGGCCCTGGGTCACAATTTTCCCGCCATATTTCCCTGCTCCAGGACCGATGTCCACGAGGTAGTCAGAGGCGAGCATCATTTCTTCATCATGTTCAACAACAATCACTGAATTCCCAGCATCTCGCAGTGCTTGTAATGAGTTAATCAGCTTCATGTTGTCACGCGAGTGCAATCCGATTGAGGGCTCATCTAGGATGTACAGAACTTCAGTAAGACTTGACCCGATTTGGGTTGCAAGTCTGATTCGTTGTCCTTCTCCACCAGAAAGAGATCGTGCAGGGCGGTCCAAGCTCAGGTATCCAAGCCCGACGTTGAGCATAAACCCGATTCTTGCACGGATTTCTTTCAACGGTTCACGGGCGATTGTTTTCTGACGCTCGTTCAATGAATCTTCAATGTTGTCAAACCACTTTTGAAGCGTCAAAAAGTCCATTGAGCCCAATTGTGAAATGTTCTTGTCACCGATTCTGAATTGCCTACTTATCAGTTTGAGGCGCGTTCCTTCACAACTGGAACAAGGTATTTTATGCATAAAGGTCTGCGCCCATCTTCTCAGAGGGACAGACGTGGTTCTTCGGGCAGCTTTCTCAATAATTGCGATGACCCCGTCATATTTTTCCCCTACATTTTTGGGGCCAAACCGAGAAGGGACATTGATTAACTCTTCCGTTCCATAGAGTATTTTGCCGATGAGTTCTTCACTAAGCTCCCCGATTTTAGCGGTGGGTTTTGCGCCATGTGAGGCGATAAGAGCTTCAATAATGTGGGACGTCTTGTTGCTCTTAAGTTCTCCCAAGGGTGCGATGCCGCCCTTTCTAATGCTCTTTTCCATGTCGGGAAAGACCTGATCGAGGTCGACTTCGGCAACTTTCCCCAGTCCGTTACAGGTGGGACATGCACCATAAGGAGAGTTAAAGGAAAACAGGTTTGGCTCAGGATCCGGGTAAGCAAGTCCAGTGGTAGGGCACATTAAATTTCTAGAGAAGTGAATGGGTTTGGGGTTGATCACACCGTGTTCAAGGATAGACATAGAGCCCTTCCCTAATTTAAGCGCTGTTCTCACCGATTTAAGCAGTCTGCTGTCATCCCCCCCCACGACAACTCGGTCGATCACAAGTTCGATGTCATGGACTTTATATCTGTCTACTTTAAATCCCGAATCGAGTTCAACGATTTCGCCATCGACTCTTGCTCTTACGTAACCCTGTCGCCTTACTTGGTCAAACAACTCGCGGTAGTGACCTTTTCTTCCGCGCACGAGAGGAGCCAAAAGCATCAGTCGTGTATTCCCAAATCGGGATTCGATGCTCTCTGTGATTTGTTCGTCAGTGTAACGCACCATAGGCTCACCCGTTTCTAGTGAGTATGCATCTGCCGCTCGCGCATATAAAAGACGAAGAAAGTCATGGACTTCTGTCACAGTTCCTACGGTCGACCGAGGATTGCGCGTCACGGTTTTCTGCTCAATAGAAATGACAGGACTTAGCCCTGTAATTCCATCTACGTCAGGACGTTTCAGTCCTCCTATGAACTGTCTGGCGTAAGCCGAGAGCGTCTCCAGAAATCTACGTGATCCTTCAGCATATAACGTGTCAAATGCAAGACTGGACTTTCCCGAACCACTTACGCCGGTGAAGACGATAAGTTTATTTCTGGGTAGCACAAGGTCAATGTCGCATAGGTTATGCTCACGAGCTCCTCGAACGACAATGTGGTCCTCAATAACATCCTCATTGACGGCCAAATTTTGTTTAGCCTTCGGCGTCATCTCTGTACTTAAGTTTGTAGCCCAACCATGCAACAAGTAGAGACATCAATGGGCTCACCCAATTAAAGATGCAATACGGCGCATAAGCGAGCGTAGCCACACCTAAAATCCCGCTTTGTGCAACGCCACAAGTGTTCCAAGGTATCAGCACAGAAGTCACGGTGCCTGCATCTTCGAGGGTCCTGCTTAAGTTTTCGGGAGCCAATCCTTGCTTTTCAAATGCTTCGTTGAACATTTTACCCGGTACCACGATCGCGATATACTGATCTGATGCGAGAACATTGAAAGCAATACATGTCCCTACGGTTCTTGCGACCAAACCGAACACATTGTTGACTCCAGCAATGAGTGCGCCTGTGATGCGCTTGAGCATACCTGCCGCCTGCAAGACAGCACCGAAAGTCATCGCACAGATGATAAGCCAAATGGTGTTCATCATCCCTTTCATTCCTCCAGCACTCAACAACTTGTCGGCCAGCACATGATTGGTGGTGTACGATGTTTCTACAGCCATCGCTTTCATAGATGCTACGTAAGCTGCTGCTCCGAAACTTAATTCTTCTCCAGCGAGCATCTGCACAGCCTCTGGCTGGAATATGACAGCCGTTAATGCTCCCAACAACACCCCAATAAACAATGCGGGTACAGCGGGCATTTTTTTTGCGATTAAAACGAGAACTGAGATAGGGGCAACAAATAAACCAGGGTGGATGTTGAAAATACTCCCCACTGCTTCACCGAAACCTGCTGCGATGTCTGCATTTACGGTTGTTGTTGCGCCACCTCCGAATCCCACAATCAGAAATACGATGAGTGCGATTGCGATGCTCGGTACAGTAGTGATGGTCATATACTTGATATGCGTGATCAGATCAGTTCCTGCGACGGCGGGGGCAAGGTTTGTAGTGTCCGAAAGCGGAGAGAGTTTGTCTCCGAAATATGCACCACTAATAATCGCGCCTGCGATCCATCCTTGTTCTAATTCCAGAGCTGTGCCAATTCCCACCAAAGCGATTCCCACCGTGCCTACCGTTCCCCAGGAACTTCCAGTTGCCAGAGATAGCACCGCACAAACAATGCATGCTGCAAAGAGAAAGATTCCAGGTTGCAAGATCAAAAGTCCATAATGGATAAAGGCAGGAATGATTCCCGCCATAAGCCACGTGCCAGTAAGAGCTCCTATAAGTAGCAGTATTAAAATGGCCTCAGTTGCTTGACCGATGCTGGATGCGATTGCATCTCGAATCTCCTTCCACTTGGTTCCTCTTGAAACCCCTATGCCGCCTGCAATGAGCGCTGCAATTAGAAGTGCCATTTGGTTTGACCCATAGGAACTGTCCTCTCCAAACCAAACCACATCCGCTGCGAGCATCACGATTAAAGCGAAAACTGGAAACAGCGCTACAAGTAGCGACATTCTATTCGTGGTCGTTGGAGCGTTCATGACTTATGCGTTCTTTTGTTTCATATCCTCCTCGTCAGCTCCACCTTTAGGTGAGACAGCCGTCTTATCGACACGAACTTTTCCGCTTTCAAGCTCCATCATGAGCGTTAAATCACTCACAGAAATCACTTTTCCATGTAGGCCACCTATTGTAACCACTTTGTCGCCTTTAGAAATGCCTTCTCGGAACGTTTTCGCTTCCTTTTGGCGCTTTACCTGAGGTCGGATCATGAAGAAGTACATGATGAGGAACATCCCTCCAAGAAGGATGATGAATGAGAAATCAGTTCCTTCTGCTGGTGCTTGTAGTAAAATATTAAAGTTCATTGTATGAATGGTTTGTGTCTATTTAAAGTTCGTTGTCAATATCTGACGGAGTATAATCGGGTCCGATGACATCTCCTGTTAATTTAAGTTCAATCATTGAAGGTCTTGAATTTGTGACAATGTTGACTATTTTATTTTGTTTCCCTGTTCTGTCAGCACTGTTGAACTCAACAAGTATTTCGCCTCCTTGGCCAGGTTCGATTGGTGTTTTCGGCCAGTCTTTTGCGACCGTACATCCGCAAGGAGCATGTACGTTCGCGAGCAGCAATGGTGCGTCGCCACGGTTGATGAATGAAAAGGAGTGGGTGATCCGTTTGCCTGCTACGATGGTTCCAAAATCGAACTCCAAGTGATCCATTTCTATGGAAGCGCTTGTGTTGACGACATCCATACCCTCTGATGCGGTGGCTTTAATATCGATCAGCTGTGTGCTCATTTCTTTTGAAGTTGAATCGAGACAACTCGAAAAAACAAGGCACAACAACAGTGTCAAAACGGATGGGGCCATGTTTGAGCGTGTGCCCATCATTATATCAACCCTCTTCCAGTCTTTTTAATGTCTCCGGATTCATGAAGCGAAGTGAACAGTTGGTCGAGTATGCCATTGATAAAGCCATGACTCTTTTCAGTGCTGTAGTACTTCGATAATTCAATGTATTCGTTGAGCGTAACCTTCAATGGTATTGACTCAAAGGTCTTTGCTTCTGCGAGGGCCATTTTCATTAAGATTCGATCTATTAAGGCGATACGCTCAAGTTCCCAGTTTTGTGCCCCCTCCTTAATGAGTTCTTCATTAAGCACACCCTGAGCGAGTGTCTGAGTGAACAGTCCGACCATGAATTCCTTGTCGTCGTCATCATTCCTCCAAACAGGCATGATATCAACTTCTTCATCCTCTTCATTGATGTTTTTGATCGTTTTAATCACCATAGAGCTTGCCAGGTCTAGATCGTCAACCCAAAAAATGCTCTCTTCTTCAAGCATGTCTTGAAATGCAGTCTCGTTGATTAAGTGTTTTCGGAACATACGTATTAGCGATTCTCTGTCGTGACGAAAGCTTCTCTCATCAGAACTCATATATGTTGTATACTCATCATCCTCGATGAGTGAACGATGCAAATTGCGAAGTAATTCACGGTGCTTCCCCCATCCTACACCTGTTTCTGAGAGCCGATTCTTCAGTTGCTTGCTGTTTGCGAGTACGCGTAAAGCAGCATTTCGAACAAATTTCGTGTTGGGATGAAGATCCTCCTCAGTGGGGAGTTGTTTCTTTCTGCCAGCTTCAATTTTGTCTATTGCGAGACCTTGCATTTCTGCAATCATAGAAATAAGCAGCAGGTATAGCTGATACATCTTATCTATACTGTGATCAAGAGCCTTTTTTGCTTTTGTCGTGTCAAGGTCTTCGTCCTGATAAAAACCGTATAGGATTTGAAGGATCTTAATTCTAAGGTGTCGTCTGTTCAGCATGTCGTCGTTACGTGATGCGAATTTAGGTAATTAGACTTGTAAATACTCACTACTTCCCTCTACTTTTGCATTATGATATTTTCACGATTTACGGCTTCCACGCTCGTTGTATTTTTTCTATTAATCTTGTCCCCAAGCTGCACAAAGATTATTGAAGTGGAACTTCCTGACTCAGAACCGTTTCTTGTTGTTGAGGGCAGTATTCGAAATGGTGAAATACCCCTCGTTCTGTTGAGTAAATCGGCAGGTTATTTTGACCCCATAGCTGTTTCTTTAGAAGGGTTTTATCTGGGAGGGGCTTCAGTGACCGTTTCTGTAGATGGGATTCCATATCTGTTGGATGAGGTTTGTACAGATGACCTTCCTCTTTCGGCACTTGATGAGGTGGCGATTGCACTGGGCGTCTCCGCTGATATCTTGCTGGAATTTCCCATTTGTGCGTATACATCTTTTGACGAGCCAGCATTGGTAGGGAGCTTTGGATCGGTGTATGATCTTAATGTAATCTACGAATCAATTGAAGTGACCTCATCCTCTAAACTAGAGAATCAAATCCCCATTGACACGTCCTATTTTCAGATCCCATCCACAGCAACGAACGATTCTCTGGGCTTGATGGCGACCTCCTACACTGATCCGGATACCCTTGGAAATTCATACCGCTGGTCGTCTCGAAGAGTAGGTAAGGATCCTTCATTTATTTACCCTCTGGGTTCCGCTTGGGATGACAGTTTCGGCAATGGAGTGCCCTTCGAATTTTTGGCCTTTAGATATTCAGCTGATTTCGATGCTGAGCCAGTGGGTGAGGCCGGATTTTGGAAAACAGGAGACACCGTTCTTGTTCGTCTTGAATCCATTGACAAGGCGGCTTATTCAGCTGTAATGACGTTCGAGTCTTCGGTCTCAGCTCAAGGTAACCCATTCGCGCCCCCTACAAATGTAGAGTCCAATATAGAAGGCGGGCTTGGATGGTGGATTGCCTATTCGGCATCGGTCGATACCGTATTCTGTAACTGAACGCGAAGTAAGTAACTTAACCCCATGAAATTTACGCTGTTGCTATTCTCCATACTCTTTGCATGCTCATCCTTGTTTTCTCAGGATGAAATCGTGATGCCTGTCACCTCAGTGGAAGTTCATCAAGAGGGGGCCATTATTGAACACTCCTCATTTATTCAGTTAAATAAAACGCATGAAACAATTGTCGTTCGGGGTCTTGCGTCTGATTTGATTCTCGGGTCCCTCTCCATAGGTTTGCCAAACGGCACGTCTATAGAATCTCTGCATTTTGAATCAAAACCTCGTCCCACTTCACGTGCGATAGAGATTAACAATGTCAAGGACAGTATCGGTATTGTAGATATAAAACGAAGAATGCAAGCGTCTATTCTTCACACCCTAAGTGAGGAGCAGACATTTCTAGCCGCAAATAGGAGCATAGGCAGCACGCAAGAAGTTCTTTTGGTGGACGATGTGATCGAGATGGCTGACTTTTTGCGTGAACGGAATCAATCTCTCTCTCTGGAGATCCTCGATGTGACTCTAGAAATAGAAGAGTTGGACCTTGAATTAACACATCTTAAAGCACGCGAAAGTGCGCTTTATATGATCCACGCTGGACAAGAAGGAGTTTTGACGATGCAGCTTAAGAACGCCGTTGTTTTTAAAAAAGCCATGGCGCTCTCGCTTAAATACCTCTCTCCATCGGCGCATTGGTCACCTGAGTATGAGGTGAACTTCTCATCTGACGGAATCCTGGTGAAGCGTTTTGCTTCTGTCGCCCAAACATCTGGCCTGACTTGGAGCGCTTCCCCATTAACACTTGTTTCAGGTCGTCCTTCAGGCTCTCTGATTCCACGTCCTTTTGATGATTGGATTCTGGATGCTTCTTCTTCACAGCGTTTGTCTTCATATTCGAAGTCGAATCGTGGGGCGATGGCAAATCGGCGGATGGATGTCGGGTACGGTGCAGAAATTCAAGAGGATGTTTCTTTTGTAGGCAAAACACGTCACAGATTTGAACTTGAGACCTCTTCCGTGATCTCGGGAGATGGCGCTCCCAGTAGGGTTGAGATAGACACGTTTTATCTAGAGGGAGAAGTAAGGTACTTCGCTGCTCCATCGATCAACACGAAGGCTTATTCTACAGCACGAATTGTCGATTGGTCAGGGAGAAAACTCATGGAAGGCAAAGCGCAGATCATTGCAGACAACTCTTATCTGGGCAGTGTGTCACTTGTTCTGCCTGTGATCGGCGATACGTTGGTGCTCTCTTTGGGCGCAAATCCAAACGTTCTGTGCTCTCGCACATTGTCTCATAAGGATTCAAAAGCTTCTTTTTTAAGCCGTAAAAAGGTCGTCTCCACTTGGGTGCTCGCGGTGGAGAATTTTCAATCAGACACGATATCAGTCGACCTTATAGATGCAATCCCATATCCAAGGTCGAATGACGGTGACATCGAAGTCTTTGTGGAGGTGTCTGATGGAGGGAGGATAGATCTGTTAAATCACCAAGTCATATTCCCGCTCATGTTGGCGCCAAATGAGCGCAGGCAGGTGTCAGTTGTCATTTCTGTAACGTATCCAAGGAACAAACAGTTGAAGGGGCTGTGATCTCAAAAACATAATCCCATGAATTCCCACGAAGTAGACTACAAAATTTACGGAGATGATCTCCAGGCAGTAGAGATTGAATTAGATCCTCAGGAAACAATTGTTGCTGAAGCTGGTGGAATGAACTGGATGGAAGAAGACATTGTCTTCGAAGCGAGGCTGGGAGATGGGTCAAAGCCAAATAGCGGATTCTTCGGTAAAATTTTAGGCATTGGCAAGAGATTGTTGACAGGAGAGTCAATTTTCCTCACCCACTTTACAAATCAGGGGGTAGGAAAGAAATGTGTTGCATTTGCTTCGCCTTATCCAGGGAAGATTCTGCCTCTAGATTTATCCAAAGTAGGAGGCAGTGTTATTTGCCAAAAAGACGCCTTCTTATGTGCGGCAAAAGGAACAGAAATCACCATTACTTTAACTAAAAAACTAGGCGCTGGCTTTTTTGGCGGTGAAGGATTCATACTCCAGAAGCTCAATGGAGACGGTATGGCCTTCCTACACGCAGGCGGCACGATTGTCGAAAAGCAACTCAACGGAGATAAGCTCCGTGTCGATACCGGATGCATTGTCGGTTTCACAGGCAACATCGATTACAGTATAGAAAGAGCTGGCGGTCTCAAATCGATGTTGTTTGGTGGAGAAGGTCTTTTTCTCGCAACGCTCCAAGGAACAGGAACGGTTTACTTACAAACGCTGCCATTCAGTCGTCTTGCGGATCGTATTCTGCGTTCTGCCCCAAGTCAAGGAGGCAAGTCCAAAGGTGAGGGGTCTGTCCTTGGTTCCCTAGGAAGGATGGTCGACGGAGATAATTTCTAACATTTTTTGAGCAATTCTTTCGGATGCGCCAGTGTGTCCCAGAGACATTCTTAACTCAGCAAAGGCGAGTCGTTGCGTTGAAGTGTCCAAGGATTGAATTTTTTTCGCAATGTTTCCTGCGGTGCAGCGTCCTTGAATAAGTTCGGGGACGACCTCACGGTTGAGGATTAAATTCGTCAGCCCGATAAACTTAACGTTCACGAGCAGCTTCGCAATGGCATATGTGAGTGAACTCGTCTTGTAGACCAAAACATGTGGGGTATTTAAAAGTGCCGCTTCAAGTGTCGCTGTACCTGATGTAATCACAGCGAATTCAGCCGTTTTAAGCAGATTTCGGGTTTGGCCAAAGACAACATTCACTCCAGCTTCACGCGCCTTGATGTATAAGGTGTCTGCTGCGCCTGGTGCGCCTGCGATTACAGCCTCCATCTCAGGGAATTGCTTCGCGACTTCAAGAAGTACAGGCAGCATTTTATGGAGTTCTTGCTTTCGTGAGCCGGGTAGGAGTAGGAGGACAGGCTTGGTGGGGACTTGTTGTGTCTCGTCTTGATTTGTAGAAAGTGTGTCGAGAAGGGGGTGTCCGCAGTAGATGGATTTCACCCCTCCAGCGATGAGTAGGTCGTGTTCAAATGGCAGAACAGGAAATACAGCGGTGTAGTCGCTTGCCAGGCTTTTAATTCGCCCCTTTTTCCAAGCCCAAACCTGAGGTGCCACAACCTGAAAAATCTTGACATCCCCCCATTTGGCACGTGCCGCCTTTCGTGCAATACGCATATTGAATCCAGGGAAATCAACAAGGACAATCGCGTCTGGTTTGAACGCCTCAATTTCGTCCCAGCACTTCTTCAAGTTGCCTAAAATAGTGCCCAGATGTGTGGCCACTTCCCAAACGCCCATATACGCCAACTCACGATAATGCTTTGAAACCTCAACGCCAGCTTCTGTCATTTTATCTCCACCCCATCCCCGCATTTTAATGGGGCCGTTGTTTGACAGGCGAGACATTTCGTGGGCGATAAGCCCCCCGTAAATATCGCCTGAGGCTTCACCCGCTATGAAAAATACGTTATTCAAGAAATCCCTGCTTGCATTTGAAACCAAATGATGAGTGGGACACACGCCATAATGACCATTAAGATGCCGCGACAAAATCCCCACCATTCAGCTTTAATGCCGATGTAGAATACCGCCACATTAAAGAGTGTGCTCAGTGTAAGCATGCTGTCTCTGTAGAGCAAAGATTTAGCGGCAATGTTTTCGATGAAGTAATTTAGATCTACGGCATTTGAATATGACCAGTACGCTCCTAAAATAAGGAATCCGAAGAATGTGCCTAACACTCCTGAGACGATTCCTCCCACGATCGTATTGAGGTATCGCTTCATTTGAGTCCCCAGCTGTTGAGTTCAGAAATCGCGTGATGCGCTGTAAGGTCGAATTGCGTAGGGACAACCGATGCGTACCCGTTCGACAGTGCCCATTCATCTGTGTCCTCTCCCTGGTCGGGATTTGTGAACTCTCCCGTAAGCCAATAGTATGTTTCGTGGTTGGGTGCGGTTCGCTCTTCGAAGGCATCCTTCCAAAACCCCGCCGCCTGTCTGCAAACTTTGATTCCTTTCAGATCTTTGATTGGCAGCTTTGGGATGTTCACATTGAGGCATGTTCCAGAAGGGAGACCCCGCTTCAATACTTCTTTTGCCATTTGGCGAGCAATCTTTTTTGCTGCGGTAAAATCTGCATCCGCAGCATGGTCAAGAAGAGAAAAGCCTATGGCGGGAATGTTTTCTACAGCACCTTCTACAGCGGCAGACATCGTGCCCGAGTAGATCACATTGATGGAGCTGTTGCTTCCGTGATTGATGCCCGAAAGCAAGAGGTCTGGTTTGCGATGAAGGATTTTGTAAATCGCAAGTTTAACACAATCTACGGGTGTCCCAGATGTGCTGTGTGCACTGATTCCCTTTACAGGGAAGTATGCAGGTTTTATTCTTAGAATTTCACCAATTGTAACAGCGTGTCCCATGCCAGATTGCGGGCTGTCAGGTGCCACCACATGGACTTCTCCCAGATCTGCGACTGCTTCAGCAAGCGCACAGATGCCGGCAGAGGTGATTCCGTCGTCATTTGTGATGAGTATAAGGGGGCGTTTTGACATGGTTGTAATGATTATCGTTTGGGAATGCGAGTGAGTGCAGCGAGATAAAAATCCCAAAACTTTTGGACTGAAGAAATCTGGCAACACTCGTCTGGTGAGTGTGCTCTGCGGATATTGGGACCGAACGAGGCCATGTCCATTTGCGGATAGTTTGTGCCTAGGATGCCACACTCAAGTCCTGCGTGACAAGCCATCACCTTCGGGTCTTCATTGTAGCGTTCCACATATAATTTGCGCAACATCTCTACAGTAGATGAAGAGGGGTTTGGCGTCCATCCAGGGTATGAACCGCCTCTTGCTGAAGAAAGACCTGCGATTGTAAATGCAGCTTCAATCGATCTGGCATGGTCCCACTTCTCGGAATCCACGGAAGATCTGTTGAGGCATTGTATATTCACCTCACCACCGCCTACTTCTATGCGGGCGAGGTTGTTTGAGGTTTGGACCAAGCCTTCTATGTCGGGGCTCATGCGGTGAATTCCCACTGGACACGTCTGAATTGCGAGAAGAAGTACATTCTGCACGTCCTCGGGGAGTGCTTGGGCAGGTGTCTTCTCGCGCTCCCAACGGATGCTGAGATGTGGATCTGTCGTTTTGTATTCAGCGGTGATGTCCGCTGCAGTATTGTTGATGGCCTCTTCAAGGGTTTGCATATCCTGTTCAGCGATGACAATGAGTGCTTGAGCCTCACGAGGGATCGCATTTCGAAGACCACCTCCTTGTATTTGGCTCACTCGTATGTCTACAGATTCGATGGCTTCGAGCAAGACACGGTTGATCAGCTTGTTTGCATTGGCAATGCCCTTGTGAATGTCCATCCCGCTGTGTCCACCCGCACCTCCTTTGACAATTATTTTCAGGCCTGTTGTGCCTTCTTTAATTGTGTCTTCAGGCTTGTAAGTGCCTGTAGATGTAATGTCAACACCACCTGCACAGCCAATACTGATTTCGTCGTCGTCCTCTGTATCCAGGTTGAGTAGTATTGTTGCCTCTAGGTGTCCCGCCTTCAGACCTAGCGCGCCAGTCATCCCTGTTTCTTCATCTATTGTAAACAATGCTTCGAGAGGTGGGTGTGAGATGTCATTGCTTTCTAGTGTGGCCAAGATCGTTGCGACACCTATGCCATTGTCAGACCCCAATGTTGTTCCTTCAGCGCGAACCCAATCTCCGTCGACGTACATTTTTATTCCTTGCGTCATAAAATCGAATGTTGTGTCATTGTTTTTTTGGCATACCATGTCCACGTGACTTTGCAGAACCACAGTCTGCCTGTCTTCCATCCCTGGTGTTGCAGGTTTTTTCATAAACACGTTTTGAACGTCGTCTTGCCAAGCTTCAAGACCATGGTCCTTAGCCCATTGCATTAACCACGCACACACTCTTTCTTCGTGTTTTGACGGTCTTGGTATTTCATTTAAGTCTGCAAATCTATTCCAAAGAGCTGATGGTTGAAGGTTGCGGATAGCTGATGACATCGTGTGTATTATATTAATTGTTTGAACTTTGCAAGTTAGGAAAGAAAAGTGGTTAAAAAGTTGTTGGAAATGTGGAAAAAGTCTAACGATAAATAGGGACTTCGCAAAAGAAAAGCAATAACTTGTGCTGACTAATGGCAGAACAAGTAAGCTATACAGAAGACAACATCCGTTCACTATCGTGGAAGGAGCATATTCGTATGCGCCCTGGGATGTACATTGGAAAAGTCGGTGACGGAAAAGACTCTGATGATGGCATTTATGTCCTCCTCAAAGAGGTGATTGACAACAGTGTCGATGAGTACACGATGGGCAATGGCAAGAGTATCGAAGTAGGGATTCGCAATGGAGAGGTGAGGGTTCGTGATTACGGAAGAGGTATTCCACTCGGAAAAGTGGTTGACTGTGTATCGAAAATCAATACTGGAGGCAAGTATGATTCGCGTGCTTTTAAGAAAACTGTCGGACTAAACGGGGTAGGTACAAAGGCCGTCAATGCGCTTTCATCTTCTTTTCAAGTGGATAGTTTTAGAGAAGGAGAATCAAAAACGGCGACATTTGCATTGGGTGATCTTCAGGAGGACAGAGATCTAGAGTCCACAACAAAGCGCAACGGTACGAAGGTGACTTTTATACCCGATGAAGGTTTGTTCAAAGGGTATAAATACAGAATGGAGCATGTGGAGAAGCTCCTATGGAATTACGCCTATTTAAACACTGGACTATCTATTTACTTAAATGGTGATAAGTTCAAGAGTGACAATGGTTTACTTGATCTTCTTGAGTCGAGTATGGATGGCAAAGCCCGCTACCCAATCATTCAATTAAAAGGGAACGATATTGAAGTTGCGATCACGCATTCTGAAGCGTATGGAGAGGACATCCAAAGCTTTGTAAATGGTCAATATACTCCTCAGGGAGGCACGCATCAAGCTGCTTTTAGAGAAGCATATGTCCGAGTTGTGCGGGATTTTTTCAACAAGGACTACGACACTGGAGATGTGAGATCGGGGATTGTTTGTGCGGTCAGTGTGAAAGTTGAAGAACCCGTTTTTGAGTCTCAAACAAAAACAAAACTTGGCTCATCAGAGATGGGACCTAACGGACCTACGCTGAAGAGCTTTATGTTTGATTTCCTTAAAACAGAGCTTGACAACTACCTGCATAGAAATCCTGAAATTGCACAACAGCTCCAATCCCGAATTCTTCAAAACGAGCGTGAAAGGAAAGATTTGGCAGGGATTAAAAAACTTGCAAGAGCACGGGCAAAAAAAGCTTCATTGCACAACAAGAAACTACGCGATTGTAGGGCTCATCTGAACGAAAAGCACGAAAGGAACGAGGAGTCTACGCTGTTTATTACGGAGGGAGATTCTGCTTCGGGCTCAATTACGAAGGCCCGTGATGTAGTCACACAGGCCGTTTTCTCTCTGAAGGGAAAGCCGCTTAATTGCTATGGATTAACGAAGAAAATCGTATATCAGAACGAAGAGTTCAATCTGTTACAGTCCGCCTTAAATATTGAGGATGGCTTAGATGATTTGAGATACAACAAGGTGGTTATTGCCACAGATGCCGATGTCGACGGAATGCACATTAGGCTTCTGTTAATTACGTTCTTCCTTCAGTTTTTCCCGGACTTGGTGAAGAAGGGACACCTCTATGTGTTGCAAACACCGTTGTTTAGAGTCAGGAACAAAAAGGAAACGGTGTATTGCTATGATGAAGCGGAGAAGCAGGGCGCACTTTCTAGGCTTGGTGCGAAACCCGAAATCACCCGATTTAAAGGTTTGGGTGAGATCAGCCCTGATGAGTTTTCTTATTTTATCGGGGATGACATGAGAATTGATCCAGTGGTCGTAGGCAGAGATGCCAGTTTAAAGGAAATGCTCGGTTTCTTTATGGGCAAGAATACACCTGATCGGCAGAAGTTTATTATTGAAAACCTCCGTGTGGAGAAAGACAATGTGAAGGAATGATTGTAAACGAACACGAGGGAAACGAAAGTCACGACAGCGAAAACGAGAGAGATAACGAGTTTGCGAATGTTCCTGATGAGGATGCGACAGATGAGATGGATCACGTAGTCCGCGTTAGAGGCATGTACAATCAGTACTTTCTTGATTATGCCTCGTATGTAATCCTTGAGAGAGCTGTTCCGCATCAATACGACGGACTGAAGCCAGTTCAACGTCGAATTCTTCACTCCTTAGATGAGATGGATGATGGGCGTTTTCACAAGGTGGCGAATGTCATCGGTAACACGATGAAGTTTCATCCGCATGGGGATGCAAGTATTGGTGATGCGTTGGTTCAAATAGGCCAAAAAGAACTTCTTCTTGATTGCCAAGGGAATTGGGGAAACATCTTAACGGGTGACCGTGCTGCTGCTGCGAGGTATATAGAAGTCCGGCTAAGTAAGTTTGGCAAGGAAGTGTTATTCAATCACAAGACAACGAAATGGCTTGCATCTTATGACGGGAGGAACAAGGAGCCTGAAACCGAGCCTGTAAAATTTCCACTTCTGCTCGCCCAAGGTGTGGAGGGAATTGCTGTCGGCCTTGCCTGCAAAATCCTGCCACATAATTTCATTGAATTAATCGATGCAAGCATCGCGATTTTGCAGGGGAAAGGATTTACACTCGTGCCTGACTTCCCAACTGGCGGAATGGCCGATGTGGAGATGTACAATGACGGATTACGTGGCGGTAGGATCAGAGTACGTGCCCGAATAGACAAGGTAAATAACAAGACTTTGGTTGTGCGTGAGGTACCCTTTGGAGTCACGACGAGTTCTCTGATTGACAGTATACTTAGGGCCAACGAAAAGGGGAAGATTAAAATTAAAAAGGTCGAGGACAATACAGCCAAGGTTGTCGAAGTCGTCGTTCACCTTGCAAACAATGTCTCGCCAGATAAGATGCTGGATGCCCTTTATGCATTTACAGATTGTGAGGTTTCACTTTCGCCCAATGCATGTGTCATCCTTGACGATAAGCCTCAATTTATCGGTGTCAAAGAGATTCTTAAAACCTCTACAGAAAGAACGAAATTCTTATTAGGTAGGGAGCTTGAGATTGAATTGGGAGAGTTGCAGGAGCAATGGCACTTCTCTTCGTTGGAGAAAATTTTCATAGAGAAACGCGTCTATCGTGACATTGAAGAGTGTGAAACGTGGGAGGCGATACTGGAGAGCATACACGCTGGACTGAAGCCACACATTAAGAATCTACTTCGAGAAGTTACAGATGAGGATGTGACGAGGTTGACGGAGATTAGAATCAAACGGATCTCAAAATTTGATTCGTTTAAAGCAGACACTAAAATCAGCAATCTGGAAGCTGACATTGAAAAGGTGAAGCACCGTCTGGAAAATTTAACGGATTATTCCATTGATTGGTTTAAATCATTAAAATCGAAGTACGGAAAAGACCGAGAAAGAAAAACGGAGCTTAGAACTTTTGACACGATTGACAGGTCCAAAGTGGCCGTTGCAAACGTCAAGCTTTATGTTCAGGCAGAAGAAGGTTTTGTAGGTACTGGGTTAAAGAGAGGAGAAGGGGAGTTTGTTTGTGATTGCTCAGACATTGATGATGTCATCGTCTTTCGCAAAGACGGAATCATGCAAGTCAGTAAGATCTCTTCTAAGGCCTTTTTCGGCAAGAATATTCTGCACGTAGCGGTATGGAAAAAGGGAGATATACGGACCACATATAACGTGATATATCTCGACGGCAAATCGGGACGAAGCATGGTGAAGAGGTTTAATGTGAAGTCCATTACAAGAGATAGAGAGTATCCCATTACAAAAGGAACCCCAAAGTCGGAAGTGTGGTATTTAACAGCGAACAGGAATGGGGAGGCTGAAATTGTGACCATAAACTTGAAAAATCAGCCCAAGTTAAAACGACTTAAAATAGATTTAAATTTTTCGGACATTGCCATCAAGGGCAGAGCTTCTGGAGGGAATATTGTGTCGAAGTTTCCAATCAAGAAAATCGAATTGAAAGAAGCCGGAGTGTCTACTCTGGGAGCGAGGAAAGTTTGGTTTGACGAGACGGTACGAAGATTAAATGGGGAAGGAAGAGGGGAGTTCCTGGGTGAATTCCATGCAGAGGATCACATCCTGGCGCTCCAATCAAATGGAATGTATGTGATGACGGGTTTCGATTTCAGTACGCACTTTGATGACAAGATGATCTCCGTTGAAAAATGGGATTCTGAGCGGCCGGTTTCTGTGGTTTATTTTGATGGAGAGAAGGAGGATTGGTATGTGAAGAGATTTTTAACTGAACTTTCATTAAAACCATTGAGTTTTATCGGTGATAACCTGAATAGCAGGCTTGCATTTGCAACGTCTTTGTATCATCCTCAGGCCAGAGTGAAGTACAACAGGAGATTTAAGCATACAAGAGATAAAGTTGACGAGATCGTCGATCTACGTGGGTTTATCACGTTAAAAGGATTTAGAGCTTTGGGCAACAAATTAAGCGCCCTTCCTGTGACGGAAGTGTTGTTAGAGCCAGCAAACATAGATCTGGAAAAGGCGGTCGCATTTGAAATATTGGAAGCTCGTAAAGCAGATGACCTCATCGATCAGGCATCTGAAAGTGCGGCGATTGATGATTTAGATTCTACTGATCGTTCTGTCGAAGATGCGGATGCTCCGGAAGATTTGTCCTCTGACGAAGATTCAGATTCTGACGAAGATTCTGCAGAATTCGGAGAAAATGGTCAAAGCACATTGTTTTAAAGAGAGTATAAGATGAGATCAATTGTTGCAATTGTTGCTTCGGGACTTCTCTTGATGTCTGTTTCGTGTGGGCAAGTGAAGCAAGCAAACACTCCAAATGAGGTCGTAGGGTCTGGTGATGTAGAAGATGTTTTATCACATCCAGTTTGGTCAAAAAACGCAACAATCTACGAAGTGAATTTAAGGCAACATACGGCGGAGGGGACGTTGAAAGCATTTCAAAAGGATTTGCCTAGATTAAAGGAATTGGGGGTGGATATTTTGTGGTTGATGCCAGTCTTTCCAATCGGTGAGGTCAACAGGAAAGGAGGTGAGAATAAATCAAACCATTTGGCTGAACTTGGCAGCGCCAGTTTAGGGAGTCCTTATAGTGTAAAAGATTACACGGATATAAATCCCGATTTCGGAACGATGGAGGATTTTGTGGGAATGGTAGACCAAGCCCATCAGCTGGGAATGAAGGTGATTCTTGACTGGGTTGCAAATCACAGTGCGTTTGATTGTGATTGGACTGAAACTCACAGAGGGTATTATTTGCTGGACAACTCGGGGAATTTACAGCCTCCGTCAGGGACTGATTGGTGGGATGTAACTCAGTTTGATTGGGAGCATGGTGTGCAGAATGGTTTGTACAATGGAATGGCCACTGCCATGGAGTTTTGGGTAACTGAAGCGGATATTGATGGATTTAGATGTGATGTGGCAGAAAAGGTTCCTGTCTCATTTTGGGAAATTGCCCGACGTAGGTTAGAGGCGCTAAAGCCAGATATCTTTATGCTTGCAGAAGCGGATGAGCCAGCGCATCACAAGAGAGCGTTTGACATGACTTATGCGTGGCGTTATCATCATCTTACAAATGAAATCGCACAAGGGAGAGAAGACGCTTCTGTTCTGAGGGAATATCTCACTGAAGAGGCGGAGAAATTCCCGACGGATGCTTACAGAATGGGTTTTGCAACAAATCATGATGAGAATTCCTGGAACGGTACCATTTCAGAGAGATATGGAGAAGCTGGAGATGTGATGGTGATTTTGTCGGGGATGCTGCTAGATATGCCGCTCATATATTCTGGTCAAGAATCGGGGTTGGATAAAAGGCTGAGGTTTTTCGAAAAAGATACTGTAGAGTGGGGAGAATACTCAAAGGCAGATTTTTATCGATCGATCAACACATTGCATCACGAAGAGAAGGCGTTGTGGAATGGCGATTACGGTGGAGCACCGGAGTTGTTAGAGTGTAAGTCACCAAAAAAAATATTCGCATTCACAAAGAGGAAAGGAAAAAGTCAGATTGTAGTCGCGGTGAATCTAAGTGTTGATTCAGTGCCTCTTTCGGTCAAAATGCCAGAGGGCGAGTTTGTCGCAGTCATGAGTAAAAGTATTGAGGCGAATGGTGTAGTGTCTCCATGGGGGTATGTCGTGTTAAAGAAAGTAGATGAATGATTCAAGGATTTCTAAGGGAAGCCCCCGAGGGACAGGTCCGTGGCCTGGTTCGAATGATGAACAGTCGGTTCGTGTTTGGTTTAAATCAAGGATTTCGAATGGCGTAGAGGAAGAGGAACGGAATCCCGTGGTGGGATTGTGTTTGGAGCATGTGTCGAGCATGGGGAAGGGAGAACGATTGATGAACAATTACCGTTTTCCAGAGTCAGAGATAGACAAGTTGGCGGTCATGGCTGACAGGGTCTCAAAAGGTGATCCAGTCCAGTATGTGATAGGTACAGCGCATTTCGATGGTTCCGATTATAGAGTGGATGCGAGCGTCCTTATTCCAAGACCGGAAACAGAAGAATTGGTTTTCTCTCTTGTAGAAAAACTGAAGACGTTTGGTGCGAATGGGTGTGTGTTAGATCTGGGTACAGGATCAGGATGCATTGCATTGTCCATCAAGAAAAGATTGCCAGAATGGGAGGTTTTTGCATCCGACTTTTCTCAAGGAGCAATTGATGTTGCAAAAGAGAATTCAAAATTAATCGAAGCTGAAGTGAATTTTGAATGTTCTGATGTTTTGCAAAAGAGACCGTTTGAGCCCAAATGTTTTGATGCTGTGGTTTCCAATCCTCCCTATATCCCAGAGCAAGAAAAAATGAATATGGAACATAGGGTTGCAGACTGTGAGCCTTTGTCGGCGCTGTTCGTCCCTAACAATGACCCACTTATTTTCTATAAACGAATGATAGCGCTATGTGAGGGAGGGATGTTGAATCCGGGTGGTTGGTTGGCTTTTGAGTGCCACACTAGATTTGCCGCGCAGGTAGCGGATCTATTTCGAGCGTCAAATACACGCTGGAATCAGATCTCATTAATGGACGATTTACAGGGCAAGCCGAGGCATGTATTTGCGCGTATTGATTTAACTTGACACCGCATGGAGACGAAATCAGATAAGGAAATTGCCGAGATAAGAATATCGGAATTGCGCGTAGATCTCCACGCGCACAATCACCTGTATTACAATAAAAATCAGCCGGTTATTTCTGACAAGGACTTTGATCTATTGCTGAAAGAACTCGAAGCTTTGGAACTTGCAAATCCAGAATTCAATGACCCTTTGTCACCTACAATGCGTCCAGGGGGTGTTGCTCAGGATGGATTTGTCAAGGTGAAGCACTCTGCTCCGATGCTGTCGCTTTCAAACACATATGATGAGAGCGAAGTGGAAGACTGGATGTCAAGGGTTGACAAAGGTCTGGAGGGAGAAGATGTCGTGTATGTGATGGAACTCAAATACGATGGGGTTGCCATAAGTTTGGTCTATGAGAAGGGGAGGTTGATGAAGGCGCTCACGCGAGGAGACGGTGAGACAGGAGAGGATATTACAGCCAATGTGAAGACAATCAGGACGATTCCTTTGCTGATGCAACAACCGGCTCCTGAGCGCCTTGAAATACGAGGTGAGATATTTTACCCATTTGAGGAGTTTAAGGCGTTGAATGAATTGCGAGAAGAGGAGGGGGAAGCTCAATTTGCAAACCCCAGAAATACGGCTGCGGGTTCTCTCAAGCTCCTGGACAGCAAAGAGGTTGCCAAGCGTAAACTAGACTGTATGATGTATGGCGTGATTTCAAAAGGCGTTTCAGAAACCCACAGCGAAGCTGTTTCAAGCGCAGGAGACTGGGGGTTTAAGGTGCCTTCTGAGAAGTTGAAAATGATCTCTACTTCAACAGATTCCAAGGGTGTAATGGCGTTTATTTCTTATTGGAATGTCGCGCGACATGAGTTGCCTTTTGCCATTGATGGGGTCGTCATAAAAGTGGACAGATATGATCAGCAGGAGATCTTAGGTCTGACTTCAAAGAGTCCACGTTGGGCCATTTCTTTCAAATTTGAGACTGAAAGAGTTCGGACGAAATTAAAAGAAATTACTTTTCAAGTGGGGAGAACAGGTGCTGTGACTCCAGTTGCGAATTTAGAGCCAGTGCTTCTAGGCGGGACGACAGTGAAGCGAGCGTCTCTTCACAATGCAGATCAAATTGAGCGTTTGGGACTGCGTTCTGACGACTATGTTTTTGTAGAGAAAGGCGGAGAGATTATCCCGAAAGTGGTAGGCGTAGATGAACGTTCAAGAGCGGTTGCAGTAGATTTGTTCAGTCCGTCCGGATCCGTTTTTCCGACACATTGTTTGGAGTGCGATACGGCGTTGATCAGAGAGGAGGGTGAAGTCGTGCATTACTGTCCAAATGCGGAATCTTGTCCGCCTCAAGTGAAAGGTAGAATCAAGCATTTCATAAGTAGGAAAGCATTGAACATTGATGGGCTGGGATCTGAAACTGTCGCCCAATTGGTAGAGGCAGGACTCGTTATTGATCCAAGTTCACTCTATAAACTCACTTCTGAGGATCTTCTTCCCCTTGATCGGATGGCTGAAAAATCGGTTCAGAAATTGCTGTTGGGCATCGAAGCGAGCAAGCAAATTCCGTTTGAAAGAGTCTTGTTTGGATTGGGCATTCGATATGTAGGGGAGACGGTCGCAAAAAAGCTTGCCCGTTCTTTAGGGAGCCTTGATGCAATCATGAATACAAACCGCGAAGACCTGATTGAAGTTGATGAGATCGGCGAGCGTATTGCGGACAGTATCCTTGCGTTTTTTGGAGAGGAGAGAAATGAGCCCTTCATTCAAAGACTCAAAGATGTGGGGCTTCAGTTTGTTGTCCAAGAAGTAGAAGGGGCAACAGACAAGCTGGCCGGTGCTGCGATTGTCGTAAGTGGGGTATTTGAAAAATACGACAGGACAGGTATTAAAAAACTCATAGAACAACACGGGGGCAAGGTTTCATCTTCTATTTCAAAGAAAACCAGCTATATCGTCGCGGGAGAGAAAATGGGGCCCAGCAAAAGAGAGAAAGCAGAAACGCTTGGTGTTCCGATTGTTTCAGAGGATGAATTCCTTGATAAAATTTCCGGGTAGGACGGTCATGTTCCTCTGACTAAGGAGCTTTGTAAAGGATTTCGAGAGGTCCGGTGTATGAGCCTGTTTGGACTTCTCCACACAAGGACTTGTAGTCCACAACAATCACATATGAGCCACTTGAAAGTTGATCTCCGTTTGCCCTTCCATCCCAAGCCAGAGGGAGTCCATTGTTCGCGAAAACAAGGTCCCCCCATCGGTTGTAAATGATGAGGTTGTACTCGTCTAGAACGGAGAGTGTTTCCACACCTGGTTGGTCGGCAAGAAAAGGTTTTAAGTAGTCATTGTAGTAGTCCCCATTGGGTGTGATGACGTTGGGCATCGTGAGATGAGAAATGTCGATAAAAGCATTTTCATCTTGTTCTACGGTGACGAAATCGGGGAAGGTTGTGGCGCATCCGTTTTCACTAAATGTGACTGTAATCATATATTCTCCGGGCAAAGCTGCAACAGGTTCGAGAGATGTTGGGTCAAGAAGTCCTCCTTCACCTTCAACCCATGTCCACTCGATTTCATTTGTGTAGGTGTCAGGAGAAATGTCTGTCCCTAAGATAGCAATTTGCGGCGTTTCACAGCTGATCATGCCTTCTGCATACCCGAGGTCTATCAATGGAGCTGTAAAGTCTTCGAAGACCACCGCTTCATCTTCTGAGGTACATCCATTATCAGGATTGGTGACAAGTAAATTGTAGGTTCCTCCAGAGACAGCTGTGGGTTCGGCGACATTGCTGCTCCCGAAAAAGTCTCCATCACTTGTAGACCAAACAAACTCAGCCCCGTTGTCATTAGATTCTCCCAGAAGCACGAATGTGGGGGTGTCGCAATTGATCACTCCACCCAGGCCTGCATCTGCAGAAAAGGACAATGTATCCAGTTCAATGTTGTATGTGTCCTCTGCAGTACAAGCTCCGTCATCAAACGAAAGGATGACAGTATATGAGCCTCCATTGTCTATGACAGCGCCAAATTCCTCAGAGCTGAGGAAATTCCCTCCGTTTGAAGCGGACCAATTGTACGTTAAGCCATCATCAAAATTGGAATTGGCAGTTAAAATCACAGTTGTATTGATACAATCGATGACATCAAAATCCGCAGAGATGTCCACCTCCAAGGGTTCTACGAAAACCTCGATCGTTTGCGATTGTATGTCACCGCAGAAGTCAGTATATGTGACTGTATACACCTGTGTGGATGGGGGTGTAGCAATCGGATCATATGCATTTGGATCGCTTAAAAAATCAGTGGGTGTCCAAGTAAATGGTTGTGACAGATCGCCGCCTGAGATTAATTGCGTGGACTGACCAGGACACAGTGTGACATCTCCTGTAGGTGTTGCGTTTTCATAGAGGCAGACTGTGTGTATGTTGTTTGCGCCACCTGTTGAGGAGGTGAACCCCCAAGTGATTTGAGTGTCTCCATCGAAGATGTCATTGATCAAGTCAACACTCGCTACGAGTCTGAATTCACAATCGAAATAGACATTGAGTTCTTGTGTGTTTGGATCCCATGTGATTTGAACTGCATGGTCCAAACCATCTTCAATATCTGCCCCAATAGAAGTCGCTGTAACAGGACCTGCTATTGCTGTTGGTGCGGTATGGTCGACGTTGCCATCAGAGATGATGCCGATGTGGTCTTCAAGGAGATCGCTTACGTCAGGATTCAGATAAGTGTCGAACTCAATGCCTAAGCTGGGAAGCAATCCTTGAAATCCCATGCCTTGCCCCAGTGAACCTATAGCTGAAGGCCCGATTGTTTGCATCACAAACATCATCCCGTCACCGCCGGGATTCGCGCTGGACCCATTCCCTTGATTGTCCCCGAAATTCATTTTAAACTGAAGGTCGAATGGTTGCTCTAAATTTATGGGCTCATCATACCAAACAGCACCCACTTGTGCGGGCAAAGCGTCTGTTAGTTGATAGCAATTGCCATCGTCGGATACAGCATTGCCCTGAAGAGTATATTGAGCGGTTGCTGTTAAAGACAGGAAACACAAGGATATAGCTATGTAGTTACGAATGCGCATGTATTGTACCAATTTAACCACAAACTACGAAAAACGAGTGCGTATTGTGAAGTTCTTCATCAAGAAGATGAACACTCCAATGGTGACAGGTTGTGTTGATTTGAATTCTTTTTCTTTAGAATTCTAAATGCAGTTTAAGGTTGAGCCTTCTTCCTGTAAGGAAGTTTGGTATGGCATATTGTCTTCCATTCACATCCTCGATCCATGTGTGGTTAATCGTATTGTTGATTCCCAGGATGTTGAATACCTCAAGAGAAATAAAGCCGTTTTTATTCTGATGTTTTTCAGACGTCAGAAGTTCTTTGGAAAAGCCGATGTCAACTCTCCTGTAAGCAGGGGTGCGAAGTACATCTTGATATCGGTTCATAGTGGGTGGGCCATAGGGGAGGCCTGTGCCAAAAAACAAACTCAATAAGACCTTGTATTCAGGGTTGTTAGGCATCTCATCTTGGAACAACATGCTTACACTAAGGCGCTGGTCACTGGGTCGAGCAATATTCCCTGGTTCAATAAGAACAGTATCTACTGCGACGTCATTCCAAGTATAGCCAGGGATGATTTTGATGCCCTCGTTGTTATACAGTTCCAAATAGAAATCATCTGCAATATCCTCCTCCGTTTTAAGAACGCTAAACCTCATCCAACTCTCAATCCCGTCGATGAACTCTCCGTTGAGCATCAAATCGATTCCTGTAGCGTATCCACTCGAGTTGTTTGTGGCGTAATAGCGTTGACGTACATTCTCTACTTCATAGGGAATGATTTGGTCCAAATCCTTGTAATACACCTCGCCTACAAACTTGAATTGACGGCTGTACATTTCGAATTGATGGTCCACACCACCTACAGCGTGTATGGCGCGCTGCGGAAGGATGTCCGGATTGAGTGTGCCGTTGACTCCGCGCATTTCACGGTAGAAGGGAGGCTGCCAGTAATATCCGCCAGCAAAGGACCAAGTGGTGAGGGGTTTTTTTGTAGGTGTGAAGCTGATGTGAGCCCGAGGTCCACCTACAAGGTGCGTTCTCGACGTGTCGCCAGGAGAAATGTCAGGTGTACTTAGAGACCAGTAGTGGAACCGAGCACCGATGTGGGCGTTTAGGATTCCTTTCTCTAATTCGATTTGCCACGTGTCTTGGACATAGCCTGTAATTCTGTTTGATCGGACCGTGTTGGTTGTTCGGACGACGTCTTGGAACTCCAGAGGCTGAAATGGCTGTGCTCCGGGGTCTGTGTAGCCTACATTGTCCTGGGGATGAGGTGATATATATCCCGAACTGTCCACAAATGACCACTCCGATAAATTGTCAAGAATAAGTTCAGTCGACCCTTTGAGTCCCCATTCCATAAAATGTTTTCCTTGCCCGATGTCTATTGATCCCTTTAAGGCTGAAGACAAAACCGTTGCTTCAAGTTGATTCCTGGCGTGATTCAGAAAGCCGCCAACGCCAAGATTGTTTGCAGATTCACCGAAATCGTCTGAGCCAGGATCGAGCTCTAGCTCATCCAACCAATACGCTCCCAAGATGTCAAATGATTCTGTTTCTACCGTTCTAAATGCAGAATTAATCCAACGGATTCGAGTGTTTTCGGTGACCCTTTCAAAAGCAAGTGCCCCAAACCCTGTTTGGTAAGAGGTCTCCTCTTCTCCATCAAAAAATATTTTCAACCGTATTGCATTGTTGATCGTACCGATGTCTGTTTCTCGTGTCTGAGGCACAAACTTGTAATCGTTCTGGCCGTAAACGCCGAGTAGTTGAATCTCCCATGGTCCATAACCGTCCGGATCCCATGTGATGTAGGTTTGGGCGTCGAGATACGTGGGGTTGTATTCTCCGCTCTCATCGAGTGTTCCCAGAATGTAGGAGTTGTTGCGATATCGAATGCCCGTATTTACTTTAATCTTTCCACCAGCAGCGATCCCATCGTGTTGAATCTGCGCACCCAACATACTGGCTGTCACTTGCGTTCTTCGTTTTGTGGGTTTGCGGTAGTGAATATCCAGAACCGAACTCAGCTTGTCGCCAAATTTGCTTTCAAACCCACCCGCACTAAATGTAATGCGCTCCACCATGTCTGGATTTGGGAAGCTCAGACCTTCCTGTTGTCCACTTCTTACTAGGAAGGGTCGGTATACCTCGATGTCATTTACATAGACCAGATTCTCATCAAAACTACCGCCTCTTACATTGTATGCACTTGACAGTTCACTTGTAAAGTTAACGGGAGCTTGCAAAAGAACATCTTCCACTGTGCCGCGAGGTGTCGGTATTCTACTTGTAACCCGAGGGTCAATACGTTGAATTGAAACATCATTTCGACCTGACTCGATGATTTCTGCAGCCCCGATTGTTACGGTGCTTTTCAGAACGACTTGAATGGTTACGGATTGCTTTCCTTCAAAATCAATGGGGATTTCTTGTATCTCATAACCGATCATTGAGCATCGAAGGGTCCAAGGTCCTAAAGAGGGCAGAGAAAGTTCAAATGCTCCAAATCCATCAGTAGAAACGCTCAGTCTGTTATTCTGCATGACAATTAAAGTTGCGCCTGGCAAAAGAACGCCTTCACTTCCGCGCACATTTCCTTGTACGGTGAAGTCCGCAGGTGTCGTTTGTGCAGAGAGAGAAATGAAAGACAAGCTCATCAAAGCGCAAAACAAGGATATGTTCAGAGCAGATTTCATCCGTTAGTTTCTTTTTAAATCACCATTTTTCAGTGCCTTCAGAAATTGAGCCCATGCAACAGGGTTGAGTAGGTTTGTTGTGGGTATACCTCCTAAATTCGAATACTCCAACGCAATCTCGCGAGCGTCTTGGCTTGCAAGGGCCTGTCCGTCCAGGCCTACATCGATCAACCTGTCATAGATGTCGAAAGGGTTTATCGCCTGTTGGCCCACAGAGTATGCGTCCTCTTCTAGACCCAATGCCATAAATTCTTTTCTGAATGCATCGCGCGTAGGCCATGGGTAGATATATGCATTTTTAATCATGACAGTGTCACGGCTCATGGGTTGGACCAAGCTTATTCTATTCAATTTCCCTCCCGAAGGAATGACCACTTCTCGTGTGATATATCCTGTGCTAGAGAAACG
>CAWVRV010000002.1:0-64910 GCA_963932755.1 uncultured Flavobacteriales bacterium | reverse complement strand
CCTCAGAAGCATTTGTAGGGGTCATAGGCCCATTAATTGAGGTTCCCGCCCTGCTGCTCCTTGTTCAGTTTTCAAAACGACTCTCAAGGCACAAGGTCTGATTGCGTTTATTGTTGCAACATTCCTGTCCCAGCGCCATTCACAAAAGGATTTGACGCGCGTTCTTTCCCGATAGAAGTCGGTCCTCCATGACCCGGATATACAATGTAATCGTCTTCTAAACTGAACAACTGCTCAGTGATACTTCGCGCCAGAACATCCGGATTTCCGCCAGGAAGATCCGTACGTCCAATACTCCCCTCAAAGAGAACATCACCTCCCACAACGAATTTATGTTCATGGCAAACAAAAACCACATGTCCTTTGCTATGTCCAGGGGCCAATCGAATCTCGAGTTTTATATCTCCACACGCAATCTCAGAACCTTGGCCACCCAAGTCCATACCCCGTGTGGGCAGCTCATCCATATCTACCCCATAAAGCTTGGCGGAAATAGGTGCCTGAGTCCACGTCGTTTCATCAGTCGGGTGTAACCTGGGACCACAGCCAAATTTATCTGACACCCAAGCTGTACCCATGACATGGTCCAAATGCGCATGCGTAAGTAGGCATTGGGTGACGACGACTCCAAGTTTTTTACAAGTCTCCTCGAAGTGAAATCTCTCTTCGTGCGAACTCATGCCGGGATCGAAGACCGTTGCTTGGCCATTGCCGTGATCTAGCAAATAAGTTTGCTCACTAAAAGCATTGAATCTGAAGGAGTGAATATGGTTCATGAAATATGAAGGGAATGATCTATTTAGGGCGTAATTTCGGTTAGCATGAGTACAAAACTCACATCTAAATTGATGATTCTCTTATTTGGAGGGTTAATGCTTTGTAACCAAACAGTTACCGCTCAGTTTTATGATGGGCTACAAGTGGAGTTTGGGAAAAATAGAATCCAGTACAGGGATTTTATTTGGCAATATCATACTGTGGGGCACTTTGAAATTTACTTTTATCAAGGTGGTCAAGAACTCGCTGGAGCAATTGCTGGAATCGTAGAAGAAACCGCAAAGGAATTGACCCCCTATTTCGGCAACAAATTAGAAGGGCCGATTCAAATACTCGTCTACAACAACATTGCTGAATTCAGACAGAGTAATCTGGGTGTATTGTCCTTTGAAGAAGAGGCTGTAAACATTGGCGGAACTGCAAAAATTGTCGGAAATAAACTCTTTTTATATGGACGAGGCGACCGCGCTGGTTTAGAAAGAGATCTGAAGGGTGGGCTGGCAAAAATCGCGCTTCAACAAACGATTTATAGTGGCAGCTGGAAAGATGCCTTGAAAAACTCGAGTATGTTGCAAATTCCTGAGTGGTTTGAAGAGGGGCTGGTAAGTCATCTCTCTTGGAAAAAATCGGCTCGAGCAAACATGTATGCATTTGATGCCGCCAGGTCTGGTGCGCTCGCGAACATTGACCGCAGCGAAGGCGAGGAAGCAGGAGAACTCGGAAGTGCGGTTTGGGATTACATCGCCAATGTCTATGGCGTTCCTGCGATTGCAAATGTTTTATATATGATACGAATAAGTCGTAGCGTTGAGGGGGGATTCCGGTTTGCGACTGGTCTGAGTTTGCCTCAGCTCATGTCTGAAGCGATCGATTATCAGAAACGCCAAACCCCCATTAACTACGACAAAGATCTTCCCACAAACGCGGGACGAAAAAATTTCCGCGCTGCGTTAAAAGACGGAGGTGAGATTCCTTTCAACCTCAAGAAGCGATATGACTATCTCTCCATCAGTCAATCTCCTGACGGGAAGAATGTTGCATTCATTACTGACGAGAGAGGACAATGGAAAGTTTGGACTTGCGAAGTAGAGGCAGGGAGCAATGTTGTTAGAAGAGCCAAACACGGACACAAACTAGATTTGTTAAAAAGTGACTTGTTGCCCTTAATTGCTTGGCATCCCGACGGGACTCAGTTTACCTATTGCATCATTCAAAAGGGCCAACCCGTCCTTGTGACCATCCGATTGGACGATAAAAAGGCCATTGAAAAAGAACTATTCAAAATAGACGAAGTACTTTCTATGGACTACGCTCCCGACGGAAGAAGCATTGTTTTTTCTGGCATGACAAACGGAAGGTCTGATCTCTACATCTACCGAATTATTGGGAATCTCCAAGAACCACTTTGGAGAGACCGGTTTGATGATTTAAATCCAAGATATACTTCGGACGGGAAATCAATTATTTTTTCTTCAAACAGAATGGATGAAACCCTTCGTGATGACAGGGAGAACATTCCATTTGCTGCTCCTTTGGATTTATTCCTATGCCATTTAGGGGACGATGAACCTCGATTAGAACGACTTGTCAGCACACCCAACGTAGATGAACGATTTCCAATACCGCTTCCAAATGACGAATTCATCTACTTGTCTGAGTACCGCGGGGGACGTCAAGAATACAACTGGGGATGGGCCGACAGCACCATTCTGAGCATAGACACCATCATCAAGTACAGGTATTTTTTCGACACCCGGGTCCTCAATGAGCTGGACGTTCCCATTTTAAGCATGCACTGCGATACTGCAAATGGGATTTGTTATGGTTTGACTGAAATACTTCAACACTCCTATAGAACCAAACTCGGAAAGATGCCCATAACTGAGGAAAGATCCGCACAAAAATTCCAATCTATAAGAAGTAAAGAAGACGGAAATGGGGTGCAAGATTTCGTCTCTCCTGATTGGTCAATCACGTATGAAGATACCGAAGCAGACATCAGAGATTATCAATTTGAATTCGAAAAACGTATCGCAAAAACGAAAAAAGAAATTCTTGATCAAGAGCCTGCGAAGACGATTGTGACATCAACCACAACGCTTAAACCAAAAAACTACAGATTAAATTACGCCTTGCAGAAACTGCAAAGCCAAGTGAGCAATGCCTTTCGCTCTCAGTTCTACAGAACATACGACGGCTCCGTCTCTTTCCTTCCTGGATTAGGGAACGCCACAGAAATCCGAATTTGTGATTTGTTTGAAGACAAGCATATTATCGGTGGTTACAACATCTCTACAAATTTAAACAACAGCATGTTAGGCGTCGCCTACTACAACTTAGAGGGCAGAGTCGATAAAATATTCTCCATTCAACGACAAGGCACAACTTCATTGGAACCAAACAGTTTTAATCTTGTGGAAAGTCAATCACATTTCGCCAGATATCGTTTTTCATATCCATTAGATGAGGTGAGAAGCTTGAGGGCTGGAATCGGACTTCGCCTAGACAGAGCTGTGACGCAAGGAACTGAAATGTTCAGTTTAACAACCCCAAATCGATGGACAGAACAAGTAGGTCTATCTGTTGCATGGGTTCACGATGACACCCGAATACCTACGCTTAATATTCGAGAAGGATTAAGAGCAAAAGTGTGGGCTGAATACTACCTAGATGGATTCGACAGCAGCTTCGGAACCGTCGGATTTGATGTGCGGAGATATTTCAAAATATATGCAAACGCAATCCTTGCAATCAGGGCAGCAGGCAATTGGTCGATCGGAGAAAAGAAATTACTTCACCTCCTAGGTGGGACAGACAATAGCCTCCTGACCGCCAACAACAATTACGCATCCCCAATTGATCAAAACCAAGCGTATACATACCAAACGAACATTACGCCTCTCAGAGGATTTGCAAGCAACGCACGAAACGGAACGAACGCTGCGATCATCAATGCAGAAATACGCATCCCTATTTGGAGCACTGTTTTTTCTGAACCCGCAAAATCGGACTTGCTGAGACATCTTCAAGTGATTTTTTTCTCGGACATCGGTTCTGCATGGGTCGGACCGCATCCATATTCCGATGAAAACACATTTAATACGACCACCTTTGAAAACAACCCGATTACGGTAACGATAGATAACAATAGGGAACCGATCGTGTATGACTTCGGGTTTGGTGTAAGGTCACGTCTACTGGGATACTGGGTCAGTACCGATTGGGGATGGGGAGTTGACAATGGCATGATGATGCCCAAACGATTCACTTTGAGTTTAAACTTTGATTTCTAATTGAGTATTTAATAAATTAGCAATCCATGGAACTCTCTACTTTATTTATTCTACTTGCAATCGGAGTTTTAGCTGGGATTGCCAGCGGATTTGTCGGGATAGGCGGCGGATTAATTATTGTGCCTGCCTTGATCTATTTCTTGGATTTAGACCAACACACTGCGCAAGGCACCTCACTTGCCCTCATGCTACCCCCTATCGGAATACTTGCGGCAATGCAATATCACAGTGAGGAACACGTCGAATGGACGTATTCAGCGATCATTGCTGTGACATTTATTTTGGGTGCATGGCTCGGCAGTAAGTGGTCGTTAAAGCTTCCTACATCTATGGTCCGATTGGTTTTTTCCGCAATTCTTTTTTACGCAGCGATAGGCATGGCTGTGAAGGCTTTTCGTGATATTTTCCCAGGAAATGGAACTTAAAAACACACGTCTGGCTGATCTTTTTAAATCCGCTGCTGAAAACCTGGCTCCTCAACTTTCTATTTGGAGAAGGCATCTTCATTCTCATCCTGAACTTTCATATGAAGAGTATGAAACGATGAAATATGTGTCTGGAGAATTAGATAAAATGGGGGTCACCCACAAATCGGGTGTCGCAGATACTGGAATAGTTGCCACAATTGAAAGCAATGACCCCACATCACGGTTTATGGCGCTGCGTGCAGACCTAGATGCGTTACCTATTCAAGAACTAAACGACGTTCCATATGCTTCTTGCAACCCTGGAGTGATGCATGCATGCGGACACGACGTTCATACAACCTCTCTTCTAGGTGCTGCTCACATACTCTCCAAAAACAAAGATCAATGGAAGGGAACGGTGCGATTGATTTTCCAACCTGGAGAAGAACGGCTTCCCGGCGGAGCCTCTCTCATGGTGGCAGAAGGAGTCCTTAAAAACCCCGTTCCATCTCACATCCTTGGGTCTCATGTATTCCCTGAACTCCCTGCCGGACATGTAGGGATGCGTCCAGGAACGTATATGGCGTCTGCAGATGAAATTCACCTTACCATTGTCGGAAAGGGAGGCCATGCAGCTCTCCCCGAGAATCAGTCAAATCCACTCATTGTGGCATCAGAAATAATTCTGGCACTGGAGAAGCTCATTAATGAACGGCCAGACCCCAGCATCAAGACTGTGCTTGCATTTGGATTTATTGAAGGATTGGGTGCGACAAATGTCATTCCCAACGAAGTACATCTTAAAGGAACATTCAGATCACTTAACGAAACTTGGAGATACGAAGTTCACAAGAAAATGAAATCCATTGTGGAAGAGATCTGCCACAAAAGAGGCGCTACAGCTGACCTAAGAATACCTGTTGGATACCCCAGTGTTTACAACGACCCAGATTTAACTGCAAGGATGAAATCAAGTGCCATTGCATTCTTGGGGAAGGAAAAAGTACACGATCTTCCTGTGCGTATGACGGCGGAGGATTTCAGCTTTTACGCGAGAGAAATCCCTGGTTGTTTTTATAGAATTGGAACGTCAAGCCCCATTTCTGATTTGGGACATCGTGGACTTCACACACCTCATTTCGATGTCGATGAAGACGCATTAAAACTTGGCGCTGGACTTATGGCTTATGCCGCAGCAACGACTTAACGAAGATTAATTCGCGACATCACTTAGAAACTTCACCCGCATCAATCTAAGTTCATCCTCAGAATAAGTACCCTCAAATTCGACCAACGCTGAATCAATCCCTTCGTCTTCTGTATCACTATAGAATTCAAACAGTTCCTCCACGCAATCTTCATCCATAGACTCTTCAATGAGGTGGTCGATATTCACTTTGGTTCCTGCAGCAACGATTTGTTCTATTTCAGTAAATACTTCTTGTCGCGTCAAATTCGTACGAGCGGCCATGTCATCAAGATTCATCTTTCTGTCAATTTGTTGAATAATTGACACCTTGTTGGAAGATTTCTTTGACGAAGTCCTCACAAGCAAATCTTCTGCTCTCTCAATGTCATTCTCCGTGACATATTTAGAAATGAGTTCTAAAAACCGTACACCAAACTTGATTGCCTTTCCTGCACCCACTCCGGTAATCCTTAGCAATTCATCTTCCTTGATTGGGTAGTGAATCGCCATTTCGTCCAGGGATACATCTTGAAAAATAACGTAAGGAGGCAAATCCTTTTCGTCAGCGATATCCTTTCTAAGGGTGACGAGCATCTTTCTAAGTGCAACATCCGCAACCCCTCCCTGTCCTCTACGGGTTTGGACCATTGTGTCTCCTGTATCCACATCTCGGTAATTCCTTTCTTCAGAAAGCATCACCGATTTGGGATTCATCAGGAAGTCTCGGCCCTTGTCCGTAATCTTTAAAATTCCGTACTTCTCAATTTCTTTCTTCAAGAATCCAAGAACAATCGCCTGACGTATTATGCCATTCCAATATCTGTCTGATTTCTCTTTCCCTCGTTCCCAAAATGAGCTTTTATCACCATCGTAGTCATCGACCTCTCTGTTGTGCTCACCGATAAGAATCGCAGAAATAAACTGCATTTTGTGAGCCTCTTTATGCTCAAGCGCGGCACTAATGACCATGTGAATTTCTTCCTGACCATCGTATTGAGGCTTTGGATATCTCATATTGTCGCAATTTTTTGCGCCAGGTCCATTTACTTCATCAAATTCCTCACCGAAATAGTGGAGTAAGAATTTTCGACGAGACACAGACGTTTCAGCATATGCCATTACCTCTTGTAAGAGTTGAGAGCCAATCTCTTGCTCAGCAATAGGTTTGCCTTGTAAAAACTTTTCAAGCTTTTCGATATCCTTGTGGCTATAGAACGCGATACAATGCCCTTCTCCTCCGTCACGACCCGCACGACCCGTTTCTTGGTAGTAGCTCTCTAAACTTTTAGGGATATCATAGTGGATGACAGATCTTACGTCAGGTTTATCTATGCCCATTCCGAAAGCAATCGTCGCAACGATAATATCCACATCTTGCATGAGGAATTGATCCTGGATTCGACTTCTTGTTTTAGAATCCTTTCCAGCGTGATAGGGCAGCGCCTTGATCCCATTGACAGATAGGGTTTCAGCAATTTGTTCGACTTTCTTTCTGCTCAAACAGTAAATAATGCCGCTTTTGCCTTTGTTATTTAGGCTGTACTGAACAATCTGCTTGAGTGCATCTTTTTTAGGTCGAACTTCGTAATAGAGGTTGTCTCTGTTAAAGGACGATTTGATTAAAGTTGCATCGACCATTTGAAGGTTCTTCTGAATATCTTGTTGAACCTTGGGTGTCGCTGTTGCTGTGAGTGCGATGATCGGTACATCTGCAATTTGTTTGATGATGGGGCGGATACGTCTGTACTCAGGACGAAAGTCATGCCCCCATTCAGAAATACAGTGTGCCTCATCTACAGCAACGAAACTGATCTTTACAGATTTTAAAAACTCAACATTACTCTCTTTGGTGAGTGTTTCTGGAGCGACATAAAGCAACTTCGTTTTACCAGCGACTACATCTGCCCTCACTTGCTCCGCTTCAGATTTGTTTAAAGATGAATTCAGAAAATGAGTGATGGCGGGGTCTTCGTGATTCCCTCGCAAGGCATCTACTTGATTTTTCATAAGAGCGATCAGTGGTGATACGACTATCGCCACACCCTCTAGCATTAATGCCGGTAACTGATAACACATGGACTTCCCTCCACCTGTAGGCATAATAACAAAGGTGTCCTTCCCGTTGAGGACACTCTGGATTGCAGTCTCTTGCTCACCCTTGAATTCATTAAATCCAAAATATGTTTGTAAAGCGCTTAGTGGCGATTCATCAATCAGGCTCATCGATGTTTAAATTTGCTCATTATAAAGATAAGCAGATTAACCTATTTTGCAACCATAAATTTATATATGGCCGATAAAAATTTAAATCCATCCACTACAGCGGAGTCAATCCTTCTTCGAGGCACCCAAACACTTCGCCTAGAAGCTGAAGCTATCAATCGCCTCGCAGACCAGCTAGGCACTCCTTTTGTTGATGTAATTAACCTTATTCTTAAGACATCTGGGAGAGTCGTTTTAACAGGTGTAGGCAAAAGTGCTGATGTGGGTCGGAAAATTGTTGCCACCCTTAATTCAACGGGTTCACCGGCCCTTTTTGTCCATGCTGGAGATGCAGTCCATGGTGATTTAGGGGTTATTCAAGAGGGGGATGTCGTGATATGTCTCTCTAAAAGTGGCAGAAGTGCAGAAATGACTGCTTTGACGCCCTTGTTAAAACAACACGGTCATACAATTGTGGGCGTCACAGGAGTTGCTGACTCTCCACTCGCAAAACAATCCGACATCGTATTGATCGCTGGGGTCGATGCAGAAGCTTGTCCATATGACCTTGCTCCCACTACAAGCACAGCTGTTCAAATGGCTTTGGGCGATGCTTTGGCAATGTGTCTTATGGAAGCCAAGGGGTTTGGCGCTGAAGATTTTGCAAAGTTTCATCCTGGAGGTGCACTCGGAAGACGTCTTACAGTGACGCTTCACGATCTTATTGATCCAGAAAGAAGACCGTCAGTCAGAGTTGATGCGCATATACAAGATGTACTTCTGTCCATGACAGCCGGCAGATATGGAGCGACTGCGATTGTGGGGTCGGAATCAAACATTGTGGGAATCATCACTGATGGTGACTTAAGAAGAGCACTCGTAGTAGGCAATGCCATCAATTCAATAGCTGAAGAGATTATGACGCCGAAACCATTTGCGATTGTGGGGACCGAACTTGCAGCACATGCCGCCAAAATGATTGAGGAAAAAGGAATATCACAGGTAATCGTTACAAACGAAAATGGGGATTACACAGGCATGGTTCACTTACACGATCTCGTCAGAGAAGGGATTACACAGTTAAAAACGAAATGAGCCCTCTCGATCAAGAACTACCAAACGAGAAAGAAATGGGCTTTCTCGATCATCTTGAAGAAGTCAGAAAAAGATTATTCTTTTCCGCAATGGCCATCATCGCGGGGTCTACATTTCTATTTATTCAAAAAGACTGGTTGTTCAATACTGTTCTTTTTGGGCCGAGAAATGAGAACTTCTTCAGCTTTAGGGCTTGGTGTAAACTTTCTGAACTTATCGGAGCAGGTGACAAACTATGCGTAACAGACATCTCTTACGAACTTATAAATACAACCATGATGGGCAACTTCACAGCCCACATGATTGTTTCACTCATCGGAGGAGCAATCCTTGCGTTCCCCTTTTTAACGATACAATTGTGGGCCTTTGTCAAGCCCGCACTTAAAGCGCCAGAAAAAAAGGCTGCAAGAGGTGCTGCTGCAGCATCGTCCACGCTGTTTTTCATGGGTGTGGCATTTGGGTATTGGGGAATCGTTCCGCTTTCACTCCAGTTCCTTGGGCATTATGAACTCGGAGATGCAATAGCTGGAACAGATGTGGCCCATAGAATTGGCGTGATGTCCTATGTGAAGACAGTCGCGACCATTTCGTTTTCTTCAGGTCTGATTTTCCAATTGCCTGTATTGATTTTCTTTCTCGCCCGAGCGGGAATAGTAACACCGAAAGGTCTTAAAAAGTATCGAAGACATGCACTTGTGGGAATCCTTGTGTTGTCTGCAATTATCACTCCGCCGGATGTTACGAGCCAAGTAATGGTCTCTATGCCGGTCCTTGCGCTCTACGAATTAGGCATCGTGATCGCTCGAAGAGAAGAGAAGAGAAGAAAAAAGAAACACAATCAGATTTGAAATATCTTTTCCTGAGTCTCACTCTTGTTGTATCTCAATTGGGTGTTTGGAGTCAAACCACCTTGGTGTCAGGTCGCGTTTTTGATGGGGAAACTGGACAAGCTCTGCCTTATGTAAATGTGAGCTTTGCTGGCACGTCTATCGGCACGATGACGAATACGAAAGGTCATTATGAGCTCGCAAGTGAACACAAAGTAAATCGAATCGTGGTCTCTTTCATGGGGTATGCCTCTCAGAGCATTTCTATACAAAAACAAGTCAAACAAAAGATGGATGTCGCTCTTGAACCCAGGAGTATCGCGCTGGATGCCGCAGAGGTAAGGCCCGACAAAAAGAAGCAAAACCCCGCAAAACCGCTTATGCAAAGAGTGGCAGATGCAAAGCCAGGCAACGACCCCGCAAACATTTCTGCAGTAAGTTACAACTACCATGAAAGACTCCAAATTGACCTTAATGACATTCCTGAAAAATTGCCTTTGCGGAAGTTCTGGGGCGTTTTCGGTTGGGTCTGGGACAATCTAGATTCCAGCGATGTACGAATCGCTCTTCCAACATTTTTGTCAGAATCAGTTGGGACAAAAAGATCACAAAAAAAGCCGCGGAGAGCAGAACAAAGAGTAGAAGCCGCGAGGGCGACTTGGCTTTCCGACGGTGAGAGTTCGTCAAGTGTAAGTGCCGAATTCATCAATATCAACCTCTACGAGAACCAACTTCTACTACTTGACAAAGCCTTCACCAGCCCTTTACACGACAGGGGAAATCTCCACTACAGATACTACATTCTTGATACGCTAGAGATGAATGGAAGACCTGCATTTCACATGGCTTTTGTCCCCAGAAGAAGAGGTGAACTGACCTTTGAGGGTGAATTGTGGATTGATACTTTATCTCTTGCATTGAGCAAGGTAGAGGCCAAAATTAGTGAGGGGGCGAACCTGAATTTCGTTCGGGCGTTGAGATGGAGCCAAGAGTATACGCTCATTGATGGAAATTGGATCATCCTCAAGCAAGAAGACATTATTGACCTCTCAATGACCGGTTCGAGCATGGGGATGTATGTCAGGGGAACACGAGTCAATACAAATTTCGAATTTTCAGAGGAGTGGCCAGACTCGGTTTGGTCCTCAAGAAGGGATTTAAGTTTTGAAAAAGGGAGCAATGACATGCTGGAAAAGGAATGGGTTTTGAAGAGACCTGAGCCATTGTTGGAAAAAGAGGCCACCATTTACTGGATGGCCGATTCCGTTCAATCCATGACGCAGTATAAATTGATCAAGGGATTGTTATATGGTCTGGGGTCTGGGAATGTTAAGTTGGGGAAGATCGAACTGGGCCCATGGTATTACGCATACTCCAACAACCCCATTGAAGGCAATAGATTCAGGTTGGGAGTAGAAACCAGCAATGATTTCAGCAGAACATTTCTACCTAAGGTGTTCTTGGCTTATGGATCCAAGGATGAAATTTTCAAGTACGGGGGAGAGCTTACTTGGCTGCAAAGTAAAATCCCTCGTATAGAATGGTATGCTTCACATTCAAAAGATCTTGAACAATTTGGCATGTTAGGCTTTTTTAATCAGGGCAATGTATTTAACTCCGCACTTTCAATTGAAGGTGGCGCAGTCAATTTAACGGAAGTGGTGAAAACTGAGGCGAGCTTTCTCGCTGAGTTTGGATCGGGCTGGTCAACGTTTGTTGAACTTCGACATCGAGACATTACCGCCAGAGGTGAACTTGAATTTCCTTTGCCCGAAAATCCGGAGGGAAATAAAGTGTTAATTACTGCCGAAAGTACTTTTCAGTTGAGATATGCCCATTCTGAGAAATTTGTCAGCGGCGCATTCGATCGCGTTTCTCTGGGGTCACGATTCCCGATCATAACCGCTTCGACTACACAGGCCTGGAAAAACATTGCTGGAAGCCAGTATAGGTACGGAAGGTACACCTTGGAACTGGAAGGGAAACTCAGGTTTGGTCCACTGGGAAGAGTGAGATGGAATACAAATACGGGCATCTATTCAGGAACAGCACCATTTGCGCTTATGGAACTACAACCTGCGAACGAGACTGCGCTTTCAATACAACCTTCATTCAATTTGCTGCGCTATTTCGAGTACGTCACTGACAAATGGGTTCGCGCAAGTATCGAATGGCATGGAGAAGGCGCTATTTTAAATCACATCCCTCTTATTCGAAGGGCCAAATTAAGGGAAGTCATTGGAATTAAAGGGGTCCGGGGGTCTTGGGATACAAAACACGAAGAACTCGTGTCTCTCCCTGATGGCACTACGGGTCTGAATGGCACGTATGCAGAAGGAGTCATCGGCATCGAAAATATTTTTCAGTTCTTCCGTATCGATTACCACAGACGACTCACGCGCTCTGAAGAAGGAATGAGAGATAATTGGGGAATCCGATTGGGGTTTTCGGTTGAACTTTAATGCGCGTTATCTAAAATAAAAATCGTTGTAATTTTACACCATGGGATTAACGAATGATCTAAACGACGCTTTGCATTCTGAAGGACTCGTCAAAAGCTACGGAGGACGAAAGGTTGTGAACGACGTAAGTTTTTACATTAAACCGGGAGAGGTTGTAGGGTTACTGGGGCCAAACGGTGCAGGCAAAACCACAAGCTTCTATACAATCGTAGGGTTGGTTCGGCCCGATGAAGGGCGGGTCTTCTTAGGAAAAGAAGAAATCACAAGGACACCCATGCACGAAAGAGCAAAAATGGGGATTGGATATCTCCCTCAAGAAGCGTCGATTTTCAGAGCTTTGTCAGTCGAGGATAACTTAAAAGCTATTTTAGAGTTGCAATCCCTGTCTAAAGAGGAGCAAGCCGAAAAATTAGAAGAGGTGATCGAAGAGTTTGGGCTGAATAAGGTGAGAAAAAGCATGGGCAACGTTTTATCTGGTGGAGAGAGACGTAGAACTGAGATTGCCCGAGCATTGTGTTGCTCTCCTACATTCATCCTATTAGATGAGCCATTTGCAGGTGTCGACCCCATCGCTGTGGAGGATATTCAACGTATCGTGATTCAGTTGAGTAAAAAAGGAATCGGCATCTTAATTACAGATCACAACGTGCAAGAAACGCTACACATCACTGACAGGGCATATTTACTTTTTGAAGGCCAAATCTTAAAAGAAGGTACCGCAGATTCACTTGCTTCGGACGAACAGGTGAGACGCCTGTATCTTGGTAAAAATTTCGAATTAAGACCCGGCAGGTAATCTCGCCGCCAAGATTTTTGACATGTATTTTCCAAAGATGTCAAACTCTAGATTTACTGTATCTCTCGGAACCAAAGTATGCATGTTCGTTTCATTCCATGTATAAGGTATGAGCGCAACAGAAAATGAATTTTGTGTGCTGTCAACAACTGTCAAGGAGATTCCGTTGATGGTCACGGACCCTTTGGGAACGGTTATCCAAGCGGGGTTTTCAGGAGTCGAAGCGTGTTCAAATGTAAGGACGTAAGACCCTTCTCGAGATTCAGAACTGACAAGCATACCTGTCGTATCAATATGACCTTGAACCATGTGACCGTCGAGCCGGTCACCGAGGCGAACACATCTCTCGAGATTGACTTGATCTCCGAGCTTCCAACTACCGAGTCGGGTCCGGAGAAGTGTTTCTTCAATCGCGGTCACTGTATAACGTTTGTCATCGCACTTTACGACAGTAAGACAGGTTCCGTCGTGGGCAACGCTTTGGTCTATTTTAAGTTCTGCAGAAAAGGGGCAACGAAGTGTGAAGTGGACATTTGAACCCTCTTTCTCAATACCCTCGATGACTCCTAAAGATTCAATAATTCCTGTAAACATCCTTCAGTAACTTTTCTGTTTCGTTTTATTCAACTACAATTCCTCTTCCACCAACCAAATGCAAGGTACCTGATATTTTCTCAGGAACGATACCTACAAGACGGCGCGTATAGACAACAGCTGTGTAGTAATAGACTCCGTCAGGCATACGTTCACCTGTCTCAAAATGAGTTCCATCCCAATTGACATTGGGGTCGAGCGTATAAAACACGGGGACACCCCATCTGTTGTTGATCACAAAATCTACGCTGTCAATAAACTTCCAGGGGAATGCCTGAAAGACATCGTTCATGTTGTCCTGATTTGGAGAGAACACATTCGGAAGAAAATAAAACGGACAATTGTCTACACATTCAATGTTAGAAAACGCACTCTCATTCCGTCGATATTCACCATCAGGACCCAAGTTCAGACTATCCAATGCTGTAACAGCAAAACATCCAGCAATACTTCCCTCCTCTCCTTCTTCATTAAATATAAAAGAAGTGTCCAATTCGAATACTCCATCATTGTCAAAAAACGCATAGGGCTGTAGTGAATCGCCTTCGAATGGAGCCCAGTACAAGATATACCCCATCACATCATCTGCACATCCATCAGTTACACTCCAAGCGACAAAGTCCACTTCTTGAGGGCAGTCTGGATCTACTTGTAAAACAGGCGGACAGGGAGGTGTGAAATCGTAGGGGGTTGCACAAACAATTTGAGCTGCATTGCGAAGAGGTGTTTCTATATCTGAAGCATCATAATTTCCCTCTGAAATTACTCTATAACAATACGCTTCCCCATTAATCAACTCAGTATCTTCATATAAAAATGATTGATAAATGGGGAAAGCCTGCCCCCCTCCTGGCGCCACGACACCGGGTATATCAACCCCAATCTCTATCGTATCGAGTGGAATAAAGTCAAGTTCTAAAGGGCTTTTGCGTTCCAAATAGAAGATTGTATTCGACCACGGCACGGTGGCTGTAAGTTCCAGTTCAATTCTATTGTCGTTCGGGGTAAGCGTCAAGAATGGGGTTTGGGCCGGGATACTCACACCGATTATTTGGTCTCCAGCGAAGGTTCCTGACCACGCCTCTACCTTATATGTTCTCGCTTCAGATTCTGTATCTACTTGAACGTGAGCAAAGGTCGTATCTAACGCGAATATATCCAATGGGGAAGATTCCGAGGGGCCAATTGTAGAGACTTCAGCAGCTTCTCCTGACCCATCAATATGAAATACCTTATAAAAATACGGCCCTGGAAAAGCCAAGGTATCCATTTCTGTAGGAGGTGACCACCCCACGTTCACAACACCTTCGACAGCATCTGTCACCACAACGTCTGCATGTGTCATTACTGGAACATCTTTCACAATGGTCGCACACACATCGTCACTGGCGAGTGATTCAGAACCATCCTGAAATCTCATCACGATTCGATAACAGTAGGTCGCTCCGAAACTCAACATATCTTCATCCACGAAGCCTGTTTCACCCAGGTTAGGCAAACTGGCAATAAGTTCATATCCCAATTCCTCAGGAACACCTGTTTCACAGACAGTAGGACTCCACGCATCAGGATCAAGTTTCCTGTAGATGTCGTGATGCCCAGCATCTAATTGCCAGCTTTCTAGATTCTCACTACATTCTCCACCAGCCCATCCAAGAAGGACCGTATTCCCTACTGCTTCAGCAATGACATTTTCTACAGGCGGAGCCACAACTCTGACATAGGCTGTAGAAATATCTGTCAAAGGAACTGCAGTGCCTTGATCGGTGGCTTTGAAAATGATTTGGTAAGGCGCAAGTCGAACTTCAGCACAGCTTGGCGCCCAAGCAAATTCACCTATCCCTCCACCCAAATTCGTAAACACCGCTGGATGATTCACTTCACTGATAGGCCCCCCCACTGCATTTAAAGTGATGTTGTTTCCATCAGGATCAGAAGCGTTAATAAACCAAGTCAAGAAAGATCCTGCGACGATACATGTATCCGTCTGTTCTGAAATCTCTGGTGGCTGGTTTGCACAAACTTGTACATCAATCTGCATGTCTCTCACGACTTCGCCCACTTTGCGTAACTCTCCTGCAACTTCTCTCCACTCTTCTACTCGAATTGCAATATTGTATTCACCCACGAGTTGAGGACTGCTCCAAGTCACATCACCTGTAAGCTGGTCAATCGCAAACGTGTCATCGTTGTTACTCACTTCGTCCGGATAGATATACGTAGGTATGGGGTCACCATTAAAACCTCTACATGGCACCAAACTGAATATAAGTAAATCACCATCTTCATCGAAAGCTGCCGGATTGTGAACCCAATCTCTATTTAGGCAAGCATTTTCTGTCGCTGGATTTAAAAGTTGTACGCTGTTGTTGTGACCAGCCTCAGGATCAATAATAAGAAGTGACCGAATGGAAAACGGGGTGTCAACTGACCCAATCATATTTAGAACACCCTCATTTCGGTTGGGATCTTCCACCTTCAGCTCGAATACACCTGGACCTCCGTAAGTATGGGTTCCTGTGTAAGTATTCACTTGAATATCTCCTATGAGGATGTTGATGGACTCCCTATCAAGTGAGTCATATGCCAAACCATTTTCATCTCCCCACCTTAAATACAAAACGGGCCTGTCAGCAAAAGCAGAGGCCTTTGTATAGGTCGTGACTAATACCTCATACGTTAACCCTTGAAGATGTCTGTAGGTTATTTCGCCGGCTCTATTGTGCGTAGCATTCGCAGTCAAGGCAAAAAACATGACTCCAACAGAAAGAAAAAACGTCTTGAATAGGTCGATAAACATAGACGACTAAGTTACATCACGACTGGGGCACGAACGCGAGGTTTTGATAGCTACCTTTGAGATTCATAAAACGACAACTTATGCGAATAGGACTTACTTCAGGCGACCCAAATGGAATAGGTATTGAAACTATTTTACACGTTTTTGCAGACGATAGAATGTTGATCGGCCTTACGCCAGTTTTATACGCTTCTCCAGACCTTGTCACTAAAAATCTTGAGGCGCTTGGATTAAAAGACCTAAACTGGAGTGAAGTAGATTCTGCTGAAAACGCAAAAGAGGGACAGCTTAACATACTCAACATCTCTGTTGAGGACTTCAGTCACCGCCCTGGGGCATTAACTTCTGAGGCGGGACACTACTCTTATAAATCACTTGAGAGCGCCGTTGAAGACCTGGCATCTAGCAAGGTGGATGTTCTTGTGACAGCTCCGATTAACAAAGAGGCAATTACGCAATCTGGATTTAAATTTCCAGGACACACCGAGTATTTGGCCCACATGGCAAACGCAGAAGATGTGTTGATGTTTCTCGTCGCTGAAAACCTTCGCATAGGTATTGTAACAGGACATATCGCACTTAAGGACGTTGCGTCCTCTCTCACTGCAAAAAGCATCAAAAGCAAACTCAACCTAATGCACGAATCTCTTGCACGAGATTTCGGATGTGCTTCTCCGAGAATCGCTGTTTTGGGACTCAATCCGCATGCTGGAGACAATGGACTTATGGGTGATGAAGAACAAAACATGATAGGGCCGGCCGTGAAAGATGCAAATACTGCTGGCATGAACGTTTTCGGTCCTTTTGCTGCAGATGGATTTTTCGGCTCAGGAGCACACAAAGATTTTGACGGAGTTCTTGCAATGTATCACGACCAAGGATTGGCTCCTTTCAAAGCGATGAGTTTCGGCAGAGGCGTGAACTTTACTGCAGGCCTACCCATTGTCAGAACCAGCCCTGACCATGGGACGGGGTTTGATATTGCAGGCAAAGGCACAGCATCTCCAGACTCAATGCGCACAGCAATATTTCTTGCTCAGGATATCCATAAAAGCAGACTTGAGCACAAAGAATTAACGTCAAATCCACTGGAAATCGCACCCCCTAAACGCGATTACCGCGACTCTAGACGTTAATTGTAGAAAATTATTGGGAAGCAGCTATCTATACACTATCTTTGCCGTCCCGAAATTTGGACGGAATGAATCCTTTGGCAAACTATAAAATCCCATTTATGGGTCTTAAGCCTGGGAATCACGAATTCCGAATGGACGTGGATCCTGAGTTCTTTGCTTGCTTCCCTGAATCAGAAATCCAGAGTGCCCAAGGCATTTTGGATATCGTGTTAGAGTATTCGGTCACTACTATGACCTTACGCCTTTCACTAGATCTCACATGGAAGGTACCTTGTGGACGTTGTCTAGAGGAACTTTCCTTTCCGCTTCAACACGAAGAGCAAATCGCAATTCGTTATGGAGATGAAACTGAGTATTCCGACGCTTTGTGGATCTTAGGTAAAAATGAGTTTGAATTAGATATAAGCCAAACCATTTACGAGATGGCTCATGTCTCTCGACCTACGAACCGAGTTCATGAAAATGAATCCGATTGCGATCCAAATATGCTCGGTTACACGATGAATGATTTAGAAGAAGAAAGTAAAAAACAAACGGACCCTCGTTGGGACGCATTGAAGAAATTGTAATAACACCGAAATGGCACATCCAAAAAACCGGCAGAGTAGTACGCGTACACGTAAACGTCGCACGCACTACAAGGCAACAGCACCTAACGTAAGCACCTGCCCTACAACTGGTCAACCACATATGTTCCATCGTGCCCACTGGCATGAAGGAAAGCTTTACTACAAAGGTAAAGTTGTGATGGAGCGCGAAGAAGCGTAAACTTTATTGGGGGTAACGATTGTTTATTCTCTTACGAATTGAAGGGGGCTTCTGCCCCCTTTTTCTATTTATTATAGTTTTCTTTACTCATGGTTATCCACCAAACGAAGTTAAGACTCCTGACAAATTCATTAAAGCGTACGAGTTCGCCGTATAACTTTGGCCAACAATTATAATTTCATGCGAGCAGCAATTACATCTGTAGCGGGATACGTTCCCGAGGATACTCTTACAAACGCAGACCTATCAAAAATGGTCGATACAAACGACGAGTGGATAAAATCTCGTACGGGGATCTCGCAACGTCACATCCTAAAGGATCCTACAAAAGCATCATCGTTTATGGGGGCTGAAGCGGTGAAGGAACTTTGTAAAAAACGAGGCATTGACCCTACTGAAATAGACGTCATTATCACGGCAACCGTTACGCCTGATATGCTTTTCCCTTCAACAGCAAATCTTATCGCGCACAAAGCTGGTGCTACAAATGCATGGGGATTCGATTTAAGTGCCGCTTGTTCAGGATTCCTATTTGCCCTCACCACAGGGACGCAATTTATTGAAAACGGGACTTACAAGAAAGTCGTCATTGTGGGCGCTGACAAAATGAGTTCAATTGTAGACTACACAGATCGCACCACTTGTGTTCTGTTCGGTGACGGTGCCGGAGCAGTCTTGTTAGAGCCAAGTGAAGATGATGACGGAATCATCGACCACATCCATTACTGCGATGGAGAAGGAGCTAATTCACTGCGTCAGGAAGCCGGAGGGTCTTTGAATCCTGCGTCACACGAAACTGTGGACAAGAAAATGCATTTCTTATACCAAGATGGGAAACCCGTGTTTAAAGCCGCAGTTACAGGAATGGCGGATGTGAGTTACGAAATCATGGAGAGAAATGGACTTACTGGAGATGATGTGGCGTGGCTCGTGCCTCACCAAGCAAATCTTAGAATTATAGACGCAACCCAAAGGCGTATGGGAGTTGACAAAGAGAAAGTAATGATCAACATCCAGAACTACGGAAACACTACTGCAGCAACAATTCCATTGTGCCTTAGAGATTGGGAATCACAATTAAAAAAAGGTGACAATCTTATTTTGGCTGCATTTGGAGGTGGCTTCACCTGGGGGTCTATTTACTTGAAATGGGCATACAACGCTAAATCTTAACTTTCAGGTATTATCTTTCCGACCTGAAAATCATGATATCATGAAAATAACTGAAATCCAAGACCTCATCAAGTTCATCGCGAAAACCGGTGTGACTGAGGTTGAAATAGAACAGAAGGACTTTAAAATAATCATCAAGTCTGAAATGCCGAAAGGACGTAGAAGAGCAGGTGAAGACATTCCTGTTCAGAGCATAAACGTTCCTATAGACTTTACTGAACAAATAGCTGCACCAGTTGTAGCACGTACAGTCGAAACAAAAGGACCTGTTGAACCTGTCGCTTCAAACGTTGTTGAGGACACTTCTCATCTCATTGAAGTGAAGTCGCCTATGATCGGTACATTTTATCGCCGACCAAGCCCAGACAAAGACCCATTCAAAGATGTGGGGGACAGAATTAAAGAAGGTGATGTGGTTTGCGTGATTGAAGCGATGAAACTGTTCAACGAAATAGAGTCTGAAGTAACAGGTAAAATCGTCAAATTCCTTGTTGAGGATAACAATCCTGTAGAATACGACCAGCCTTTATTCATCGTCGACCCTACTTGATTTAACCCTTAAACTCAAAGTCATGTTTAAGAAAATCCTCATTGCAAATAGAGGCGAAATCGCATTACGCGTGATTCGCACATGCAGAGAAATGGGCATCGCTACCGTAGCGGTCTATTCTACTGCCGACAAAGACAGCCTGCCTGTAAGGTTTGCTGATGAAGCCGTTTGTATAGGGCCTCCTAAAAGTGCAGAGAGTTACCTTAATATCCCCAACATCATTGCGGCTGCAGAAATCACCAATGCAGACGCAATTCATCCAGGATACGGGTTTCTATCTGAAAACTCCGCATTCTCTAGAATTTGTAGAGAAAATGACATCAAATTCATCGGAGCGAGTCCTGAGATGATTGATTCTATGGGAGATAAGGCTGCGGCAAAGACAACAATGAAGAATGCAGGTGTACCCACCATCCCGGGGTCTGAGGGCATTCTTGAAACCTATGAAGAGGCGCAGAAATGTGCAAATGGCATGGGATATCCCATCATGATTAAAGCGACTGCTGGAGGGGGAGGAAAGGGGATGGCGATGTGCAGCAATGACGAAGAGTTGGCTTATGCATGGGAAAACACACGGCGAGAAGCTGCTGCAGCGTTTGGCAACGATGCGATGTATATGGAGAAATTCATCGTAGAGCCTCGTCACATAGAAATACAAATTGCTTCAGACTACCGTGGCAAAGCTTGTCACTTATCTGAACGTGACTGTTCAATACAGCGTCGCCATCAAAAACTAGTTGAAGAAACGCCTTCTCCATTTATCACGAATAAACTACGTGAAAAGATGGGCGAGGCTGCTGTAAGAGCTGCTGAAGCTGTTAAATATGAAGGTGTGGGAACCGTTGAATTCCTTGTTGACGCGAACAGAAATTTCTACTTTATGGAGATGAATACGCGGATTCAAGTCGAGCACACAATCACAGAGGAGGTCATCAATTACGACCTCGTCAAGGAGCAGATTAAGCTTGCCGCTCGAGAGAAAATAAGTGGGCGCAATCATTTCCCTTCCATGCATGCGATTCAGTGTCGAATTAACGCAGAGGATCCGGACCGAAACTTTGCACCTTGCCCCGGAACGATCACACATTACAATCAACCTGGAGGTCATGGCGTGCGTGTAGACACTCACGTTTACGCAGGTTACCGCATCCCTCCTTACTATGACAGTATGATTGCGAAACTCATCGTGGTGGCCCAAACCCGTGAGGAAGCGATCACAAAAATGGAACGTGCACTTGATGAATACATCATTGAAGGTGTCAAGACTACGATTCCATTTCATCAGCGTTTGATGAAGAATGAAAAATTTCGCTCTGGAAACTTCACCACGAAGTTTCTCGAAGAGGAAGAAATCTAAGCGTTTACTTATTTAGAATTGCTGTTGTGCTATGCCCGGGCAAGAGTGAGATCGTGTGGACTACACCTCCAGCACGTCGAACTTCATGTGAACCGACGATATAACGCGAGTGAGATCGATCTTCACATGTGGGGTCATAGTCGCCTCCTTTGACGAGAACATCAGGTGAGAGCGCCGATATTAATTCTAGCGGTGTGTTTTCGGAGAAAACAATAACTGCATCTACACACGTAAGGGAACCAAGGAGTTTGGCTCTGTCCTTGTCGCTATGTATGGGACGGTCTGGACCTTTGCCAAGTTCACGCACACTGGAGTCAGAGTTGATTCCTACAACCAAACGAGTTCCATAAGATTTGGCAGATTCCAAAGAATGGAGATGACCTACATGAAGTAGATCAAAAACGCCATTTGTAAAGACAACACGCTCCCCTTCAGAAGCCCATGTGGATCTCAATTCAAGTAATTCAGATAACGTGCAAGGGGACATCATTCAGGTTTGGACTTCTTCAAAGAAACACGATATGCAGCCAAGAAAAAATATCCCAGAGCGCCTGTAACAATAATCATCCCAGTTTGGGTAATCCACACGACATTTCCTACTGAAACGCCTACAAGCCTATCATATCCTAACGACTCAAAGCCCAGTGTGACTGCCCATTGATAAGACCCTATGCCTCCTGGAGCAGGGAAAACCATCCCGAATCCACCCGATACCATGACCCAAATGGATTCAAAAACACTAATTCCACTAGAACCCTCCATAGAAATGTAAAGCCCATAAGACATCAAGAAGTACATGATCCAAATGAAAAATGTATGCAGGACGAATACAACACGATGTTTCATCAAAAGCACACTTTTTATTCCTTTGCCGATACCTGAGACAAATTCCACCATTTTTTTCTGTATCGGATTGTTCGATTGATTTGTTCTTCTTATTATGAATGCGAGAAGAAGGATTGCGAGAACAAAGACAATGATGTAATACTTTAACCCTGAACTGTCTGGAGGTTTTATTTGACCAAGTAGACTGATGACGGCATCGTAATTCGTCAAAAGAGCAATTGACATAAACAGAAAGAGCATGATAAGATCTACGACCCTTTCTGTGATGACAGTGCCTAAAAGTTTGTTTACTGGAATGTCATCGGTGGAGTTCAGTGCTGCACAGCGGGCTACTTCTCCCGATCTGGGAACGAATGTGTTTGCGAGATACCCAAATGCTACAGCACACACTGCCCTGAATCCTGAAGCGGTATACCCCATGGGTTCTATCAATAGCAACCATCTGTAACCTCGACTTACGATTGCCAAAAAACCCATAATGAAAGTAACTGAAATCGCCCAAATTGGCGCCGAAGACATGTATTCAAAAAGCTCGGATTTGTCTTCAACCATATTCATAAGTTTCACAAATAGAAAGACGCCTATTGCAAAAAACACAGAAAGGGAGAGCGCTTTTTTCCAGTTCATATTTAGAGAATGGTGTTTGTTTCTGTGTCCGGAAAAACGACGGTGGGCGTAAACGATTTTGCCTCTTCAATCGTCATCATTCCATACGCAATGACAATGATGACGTCCCCTGGCTGACATCGTCGGGCAGCAGGGCCATTGAGGCAAACTTGTCCAGTTCCTCGTTCTCCTTGAATGGTATAGGTCTCCAATCTCTCACCGTTATTGACATTGACAATTTGGACCTTTTCCCCTTCTAGGAGGCCAGCCGCCTCCATAAGGTTGGGGTCAAGCGAGATACTCCCTACGTAATTCAAATCCGCCTCAGTGACTGTGAGTCGGTGTAGTTTTGAGCGCATTACTGTTATAAGCATGGTGTAAAAGTATGGATTCTTTGATTGTTGTTGCGTGTGTATTTCGCTAGATTTTAAACAACATCTACAACACTTCCCACCTCAGTTCGACACGTCTATTTCCAGCGTGTACTTCAGGGGGACAATCTAAAAATGGATCTGAGAGATTTGGACAACGTTTCACCGGGAATCTTGCGCCCATACCACGCGTGCTGACTTGTTCGGCATGAACGCCTTGAGATATTAACCACTCCTTGAACCATACCGCTCTTTTTTGACTCAAATTTTCATTCGAATCTGTCGTTCCAGTAACATCTGCATGGCCTTCTAATACGAGCGCGAACTCCGTGGTTTTAACAATAAAATCCTGGGCATTATTCTGCCACCACAATTCCAGTTGATCTGCAGATTGAGATGAAGGAGTGGATACATTTAGGTCGAAGTAGAGTGTATAGATCGGTGGATAACGAGATGGGAGACCGCTTAAATCATTCAAATCATTCAAGTTAAGATCTTTGATTGAGTCCAGGGGTAAGAAATCCACAGAGAAAACGCCTGATGAATTGATGGCATACTCTCTGACAACCTCTCCATTGACATTCATGATCCGCACTACAGTCCCTTCAACAACAGGTGACTCTATCGACCCGATTCGCATAGACAAAACCCTGCTTGAGGGCAGCTGATCTAAAGAGATGAATCCTTGAGGGTCTGTGGTATTCTCAAATATTGAAGCCCCGCGGTTAAACCCTGATGGTTCTACCCATTTAACTTCCACACCCGAAACTGGATTTCCATCCAAGGTTAATTCCAAATAGAAACCCTTCGCGAGGGATTCGTTTTTATTTCGCGACAAGAGATATATGTCAAAACCTTCCGAATTTGTTCGGTTAGAACACACATACATATCGTCATCATTTAGGACCACCAAAGAGAGGTCGTCAGAATCAGAATTGATGGGGGAATCAAGGACAGAAGCACTTTGCCATTGTAGATGACGGGGGGCAAAAAAGATGTCGAAGTCTGTCTCATTTCTGTTGGAGGCAAAATACAACCCGCCCTGAATAAATTGAGGATACACTTCGTCAGATGAAGAGTTTAATGAGACCAACGGATACGCTTTTGACCAAAGATTCGACGTGTCACCTTTCTTAAATCTAGATTCTGGAAGGGTGGAGCTGATGAACAAATCGTAATCAGGGGCACCAGGGTATGGGCGAGCTGAAATCACTGCAAGACCATGTTGCTCATCTATCGACACATGCTGGATTTCACCGAGTGCGTCCCAAGCTTCATCTCGGACTGCGACGATAGATACCTTTTCTGGTGTTCCAGGAAGTGCAGGGTTCGCTACACGAGGGGACCTCAGGTGCACGCCTTCCCGTTTCAGATATACGTAAGAGGAGTCGACACCGAATGGCACGTCATTGCCTGAGGTATTCAGAGATAAAACAGGATGTATGGACCATGGATCATTTGTCTGAGCAAGGAGAGAGTCAGCGCAAATGAAAGCTCCTAAAAACGTAACAAATGAAATAAGTAGCGTGTTCCTCATCTCTGCATTACGACTTTCCTTCATTGTTCTTTTCCTCTGTCCAAACCTTCATGGTGGCTAACGCCTCGTCATACCACTCCAAGCCAAATTGACGTACAAGCGCATCTTTACAAAACTCCAAGATGGACGTTTTTCTTGCAATACCACAAGAAAGAGCTGAATTGCATATTTCCCATTTGTGGTAATTGAGGGCTGTGAAGTCAATAAGTTCTTTGACTCGAATGGGGTAAAGATGACACGAAATGGGTTTTTTCCAGGAAATTTTTCCTTCGTTGTAGGCTTGTTCTATTCCGCATTGTAAATTCCCCTTGGGAGAAATCGTTGTGTAAACACAAGCTCGGCCAGCAATAAGTGGCGTTTCTAGCGTACCGTCGCTGCCCATCACGAACAGACCCTTTTCCTTGATTACGTCAAGACCTTCCTTTCTGAGAAAAGGCTTGACATCTTCGAAAACATCATCTAGAATAGCACATTCCTCCTCAGTGAGAGGGGCGCCACCAGAGCCTTCAACACAACAAGCACCCTGACAAGCAGAAATATCGCAAGAGAATTGAACTTCGAAAATGTCTTCCGAAAGGAGTTTGTTACCTACTACTATCATCAAAGCAAATATACGTAGTGAACACGGTCGAACTTACTACCTTTAGCCAATGTATTCACGTGCAATAGTTCAAGACAGATGGAGACGTCTACGCGTACTTAATTGGAGGCGCATGATGAATATATTTAAGCTTGTGCTTGGATTTAAGAAACGTAAAATGTTGGCCGGAGTCAGGCCCATGGTTCTGAGCATAGAACCCACTACGTCATGTAATTTGCGTTGTCCGGAATGTCTTTCGGGACTTAGAGGCTTCTCGCGACCTACTGGCATGGTAGAGCTAGAGATGGTCGAGAACATCATGGCCCAAATGGGGAAATGGCTCGTCTATGTGAATCTCTATTTTCAGGGAGAACCCTATTTACACAAAGGAATGGACGACTTGGTGCGTGAATGTAAAAAGAATGGCGTGTACACATCCACATCGACAAATGCACATCACTTGAACCCCGAAAGATCAAAAGATCTAGTTGCGTCTGGACTTGACCGGCTCATCATCTCCATCGACGGGACGACACAAGAAACATACTCGGCGTATCGTGTGGGTGGCTCGCTAGAAAAAGTTCTCGAAGGAACGCGTAACGTTCTCGAAGCACGCAAAAACTCAGGGAGCAGCAAACCGTTTGTGGTTTGGCAATTCCTGGTAGTAAAGCCAAATGAACATCAAGTGGAAGATATCAAAACGCTTGCAAAAGAATACAACGTGGACGAAGTGGTGATTAAAACAGCCCAACTTGACGACCCTCATGACGACCACCCCCTACTCACAACCTCACCCACTCTAAATCGCTACGAAAAAGACCCTAAATCAGGCCGTTGGAATCTTCGCAACCCCATGAAGAACGAGTGCTGGAGAATGTGGAGTGGATGCGTGGTGACATGGGATGGAAAGATCGTTCCCTGTTGCTTTGACAAAGATGCCAAACACGAAATGGGAAAGGCGAACGAAATAGAAACCGTTTGGTCTGGAAAAGAATACGAAGATTTCAGGCAGGATATATTCTCCGACAGAAAGGCCATAAAAATGTGTACGAATTGCTCCGAAGGGACAAAAACATATGCCTAGAAAAATCACCCGAGCAGGGTTCTACAACAAAATAATTATATAGATTATCACAACAATACTGATTATAAGCTTTATCTTTAAGATATACTTTACCTAAATACTTTATTGACGACACAATACCAGAGGGCAGACAAAAGCGCTGAGTAGTCCCTACCTGTGGCAAATAACACGCTCTATGATACGGATCTTTTTACTAACAATATTACTGGCCCTCTGCGCATTTTCAGGGTATTCTCAAAACAACCGTGGAAAGGCTGAAAGACCATCTTGGCTTTCAAAATCATGGATAGAAAGAACCTATCCTACCGACAATTTCATTTCAGTACTTGACAGTATTTACATCAAGAAAATGAACGCTGGTGAAATCGAGAAAGCCAAGGTTAAGTTAGACAAAGACTTGAAAGAAGAATTGGCGAGTAGGATCTCTGTAAAGATCAATACGGTCACAGATCAACAAACACGACAAGAGGACAATTGGGAGGACAACAAACAGACTGTCATAACCAAAACTGAATTTTCCGAGAAACTAAACATCACAGTTTCAGCATCGTTTCAATTTAAATTCAAAAAAGATTTTGCAGACAAACGTTACCAGTTTGCATTGAGAGTCATTGACCGAAGCGTCAGTGCAACAGTTCTTATAGATAAAGCTATAGGTTTATTAAACAATTGCATTGCAGAGGTCGAGGTTTCAATCGCTAGTAAGAGTTCCTCCTCTTTGTTCGAGTATGAGAGTAAATTAGATGATGCGAAACAATATTGGGGAAGTGCGATTTGGCTAGATCCAAATGTAAATCACGTAAAATATTCCGAATTGGCTGTGAATTTGAGCCGATTAATTCAACAAGTCAAAGAAATGGGGTCTGAAAAGAAGCTCCAAGAAGATCAGGGGAGAGTCATCGCATTCATGCAAGAAGAGAATTACGCAAGTGCCGTGAAGCTGGTGCTACAATTAGAGATTGTCTATAAAAACCGAGAAGAGATTCAGGATTTACGTCAGAATGTAAATATTCAATACAGACAACATGTGCTTGAAATAAACACGCGTGAAAGAGACAGCCCCCTCTATTGCATAGGTGTCATGGGTGAATTTCTAACATATTTCCCAGAAGACACTGTGGTTTCGTCTGCTCTGAAAAAAATTGAAGGCGCTCTATTTTCGAAAACCATTTACGAAGCAGAATTGGCAATAAATGAAGAAAACCTGAACCTTGCCATAAAAATGGTTGGTGATCTTGAAAAGATTAGAATTGTCAACTTACAAGAGTATGAGGAGGTCCACCGTGATTTAAAAGACTTGAGAAGAAAAGTGGTCATGAAATCACTTCAGAAGAAATGGGATGACAAACAGTACACTGAGGGCTGGAGTACGATTCAGAAATTGATTGCTGACAATGCCAGTCTTCTTGAAGATGACCAGATCATTTCATACAAAAAGAAATTTGGCAAAAAATGTAAAAAGATGGATCTGTCAAATGCGCGTGGTAAAATGCCACATAAGTTCTCTGCTTCTTTTGGGGCTGAGTTTCGATCCAACCCTACTGAGGCCAGTAATCTTTTTACCGCACAACCTGTTTATGAAGTAATTTCTGGATATACGGCCTATACAGGCGCCATATATCTGAGACGTATCAAAGAAGCATTGATTGAAACGAAGGGAGAGACAACTTCAGACAAGTCTAAGTCCAATCTAATAGGCTTAAAATACAGCCATCTAGATTTTACCACTAACAGGATGATCGCAGATTCTGAAGATCACCAAATGCATACATATGAAGATTCTCAAGGGTGGGAACTTAGCTTAGATATGTATCGCAATGATTTTTGGCATTTCGGAGTGGGAATGAGAAATAAAGGGGCCTTTTCCACAACCATCGATTTTTCTGAGAGCAATTATTTTACAACCTTTGGTATTCAGATTCCTTTTAAGAGTAGGAGAAGTTGCATCGCAATTAAAGCGGATGGTTGTTTATACCGATCCGTAGAGAGTGATTTATTCTTTCAGCTAAGTGGCGGGGTGGTTTGGAACCCTTTGTTTGGACGGACATTGGAGAATCGAAAGTCAATATCAAACAAGTATAACTCGTTTTAATCCACCTATTTTACAAAATTCAGGGGCTGTTGAGCGAGCTGATTTGGAGAACAAATGTTCAAGAGTAACGAGAAAGACACATTTCCAAGTGGGAATAGATATAAAGCTCTAATTCCTACAATTATGGGGTTAGGAGCGATCCTATATTTATACGGAGATGATCTCGTGGAGATCCGTGAAATTGAGTTCTCGCAAAGGTCTGCTTGGGCTTTTGCAGCTGCAATCGGACTCGTATTGATTCGAGATCTTGCGTATATGGCTCGGGTGAAAATTCTTTCGATGGGGCAATTTGATTGGCGGAGTTCACTCCGTGTTGTATTGCTTTGGGAGTTTGCATCCGCCATAACCCCGTCCGTAATCGGAGGAAGTCCCATTGCCATTTACATTATGAAACGTGAGGGTATGACACTTGGCCGAAGTGTTGCAACTGTGCTCGCCACTTCATTAATGGATGAATTTTTCTACGTTTTTGTCGTTCCCATATTCGTTTTTGCAATCGGAACTGAGGTCTTTATTCCAGAGGGGTTAAGCGAGACGGCACAGCTGAGTATCCAATCCATTTTTTGGACAGGATATTCTATTCACTGCGCATTAACGCTGTTGATTTTATTTGTTTTATTTATTCGTCCAAAAAGGACTCGGGAGATTTTCTTGACACTATTTAGAATGAGGTGGTTGAGGAGATGGAAGCGCTGGGCAGAATCATTGACCGATGATTGGATGCGCGCATCAGAAAGTTTACAAGGAGCATCGACAACGATGTGGCTGAAGACTCTGGGAGTAACTTTTGTGAGCTGGACCTCCAGATTTTTAATACTAAATGCCGTCTTGTATATTTTCTTTGACTCGGTTCAAAACTTAGAGGTCTTTGCAAGGCAGTTGTCACTTTGGATCGCAATGCTCGTAAGCCCTACACCTGGAGCCTCTGGTATTGCTGAGTTCTCCCTTCCTATCTTCATGCAAGGAGTCGCTGTAGTGGGAGGTGTATCGGTACTGGTTTGGAGAATCCTGACGTATTTCATCTATCTAATTGTCGGCTCAATTTTACTTCCTAGATGGTTGGTTAAAATCAATACTAAATCTTCTTAACTTTACTTACGCTAACAAGAAAACGATCATTATGAAACAAAGAAAAGGAAAAGGCACAAGGGCTGTTCACGCTGGTGTAAAACACGACCCTGCTACAGGAGCGATTATGACTCCTGTTTACCTGACGTCGACTTACGTCCAAACCAAAGTCGGAGAGCACAAAGGGTACGAGTACTCTCGAACACAGAACCCAACACGACATGCACTTGAAAATGCTTTTGCAGAGCTTGAAGGTGCGAAACACGGAATGGCATTTGCGTCTGGTCTCGCAGCGATAGACAACCTATTGAAAACCCTTAAGCCTGGGGACGAAGTTATTTCTACGAACGACTTGTATGGAGGAAGCTACAGACTTTTCAATTCAGTTTTTGCAAACTATGGAATAAAATTTCATTTCATAAACCTTGACGATCCGAAGACGAGTCTTGAGGGTCTGGTGAATGAAAATACAAGAATGATTTGGATTGAAACACCTACAAATCCGATGATGCAAATCACAGATATTGAAGCTGTCGCAAATGCAGTCAAGGGGAAAAACATACTCGTTTGTGTAGACAACACATTCGCAACACCTATGCTTCAGCAGCCTCTTGCACTGGGTGCAGATGTGGTGATGCATTCAGCAACAAAATATCTCGGTGGCCATTCAGATGTCGTCATGGGATGTTTGATGGTCAACGATGATGCACTTGATGAAAAACTTCGCACGTTACAAAATTCGTGTGGCGCCATTGCTGGTCCCATGGACAGCTTCCTCGTACTACGTGGAATCAAAACACTTCATTTGAGAATGCAGCGCCACTGTGAGAACGGACGTGCAGTCGTAGATTACTTAAAAACGAATGATCAAGTCGAGAAGATCTATTGGCCTGGACTTGAAAGTCATCCCGGACATCAAGTAGCAGCCCGTCAGATGTCTGATTTTGGAGGAATGATCGCTTTTAAAATTAAAGGCGACGACCTTGAAACTGCAAATAAATTTATTGAATCTACTGAGCTGTTCACATTGGCTGAATCTCTTGGAGGAGTTGAGTCGCTTATAGGACATCCTGCATCGATGACTCACGCTTCTATACCGAAAGAGGTGAGGGAGAAAGTCGGAGTCACTGACGGACTGATTCGACTCAGTCTCGGAGTGGAAGATTCTTTGGATATCATTGATGACCTTAAGCGCGCATTTAAAGCAATTTCATAAATGAACACTGGGATTCAGAATCAAGAACATCATGCCGTTGTAGGCGCTGGACTGGTGGGCAGTTTGCTTGGGCTTATGCTCGCTCAACGTGGGTACAAAGTCACCATATATGACCGCAGGTCTGACCCACGAAAAGGCAAAGCAATAGAAGGTCGCTCCATCAACCTTGCGCTAAGTGATCGAGGTTGGCGTGCACTAGAAAAAGCAGGTGTCGCTGATCGAGTCCGTGAAATCGCGCTCCCCATCAAAGGTCGCCGAATACATGACCACTCCGGAAATGAGACATTCCAAGCTTATGGAGTAGGAGATCAATGTATTTATTCGGTGTCTAGATCTGGTCTCAACCTCATTTTAGTGAAGGCTGCAGAAGAACACCCCTCTCTAGAGGTTAAATTCGACTTCATAAGTACAGGGTATAACATTGAGGATCACGACGGGGGTTCTGGGGTAACGATGAATTTTAAAAACAGACCCGATGTCCTTCACGATAGAATTTTTGGCGCCGACGGTGCCTTTAGTGCGATCAGAGGGAAAATGACGCGAACAAATCGCTTCGACTTCTCCCAACAATATCTTCCTCACGGGTACAAGGAGATTTTCATGTCGGCCAACCCTCAAGGTGGGTTTAGAATATCCGAGGACGGATTACATATTTGGCCAAGAGGGAATTTCATGTTAATGGCACTTCCCAATCCTGGCGGAACTTTCACATGTACTCTTTTCGCACCTTATGAAGGAGAGGAATCATTCGACAACATCAAATCTAATGGTGACGTAATGGCATTTTTCAAACGCCATTTTCCAGATGCCATTCAACACCTCCCCAATCTCATTGACGACTGGAATTCAAATCCCGTCAGCTCTCTTTGCACTGTAAAATGTCACCCTTGGAATATAAAGTCACGTGTCGTCATTATCGGCGACGCAGCGCATGCCATGGTTCCATTCTTCGGTCAGGGAATGAATTCTGGCTTTGAAGACTGTACAATTCTCAGTTCATTAATTGATGAATCTAAACCGCAAAGCGAAGCTGAGTGGCAATCACTGTTGGACAAATACACGCAAGTCAGGAAACCCGCTGGAGATGCAATCCTGGACCTCGCGCTCCACAACTATATCGTGATGCGCGACAAAACAGGAGACCCTGACTATCTGATTCAAAAACGAATAGAAGCGCGCATTGCAGCAGCCCATCCAGACCGTTGGAAACCTCTTTACACACTTGTAACGTTCAGCCATATCCACTATGCGGACGCATGGTCTCGCGGAGAGATCCAACAAGCCGTCATGAATAAAATAATGGCTTCTCCGGACATCTCACAAAACTGGGAGAACGATGAAATCGTTGCTCAAGCCATTGAACAGCTCGACTTGTTTGAATCTGGAAAAGACGCCATCGACCGCCCCGTACCCCTACTAAGCACGGATGTCTAAGCGGACTGTTTCTTTTGCAATAAGCTTCATTTTGCTGTCGCACAACTCCATTTCCGCACAAACCTCATTCTTTACGCCCACCTTATCTGACTACAAATCTTCAGGGTGGACTTTGTCACTTGGAATCTCTGGACTGGGTGGATCTCATTCTCCATTCGAAGATGAAATCCTTTTAGCAAACACATCTTCTACCTCCATTGACACTGTATATTCTGGTACATGGACTCCGGACGGAGGAATACACTTGACTGGAGGAATAGGTAAAATCTTTGTGGTCAAACGACCTCTTCTTGCGGACAGAATCACTGTTGGCGTGACAGGCTCAAGACGTTCAATATCAGAGACGTTTCATGGACGCATTGCAGAGCCCACATTGCAAACAGACGCAATAGGACTCCCTATAGACAGCTCGATCACGGGAGTGGGTCAATCGATTCACTTGGGGATTCATTGTGCAGCGCTGCGTGCATTTACGCTTTCACAAGATGTATTCTTAGAATTAGGTATAGGGGCGACTTTTGGATGTGATTTCGTTTCTGATTTTGAGTTTATTTCTTCAACCCCATTATACCTTTCCGAAGATTCTGGATTTGGTGTTGAATCAGAAATATCTCCATATTCTGCCAGTTTCGAAATACGCGCAGGAGCTGGAATCATGATGTGGCGAGGGAGGTATCTCCGCATTCAATTCGGGGCTGATATTCTGCAACTTGCACCCATCAATGCCACCTCCAAGCTCCCATGGTTGGTCGGAAACTACAGGCCATATCGAGTGATGTTACATTGGGATTTGTTTGGCCTAAAGCCTCCTAAACCAGCAGGATCATGTGCCGCTCCCACCCATTCGGAAAAAGCAAAAGAACTGTTCGGGAAGGATATGAGGAAGGGGAGAAAAACAAAGAAGCGGAAGAACAAACGCGGGTAAACTGAATAAAGGGTGTCGAATTGCGGATCTATCCCGCACAGAGTTCCACAAGGACTTTTGACGTGTCCGAAGGATGGAGAAAAGCGATGCGTTTACCGTCTGCGCCATCCTTGGGACCCGCGATACATCGATATCCTTTGGCTTCCAATTCTGTAATTTCAGCGTCAAGATCATCGACTTGAAAAGCAAGGTGGTGCAATCCTTCTCCCCTCTTTGAAATGTGGCGCGCAATGGGGCCATCCGCAGAAGTAGATTGAAGAAGCTCGATTTTCGAATCACCGGCATGAAAGAAAGAAGTAAGCACACTTTCTGAATCCACCACTTCGCGCTTATAAGGCAATTCTCCCAATACATCGCTGAAGATTTTTTCAGCAGCTTCGAGATCTAAAACAGCAATCCCTATGTGTTCTAATTTCTTCATGTGTGTAAAGTTATGCTATCATCGAAAGCAATCCTTACATTTGCCTGTATGAATCTATCTTTAGAAGGAAGACACGCTCTCATTTGCGGAGCATCACAGGGAATTGGATTGGCGGCTGCAAGAGAACTTGCGGAGCTTGGCGCTAGAGTGACACTCATGGCGCGAAATGCTGACAAATTGAAAATCGCCGTGTCGGATTTGCCAAAAGTAAACAGTGGAGCACACGGTTTTGTGGTGGCCGATTTCAGCAACCACAATGAGGTAAAGGAGGTCGCGTTAAAGCTAACTTCTTCTGAGAAAATAGACATTCTCGTGAACAATACTGGAGGCCCCAAAGGAGGCGCCATTGCTGACGCTGGTATTGAAGAGTTTACAAAAACATTTGAACAGCATCTCTTGTGCAATCACGTATTAACTCAAGCTGTCCTCCCAGGGATGAGAGAGAGAGGACACGGTAGAATTGTGAATGTGATCAGTACTTCTGTCAAAGCGCCACTCAATGGCCTGGGCGTCTCTAACACGATTAGAGGTGCTGTCGCGAATTGGTCAAAAACACTCGCGAATGAAGAAGGCAAATATGGGATCAGAGTAAACAATGTACTTCCCGGAGCTACAAATACTGGAAGACTACAAAACATTATTGAGGCCAAGGCACAAAAGGGAAACACAACGCAAGAAATCATCACAAAATCGATGGTGGGAGCAGTTCCAGCGGGAAGGTTTGGAGAGCCCGAAGAAATAGGGGGAGCGATCGCGTTCTTATGCACGCCAGCAGCGGACTATATCAGTGGAATAAACCTGCCAGTAGATGGAGGACGAACAGCATCACTTTAATATAACTTCGATTACCTTTGGCGGGCAAAGCGTATATATCAACGTTAAAATTTAGACCATGCAGGAACGTATTGATGCATTTATGGCTCAAGTAGCCAAATCAAATGCAAACGAACCCGAGTTTCTTCAAGCTGTCCAAGAGGTAGCTGAAACAGTAATCCCATTTATCGCAAAAAACCCCAAGTATTCCAATGGAAAAATACTTGAGCGAATGATCGAGCCCGAGCGCACGATCATGTTTAGAGTAGCTTGGACAGATGACAAGGGGGAGGTACACGTAAATCGAGGATATCGTGTAGAGTTTAACTCTGCGATAGGTCCCTACAAAGGAGGGTTGAGATTTCACCCAAGTGTGAATCTGAGCATCCTTAAGTTTCTAGGTTTCGAACAGGTCTTTAAGAATTCTTTAACCACACTTCCTTTGGGGGGTGGAAAAGGGGGGGCTGATTTCAACCCAAAGGGTAAGAGCGACCACGAAGTAATGAGGTTTTGTCAAAGTTTTATGACGGAACTGTCTAGACATATTGGCGCGAATACGGATGTTCCAGCTGGAGACATCGGTGTCGGCGGACGTGAAATCGGTTTCCTCTTCGGACAATACAAACGAATCCGCAATGAATTTGTGGGCGTACTTACTGGAAAAGGAATCAACTATGGTGGATCTCTAATACGTCCAGAGGCGACAGGTTATGGTACAGTGTACTTTGCTCAAGAGATGTTAGCAACACAGAATGAGACCCTCGATGCAAAAACTGTCGTGATTTCTGGATCCGGAAACGTCGCTCAATATGCTGCTCAAAAATGCATCGAACTTGGCGCAAAGGTGGTTACTCTATCTGACTCTAAAGGCTTTATTCACGATCCAGAGGGGATTTCGCAAGAAAAGCTCGAGTGGGTGATGACACTGAAAAATGTTCGAAGAGGACGTATTTCTGAATACGAAGCCCAATACCCTGGAAGTACATTCCACGCAGGCGCTCGACCTTGGAATATCGCATGCGATTTGGCGCTACCATGTGCCACTCAGAACGAAATTGAGGAAGACGATGCAAAAGCATTGGTGAACAACAACTGCATTTCCGTGGCCGAAGGTGCCAACATGCCGTGTACACCTGATGCCGTTGAATTGCTCCAAGAAACTGGCGTGCTTTTCGCACCTGGAAAGGCTTCAAATGCTGGAGGAGTTGCGACTTCTGGATTAGAAATGTCCCAAAACAGCATGCGTCTGGCTTGGAGCGCTGAAGAAGTCGACACACGACTCCACAAAATCATGAAAGACATCCACGCTCAATGTGTGGAGTACGGAAAGGATGAAAATGGAAAGGTGGATTATGTGAGAGGCGCAAATATTGCTGGTTTTGTAAAAGTTGCAAATGCCATGTTGGATCAAGGAATTGTATAAAATAAATAATCATGAAAGCTTCTTTTTATAACGTATTAAATTCAATCGTTCTCATCTCTCTCGGATTATGGGGGTATATCGATTACACCGATGTTCAGTCGCCAACTGCATTAATTCCTGTGGGTTTTGGTGTCATTCTATTGTTGTGTACCATCGGTTTAAAAAAGGAAAATAAAATCATCGCGCATGTCGCCGTTCTTTTAACATTGGTCATCCTAGTGGCTTTGGTGGGAATGAGGTTGCCGAAAAGTCTTGATTCTGGAGGGGTCGGATTGTTTCGTGTGATTGCAATGATTGCAACGTCTGTCTTATCAATGGTTGCCTTTGTTCTCAGCTTCATTAAAGCGCGTAGATAGCCTATGAATGTGGCAAGCCGATTCCGTGTGTTTTTCACGACATGCCTCGCTGTTTTCATGGTTTTATCTTGTGACAATCCTACCAACAGAACTGAGATTGGGCGCGACAATCAGCCTGGAACTGAACAGAATGCTCAAATCAATCTCGAAGGCATTGCGCTCATTTACCGATATAAATGCTCGATATGTCATGGTGAAAATGGGGTCTCTGTGATTAAGGGGGCACCGAATTTGGTCACCACAGAGTATACAATGGAAGAAAGAGTGGACATTATCATGAACGGCAAAGGCACAATGCCCCCTCAAAAAGATGTTCTTGATATGCCTACGATTAGAGGACTTGCGGTGTACATTGATCGTCTTAAGTAAAGGATATTATGGCAAAACGACAACCTGTTTCGACTTCTGAAGAAAAGGAGACATGTGTCCTGATAGGTCTTGCAACCCAAAACCAAAAACGCGAACAGCTGGAAGAGTATCTCGAAGAGCTCGCGTTCTTAGTGGTTACGGCAAATGCAATTTCGAAAAAGACATTTATTCAGTCTCTCACGAAGCCTGATTCCAAAACGTTTATCGGGTCGGGCAAGCTTTTAGAAATTAGAGACTATGTAAAAGCCGAAGGGATTGATATGATTGTTTTCGATGACGAACTCAGTGGGTCTCAAATCAGAAACATAGAAAAAGAAATTGAGGGCGTGAAGATTATCGATCGACCGAACCTCATACTCGATATTTTTGCCCAAAGAGCAAGAACGTCTCACGCGAGGACTCAAGTAGAACTCGCACAATACCAATACCTCTTGCCGCGTCTCACAAACATGTGGACTCACCTTCAAAAACAAAAAGGGGGCATCGGAATGAAAGGTCCTGGAGAGAAAGAAATCGAGACAGATCGAAGAATAATAAGGGACAGGATTGCACTGTTAAAAAAGGAATTGGTTGCCATAGATAAGCAAATGGCTACGCAGCGTAGCAACAGAGGCTCTATGATTCGTGTGGCTCTTGTAGGGTATACGAATGCTGGCAAAAGCACGCTTATGACTGCGCTTTCAAAGAGTGATGTATTTGCTGAGAATAAGCTTTTTGCCACACTCGACACGACCGTTAGAAAAGTCGTTGTAGCGAATCTTCCCTTTCTCCTAAGTGACACTGTCGGTTTCATCAGGAAGCTGCCAACCCAACTGATTGAAAGCTTTAAATCCACACTCGATGAAACCCGTGAAAGCGATCTGCTGATCCATGTCATCGATGTCAGTCACCCTCAATTTGAGGATCAAGTTGCGGTCGTCGAGCGCACATTAGAGGAAATCGGGAGTGATGACAAGCCTACGCTTCTTCTTTTCAATAAAATTGATCTTTTAGAAGACGAGGATGCTGAGGTTTCTGGTGCTGAAATCATTGAAGGACTGAAGCAACGTTTCGAGAAGGATGGGTTTGATGTTGTTTTTATGAGTGCGAGAGACAAAGAGGACATTACAAACTTAAGAGACTTGCTTTATAACAGAGTGAAGGAACTCCATGTCAAGCGGTATCCGTATCATAAATTCCTATACTGAAATTATATAATCTGAGCTAACTTCGTCACATGTCAAGTATTCGTCAAGAAAAAGTCGCGACCCTTATTAAACAAGAGTTAAGTATCATCTTTCAGAGAGAAGCATCGATGCATTTCGAGGGTCTTTTCATCACGGTGACTCTTGTGCGCATGTCTCCTGACCTGGGAGTCGCAAAAGTCTATCTAAGCTTTATGACTGTGAAGGACACAGAAGCCGCGTTGAAAGTGGTGAAAAAAGAAAGGAATTGGACGCGTCATCATCTGGCAGGCGTGATTGGAAAGCAAGTGCGCCGAATTCCAGAATTGCAATTTTACATCGACGACAGCCTAGATTACTATGACGCAGTAGAGAAGGCGTTAAAAGAGTAGGTGAAGTGCGACTTCCATTCAGACTTGCACGGAGATATCTTTTCCAACCTAAATCGCGGAAACTAGTTCACGTTATTTCAGGAATTTCTATGTTCGTGATTGCAGCGGTCACGATGTCTATGATTACTATCCTCTCTGCTTTCAATGGAATAGAGGACCTTGTACAGGACTTGTTTGGCACATTAGATGCTGACCTTGCTGCAGTGCCCATTTCAGGAGAAGTGCTGCCAAATGAACTCGGAGAGATCATCGGAGAATATCCAGGTGTTGCCGTTTATTCTGCAGTGATTGAAAGTGAAGCAATCATTCGGGGGAACGGCGTGACACAAATATGTTCTGTCTTGGGTGTTGACGCTCAATATGGAGAGGTCTCTCAAATAGATAGCGCAATTGTTGAAGGCATATGGGGAAGATCATTTGAAAATTCGCAATGTGTTTGCCTCGGATACGGAATCCGTTCTGAGATGGGGATTCGGTCTGACTCTACATATCCACCACTCATGTCTCTTGGCGCCCCTGTCAGAGGTAAAAAACTAAGTAGATATAGAGAGAGAGCTTTCAGAACCTTGCCTGCTTTGGCGTGTGGTACGTTCTCTATTAACGCAGATTTAGACACGAGATATATCCTTGCCCCTTTGGAATTTGCCCGTGAGCTATTCGACAGACCAAACGTAGTGTCCAGGTTTGAAATTCAAGTAGATGAAGGTGTTTCCGCGGCGCGTTTGGCAACTGACGAAAACTTCATTGCGGCGTTAGGTGACAACGTTCATTTACGCACACGCGAGGAGAAACATACGTTTGTTACCCAAACAAATCGGGCGGAGAAGCTCGCCACATTTGTGATTCTTAGCTTTATCCTCGTGGTTGCCGCATTTAACATTTTGGCTTCCCTGACGATGTTGCTGATCGATAAAAGACAGGACCTAGAGGTTTTTAAGGCGATGGGGATGAACGACCGCGCTTTGGAGCGTACGTTTTCCTTACAGGGTCTCGCCATTAATGTGTTGGGAGGAGTCATCGGTACCGTTTTAGGAATTGCACTTGTGATCGGCCAAGATGCGTTCGGGTGGCTTACACTTGAAGGATCGGTGGTCCCTTCTTATCCAGTTAGATTAGCCGCAACAGACATTTTCGGTACGCTCGCTGTTGTGATCGGAATCGGTGGACTGGGATCTGCAGCGATGGTAAAATTCCTGATTCGAAGGCTTTCTTAGGATCGTAATCTTACCTCGAAAAGTCGTGATCTTTAAAAAGATCCGCGATTAAAAGAAGTTTGGCACGAATGTCCTCAACATTGTCAAAGGTCACAAGATCTAATCTGTGTTTTTTAAAGTCCGGAATTCCTTTGAAGTAATTTGCATAGTGGCGCCTCATTTCAACAATTCCCAGTCGATCTCCCTTCCATGTAAGTGACCCTTCGAAATGCATCGAGGCAGCGGCAATGCGTTCCTTCATATCGGGTGGGTCGAGATGTTCGCCTGTAGCGATAAAATGCTTTATTTCATTGAAAATCCATGGAGAACCAATGCTCGCTCGTCCGATCATAATCCCATCCACACCGAAGCGTTCGCGGTACTCCACCGTTTTTTCCGGCGTATCTATGTCTCCATTTCCGAAAACTGGAATATTCATTCTGGGGTTATTCTTCACAGCTGCAATCAAAGACCAATCGGCATCTCCCTTATACATTTGTGCTCTTGTACGCCCATGAATACTTATCGCAGCAATCCCTACGTCTTGCAATCTCTCGGCAACTTCAACGATATGTCTTGAACCATCATCCCAGCCCAAACGTGTTTTCACGGTTACGGGAAGGCTACAAGTGTTCACAATCTCCTTCGTCATCTCCACCATCTTGGGAATGTCCCGAAGAATCCCTGCTCCAGCACCCTTTAAGGCCACTTGCTTTACAGGACATCCGTAGTTGATATCAATAATATCGGGGCCTGCTTGCTCTGCGATAGCAGCCGCTTCGCGCATCGGCCCTATATCAGCTCCGAAAATTTGAATCCCTACGGGTCGTTCATACTCGAAGATATCGAGCTTCATTGTACTCTTCGCGGCATCACGGATAAGTCCTTCCGAGCTTATAAACTCAGTGTACATAAGGTCTGCCCCATACTTTTTGCAAACTGCGCGAAAAGGAGGGTCGCTTACGTCCTCCATAGGCGCAAGCAAGAGTGGAAACTCTCCCAATTCTATATCTGCTATTTTAACCAAACTTATACCTGAGTTTTACGAACTTGCCGCAAAATTAAGCCCTTCACATGACGTTCATACAAAACGCCTTCCATAATCTTCATCCGCTCCTTCAATTAATATTCATCATCTGTGTTTCAGTTACAGGTATGGGCGTTTCTGTTTTCTTCGGAACATACCTGTCAGCATGGATTTGCGGGACGGGTGGCACCCTTCCGGAATTGATGTCATCCTTAATGAATCTTGAGTCAACCTCTGGAATTTGTGCAACGCTTCTCCTCAATTCATTAAACCAAATCCTTGCGTTTGCTGGTGCCGGATTCGTCTATGCCATGCTACATGGACCGGGAAGAGGCGTAGGGTTTAGTCAAACTGGGGAAAACAAACATCTGTTCAAATTTCTCATTGGCGCCGTGATCATTACGCTCGGCTTCTCACCGTTTTTAGATCTCACTTATCGGTTAAATGAATGGCTTCTTGTAGATGGTTCAACCCTACATACGATGGCAGCGGCACTCGAAGCGGATGCGGCTAGAATAACCGAAGCCATGCTCAAAATGGAAACCTCGAACCAATTTCTAGCAACGCTCGTTGCCGTGGCATTTCTACCTGCGATATGTGAGGAGTGGTTATTTCGAGGCGCTTTACAACCGCTCCTTTCGAAATGGAGTGGCAACATCCACGTAGGGGTCTGGGTGAGTGCAATCTTATTTAGTGCCATACACTTTCAATTCTTTGGATTTATTCCCCGCCTGTTGCTCGGCGCAGGGTTTGGTTACATGGTTGTAGCGAGTGGGAGTTTGTGGCCAGCTGTCCTGGGGCACTTTGTGAATAATGGCGTCGCTGTATGTGCAGCGTGGTGGTTAGGCCCTGAGTGGGTTGCAGAAGGAATGAATCCCGCAGACACAGTTTGGGGTACGACAGAGAGCATAAGTGCGGCAATAGGGCTTACAGCAATCCTTGCGAGTGTCGTGTGGTTAAAGCCCAAAGTAAACTTTCAAGAACTTCAACCTTAGGCCAAGGCCTTGGCAATCAGGAGATCTTCGGGCGTTGTGACCTTCAAATTGATGGGGTCGCCTGCGCAAATTGTTATTTTGTGACCCGCTGCTTCAAAAACAGATGCATCATCCGTAAAGGCTGGGGAATAGGAAACGGCAAATGATGGTTTTAACAGCGCCAAATCAAAGCATTGAGGGGTTTGGACTGAAATGAAATCTGACCGATTAAGCGCTACAGATTCATTTGTATTGACATCCGAAATTTTACGGATGCTGTCCTTAAGCGGTACGGTCGGAATCGCTGAACCATGAAGCGCAGCCATATCGAACGTGTGCCGAATGAGCTTCACCGAAGGAAAAGGACGGACAGCATCGTGAATTGCAACCAGTCCATCATCAGGCAGAGTGACAAGCCCGTTTAATACTGAATGGAAGCGTTCAACACCCCCTTGTATGAGGTGAGTGACACCTGATGGACCATATTCTATCTCTAAACTGCGGAATTCGTCGAACAGAGATTCGTGCAAGACCAAAGATATAGGGGCGTCAGGCACAGCTTCATAAAAACGACGAAGGGTCCACCACATAAGCGGCAGACCCTTAATTATGAGAAATTGTTTTGCCGTCTTTGTTCGCATTCGTGTACCAGTACCCCCAGCAACGATAACAACGTGACGACTCACAGTGAGAATTACTTTGACGCCGAAGCGTAACGCTCAGCGATTGCATTCCAATCTGCGACATTAAAAAATGCGGAGATATAGTCTGGACGGCGGTTTTGATAATTGAGGTAATACGCGTGCTCCCAAACGTCGAGGCCCATGATGGGTGTACATCCACAACCAACACCAGGCATAAGTGGATTGTCTTGGTTTGCAGAAGAACACACACTTAATTTACCTTCGTCACAGACACATAGCCAAGCCCAGCCAGAACCGAAACGCGTTGCAGCAGCTTTTGAAAACTGATCGACAAAGTCATTGAATGAACCGAAGTCTCTGTCTATGGCAGACGCCAAATCACCTGAAGGTGTTCCACCCCCATTTGGGGACATCGAATTCCAAAATAACGTGTGGTTATAGAAACCTCCACCGTTGTTTCGTACTGCAGTATTTTCAGAATGACTTGCAAGGAGATCCTCGATACAAGAACCCTCAAGGTCAGTACCCGATACAGCTGCGTTCAATTTCGCTGTGTAACCAGCGTGATGCTTTCCGTGATGGATTTCCATCGTACGCGCGTCGATATGTGGCTCGAGGGCGTCGTAAGCGTAGGGTAGATTAGGTAATTCGAATGCCATTGTGTTATTATTTAATACATATTTAAAGTTTGATCCGTGATCATTGAATCATTAAGGAGCAAATATACTCCTCCTTCTCGCGTACCGAACCTTTCATCTTCTAACAATTCATAAAGTGCCCTTTCAACGAATTCATCACCAGAGGTTATCACTTTGTGGTAGGCGTTCTCTCCTTGCACGTTTCTCATAACCTGGGCAAAGAATCTGATCATAATTCGTTCTATTTCTTCCCTTCCTTCTTCACTCGATTTGTCTGGCCAAACCGTACCCTGTCTCTCTGCCACTCTCTTTATCGTAGACAGGCCGCCTGTAGTAGAATTTGTCCAAACAGAGCTCGTTTCAGAAAGGTTGTTTTCTAAATTCTCAGCGCGATGAAGATCCACCCATGTGAATGAGGCATCACGTAACGCCCCTGTCCAAACCAGCTCTGCCAAAGCCCTGTTTGACTGTGTACTGTCTAATGGGATAAAGACATCTGGAGTAATCCCACCACCACCATATACCTTACGGCCTAGCAAAGTTCTGTAGGCTACTGTATCCGAATGCTGAATGCTGTCCTGTAGAAAAAGTTCACCAGACGCAATCCGGTCTTGGTAATCATTCGCATAATTCACGCCTTCACCGTACGGTTTTTGTATTGCTCTGCCGCTCGGAGTGTAAAACCTAGCTACTGTAAGACGAAGGGCACCCGCTCCTGACAGCGCATTTGGTACAGAGAATTCCTCCTGAACCAGGCCTTTTCCGAAAGACCGTCTGCCCACGATAAGACCTCTGTCGTTGTCCTGCAATGCTCCGGCAAATATCTCACTGGCCGACGCCGAGTTTTCGTCTATAAGTACCGCAATAGGCCAGCTGCTGTATTCTCCATGATATGTAGAATTGTAATCTATTCTCGGAGAGGCCTTGCCCTCTGTGTAAACAATCCCGAGACCTTCATCTAAAAACCGATCCAGCATGTCTGTTGCGGAACGCAGATATCCGCCCCCGTTTCCCCTTAAATCTACAATCACTGAAGTAGCGCCTTGCTTTGCCAAATCGTTCATTGACTGCTCAAACTCGATTGCAGTCGTCGCAGAAAAGCGAATGACTTTGAGATAGCCCACGGTGCTTTCAAGTACAAAGGATGCCACGACACTATTTACGGGAATCCTTGCACGCTCAATCGTCACGTTGAATGCCTCTTCTAAAGGGGTGTCTTTGTCGCCAAGGACATTGCTGTTTCGGGTTATTCCCAAATCGACCTGGGTCCCCCTTGGGCCCTTGAGCAGCTTCATCACCCGGTCGTTGGTTAGATCGGGGCCAGAAATAGATTCGCCTTCAACTTCAACAATTCTATCTCCTGCTTTGATCCCCGCACTTTCTGAAGGCCCTCCTGGGATGGCATTGACAACCATTAATGTGTCGTCCCGAATGATAAACTCTACCCCAATCCCTTCAAAATTCCCCTCCATGAGAACAGCGTTCGCTAAGATTTCTTCACTAGAGAAGTAATTTGTATGGGGGTCGAGTTCTTGGACAATTGATTGAACAGCAACATCAATAAGTGACTCACGATCTATTGAGTCCACATAGAGAACGTCAATTTGGTTTAAGATGTGTGAAATCCGATTGTCCTTGTGAGGGCTATGTTGTGAGGCGTCATTACATCCACGGCCTAGCAAAAGCCCCACGACCAGCGTAAGTGCGATGATCAGTGGTTGAGCTGGTCCGTTGAGCAGGCCATTTTGATTAGTCGACATAAGCAGCGTGCATTACTGTTCTAAAAGTTCTGTAACAATGGACGATTTCGTGAGGAAATCGACTCCACTTGTATCTTTGTATGCGGATTTATAAACGACTCGCTTGATTCCCGCTTGCAGAATGAGCTTTGCACAGTCTCTACATGGTGAGAGCGTAATATAAAGGGTAGATCCTTCAGCGGAGTTGTGACTTCGGGCAAGTTTCGTGATGGCATTTGCCTCAGCATGCAATACGTACCAATGTGTTTGACCCTCATCATTTTCACACTCATTTGGAAACCCACTGGGTGAACCATTATAGCCATCGGCAATGATCATCTTGTCTTTTACGATAAGTGCGCCCACGTTTTTTCGAGTACAATGAGAAAGTTTGGCCCACTCCTCAGCCATTTTCATATAGGCAATATCATACCTCAGTTGCTTTTTCTTCGCTTCATTCATTAATGCGCAAGATAATCTATGTAGTTTCGTTTTATGCGTATCTATACAAGAACAGGTGATGACGGAACTACTGGACTTTTCGGTGGCACACGTCTCTCAAAAGACGACCTTAGAATCGAAGCTTACGGCACAGTTGACGAGCTTAACACATTCATAGGCAAATTAATAGAACATGAATCAATGGAGACACATCGGGTGTTTTTTCGAGAAATTCAATCTCAGCTTTTCCTTTTGGGCAGTCATCTGGCAACAATTGATCCCAAGATGAAAGAAAAATTACCAAAGTTTGCATCGGATAATATTGTGGGTTTTGAGAATTGGATCGATGCAGCAGATGCACAAACCCCAGATCTCAAGAACTTCTTATTGCCAGGAGGCCATCCAGCTGTAGCTGATGCACATATTGCTCGGGCAGTATGTAGAAGGGCCGAACGCAGATGTGTTTCACTCGCCAGAGAACAAAAAATTGATCCGGAACTCATTAAATATCTAAATAGGCTGTCTGATTTACTCTTTACAGCTGCCAGATTGCTTTCTCACATCACGAAAACCGAGGAAATTGCTTGGAAAGCAAGATAATGTATACTTAATCCCTTTAAAACTTGCAATCAAATGAGATTCGGTTATTTTTGCGCGCTATAACCTTATATAAGGAATAAAGGAATGTACTGGACTCTAGAATTAGCATCTTACTTAGAAGACGCGCCTTGGCCCGCCTCTAAAGACGAACTCATCGACTTCGCTATGCGAACAGGTGCACCTCTTGAAGTCGTTGAAAATCTCCAAGGTCTACAAGACGATGGAGAGAACTACGATACCATTGAGGACATTTGGCCTGACTACCCTTCGAAGGAAGATTTTTTCTTCAACGAAGACGAATATTAGACTTTTATAGCGCGTAACAAACGCCTATGCGTAGATGGATTCCTTTGTTCCATCACGATCTCCTTTCCTGCGGTCAATTGATCCATGAGCTCAACGTTACCGTGCCTCATCGTGAGCAATTCTAAGCCCTTTTCTGTTTTCGTCCAAAAACCATCTCCCAACCCCGCTACAAATCGATGTCGCCTTTCTGGGTCTTCCTCGAAGACCAAATCGAATTGAACCGCAGAGTTTTCCATCATTCTCACGTGAATTCCCGATTTGTTTAGCCTCGCGAAAAGAGTTGAAAGGTGATCCTCCCCCACAAAGGAATTGTCGGCAGGACCTAAAGATAAAAGGGAAACATTCGGTCGAGAGATGTACATCGGGATCCCCGGAATCTTGCCTGGATAAGAAGCGATTCTCGTTTGAGGTGCATTTAAATCCACAAAGCTTTTTACAAAAAGAGGAATGCCTGCGTTCTGAAGTGGTTTGATCGTTCTGGGATGAATCACACTGGCGCCATAGTAACTGAGTTCTAGTGCTTCTCCATAATCTAATTCTTTGATCGTTTCTGTGTGTTCAAACACACGTGGGTCTGCATTGAGCATCCCTGGAACGTCCTTCCAAATGACGACTTCTTTTGCGCCAATTGCACAGGCGAGTAGCGCCGCTGAATAATCCGACCCTTCGCGTCCCAAAGTCGTCGTTCTTCCATCAGGACAACGACCTATAAATCCCTGTGTGACGATGATTCGATTCTCCATTTCAGAGAGCGACGTTCGCAACCCCGCTCCGTTCTCAAAGATCTTACGCTCATTGACTCTCGCGCTTCTGTGTTTTGTGTCGGTCAAAATAACATCTCTGGCGTCCGACCACTTTGCTTCGACATTTTTCGTTTTCAAATACCCTGACAATACGCGCGTACTCGCATCCTCACCTGCAGCGACAAGCGCATCATATCGTGCGTCTTCATCCGCCAGCTCATGTGCTGTTTTTAGCGCCGACTCAAAGATCAAGCGTAAATCAACATTGATCCCGAGTTCTCGAGCGATGGCTTCGTGAGCGTCGATGATCGAATTCATTTGGGCTTGGGCTGAAACAACACCCTCTTTGTTTAAAACCCCAAGCACATTCTCCAATTCATTCGTTGTCTTGCCCATCGCAGAAACGACAACCACAGCGGACCCTTGTATATTTTGATTCAATAGGGTCCCTACATTTCTAACCGCCTCAGAGTTTTTAACCGAAGCTCCACCAAATTTATGGACTACGAAATGATGATTTTTAATTTGCACATTGCGAAGTTACCTGAAGAAAGCCCTTGAACGTACATTGCAATATGGAATCATCACAACTTATAGATATCGCATTAGGCATCATTCTAATTTGGGGTGCCTTCTCTGGATTCAAGAAAGGATTTATTCTATCAATTGCATCATTTATTGCAATTGTTGCGGGAGCAATCGCGGCGTATTATGGCTCTGAGGCGATTGCTACAGCATTGGCCTCAGAGGTTGACTGGAGCAGTCAGGAGATTGCCGTGGCCTCCTTCGCCATTGCTTTTGTAGCGGTCGTTTTGATTGTACATCTTTTGGCAAGAATTTTAGAGAAATTCATCGACTTGTTGGCTTTAGGGTTTGCGAACAAACTCTCTGGAGCCATTTTCGGAATGGCAAAAAACGCACTTCTTCTCACATTTGTCATTTTCGGAATTAAAGGTTTCGGAGGAAAGCATATCCCTGAAAGTGTAGAGAAGAACTGCGTGATTTTTCCTGTCGTAGAATCCATTGCTCCTCTCGTATTACCTTATTGGAAGGATTGGTCTGAGAAGACCGATCTCGAAGAACTGGAAGAAAAAGCCAACGAAAAGCTGAAAGAAGCGAAGGGAAAACTTCAAGAAACGAAAGGGAAAATAGAAGAAAAACTCTGAGTTTTCTTAAGCTGCACCTACAGCATGAAACAACGCTGTCATTTGAGAGGTAAGCGCTGTTTTTTTCTCTAAGTAGTTGTCCTTTTCCTGAAGGGTGGTATTCACACTTACATAGAATTTTATCTTCGGCTCGGTACCTGAAGGGCGCACCGTAATTCGAGAGCCCTTTTCTGTGACAAACTGCAGCACATTTGACTTCGGTAAATCTATATTCTTGACCTCCGAGGAAATCAGATCGTGGTTTTTTTGGGTTTCAAAATCAAGAAGTCCCACAACTTTTTCACCTGCAAGCATGCGTGGAGGGGATGATCGAAATCTAGAAATCATCTCGGAGATCTCATTTGCTCCTTCTCTGCCCATTTTCACGATGGACACCAACCCTTCTTGATAGAGGCCATGTGTTCGATGAATACGCTCTAGGCAGTCCAACATCGTGGTGCCGTTTTCTGCCAATGAATGTGCGAGCTCAGAAAGCACACAACACGCTGCTACCGCATCTTTATCTCTGGCTGTATCCTTGACAAGGTATCCGTAACTCTCCTCTGCGCCGACAATAAAATTTCGCCCATTCATCGCTTCTTCTTCTGCGATTGCAGCGGCTATATGTTTAAATCCAGTGAGTGTTGTTCGCACACCTAATCCATAACTTTCACCTATTGCAGACAAAAGAGGTGAGGTGACAACAGTCGAAGCCACAAAATCTGATGAATCATATGCATCCCCATTGTCTCTTCCACAACGAATGACGTAATCGAAAAGCAACGCGCCAGTTTCGTTTCCATTCAGCAATTGAAAACCTCCTTCTCCATTTGGTACAGCGACCCCTACCCGATCAGCATCTGGATCCGTACCCATTACGAGCGTCGCACCTAACTTCTCTCCAAGCGAAATAGCTTCGGCCAAAGCTTGCCCCTCTTCGGGGTTGGGGCTTGATACCGTCGGAAAGTTTCCATCAGGTGACGATTGTGACTTGACCTCGTGAACATTTGAAAAACCAAACGCCCTTAAAGCAGGAGGGACACTTACGGATCCTGTACCATGTAAACCTGTAAAAACAAGACCTGATTCCGAACCGTTTTCTTTCAGGGAAACTGAACGTCTTAATTTCAGAATTGCATTGAGATATCCTTCATCCTGTTCTGGTCCTAGCAAGGTGATCAAGTCCTCAGATGCGATCTCTCCGGAAGCGATTTTCACTTCTGAAAGTGATTTTATTTTTCGAACCTCTCCGATGATGGCGGAGTCGTGAGGAGAAACGATTTGACCTCCATCACCCCAATATACTTTGTATCCATTATATTCTGGAGGATTATGTGATGCAGTAACAACGACACCTGCCACACATCCTAAGTTTCTGACTGTCCAACTCAATTGAGGTGTGGGCCTTAATTCTGGATATAACAATGCTTGGATTCCATTCCCTGCCAAAACTCTCGCTGTAACCTCTGCAAATTCATAACTTTGATGACGACAATCGTATGCAATGGCAACTTTTAAAGGTGTTGACGTATGCGGTTTCGTTTTCTTGATGTAATTCACGAGCCCTTGTGTGGCGCCCGAGATAACAGCCGCGTTGATGCGGTTCGTACCCGGGCCACAAATGCCCCGCATCCCACCTGTTCCAAATGCGATATCCTTGTGGAAGGCCTCCGTCAAAACGTCTTCTTTATTTTCCAACAACCACATCCCCACGGTCTCTCTTGTTTCCTTGTCATAGGGTGCTTTAGACCAAACCTCAGCTCTTCTCTTCACCCGCTCTAACTCGCTTCCCACACACATTTTTAAGGACTCTTTCCACGTTCGTTTTTCAAGATTTAACAACGTGCGGAATGGTTTTCCGCCCAGATGTGAATTGGCCGGTCTCACAGCTTGTGTAGGATATTCAGAAGTTGTAATCCCCACCACTTCAACATCCATGTCTAATTCTTCAAATATCGCTCTGGCAAAAGAGGCCCAACACGTGACTCCCTCATCGCTAAAGTGCAATATCCCACTCGTCACATCCCCACCTTTAAGAACGAGCATACGTAAGGCCTCTGACAAAGACCCCGCATACGTTGGCGTCCCTCTCTGATCGTAAACGACTTTAATTTCGCTTCTCTCCTGTCCCAGTTTAACCATTGTGGTAAAGAAGTTCCGCCCCACATTGTCATACAACCAGCTCGTTCTCACAATGTGATACCTTCCTCCCCCCTTTTTCATTTCCGCTTCAATCGCTCGCTCTCCCTCCGCCTTAGACTCACCATACACTCCCAAGGGATTCACAGTGTCACTCTCCAGATATGGCCGCTCTTCTGTACCTCCCTCTTCTCCATTAAAAACATAATCTGTACTTAGATGAAGGAAAACAATGTTCAGTTCACAGCAGATGCGAGCGATTAATCCTGGAGCTACGGCATTCACTTCCCAGGCATTTTTTTGATCACTTTCGGCTTGATCTACATCTGTATATGCTGCTGCATTGACCACATAGTCCGGGCATTCGGCTGACAGCACCTCCTGAATCTTTTGTACGTCACAAATATCTAAGTCCTCCCTGGCGTAACCCACCCAAATAAGTTCAGCGTCCATGGCAAATTGTCTGAGTAGACAGTTGCCTAATTGCCCACGGGCACCTATGACTAATACTTTTTTCACACTACGAAACTACGACGAACACTATATTTGTTTTAATCAAAAGTCCACTTTGGCACGTCTCTTGTAATAAATACCCCATGAAAAAGTCTCCACTTCTATTATTTGCACTGATTGCATTGACCTTTAGCATGCAAGCCCAAACCTCGAATAATAAATCTTCCTCGTCAAAAAGCAAAAACGAAAAGATTCACAAAGATGCCAAACACATCATTACGTTTAGTTTGATGTCCGACGTCCATAACGAGGAGGACTTCGAGTTGTTGCTTGAAAGTCCGCAACTTGGATTTGAACTCAGTTACAGCAAACAAACCAAAGGGAAATTGCTTTCCAACGGAATCAGTTTGGGTTGGCAACCCATCGCCACGGCAGACAATGAAATTGAGACCCCGGGGCAGGAAGGAACACTGAAGGCTGTGAATCAAATGATACATGCTCATTATACGGTGACGGTTTCTCCATTCAAACAGAAACGTTTCCAACCTTATATCGAAGGGATTGTCGGCGCAAAAGGAGTGGCACTTTCTTCATCGTACGATTACGACAATCCAGCGCAAACAGATGTCAACGACATTCCCTATTTCTCAGCGGCCCTCAATTATGGATACGCAGGAGGATTTAGGCTTCGCGCTACAGAACTTATTTATTTCGATGTGAGATACGCAAGGATTCAATCTGGCGAATTAAAAAGAATAGTAGAAATAGATGTTGATTCAAACGGTGAACTGTCTTACTCGACAGGCGACTGGAAAGCGCCTGTAGGTTATTTAAGAGCGGGAATCTCCCTGTCCTTCTAAGACGACCTCATGGCCTCCACTGGAGGCATTCTCGAAGCTGACAAGGCTGGAGCGATTCCAGCAACAAGACCTGAAATGACTGCGATACTCATCGCCATCATGACTCTGTCAAACGAGACCCTTAGTGTAATTCCCAGTTCAGACATATTCACAACAAACATCAGGAATTCCAAGGCCAAAAGTGCGAGTATGGCGCCAAATACGCAGAGCACAATCGCTTCGAAAAGGAATTGAATGAGGATGAAACTGGATTTTGCGCCGAGTGCTTTTTGTACCCCTATGATCTTTGTTCGTTCACGCACTGAAACAAACATGATGTTTGCAATACTGAAGCACCCCACAAGTATTGCGAAAATGGCAATAAACCAGCCACCTAACTCCACTTGAGTAAAGATTGAGGAGATGATGCTGGTGAGCATCTCTATTTGGTTGATTGAAAAATCATTCTCATTGCCGGGTCTGACACGCCTTACACTTCTCAATTGCTGAATCACCTCGTCCTTGAGGATTCCCATCTCAATCCCAGGACGGGCCTTGACCATTATTGAATTTCCATCCACGTTTCGCGTGTCAAAAATCCGAGGGGCAAAGGTGGCTGGGACCATGACAAATTCATCAAAGCCGTTCGAAATCATCGATTCTCCTTGGCGGGCAAACGTGCCAATAACTTCAACTCTTTTCCCCCCAATTTTAAGTTTCTGACCTAGAACTTCTTCTGAACCGAAAAGGTTCATCGCGATGTCATAGCCCACGATCGCTACGGGGCTTCCGGCAGCACTTTCTGAACCGTTAAAAAACCTACCCGACGCCAGATCCAAACTAATCACATCAGGATAAGTCTGTGAAACAGCAGCAACTGGAACATTGGGATATGCGTTTTCTGAGGCTTCGAGATTAAACATACCCTTCATTTGAAAGGCGACGTCAGAAGCTTGAGTGAGTCTCCCTGCAAGCTCTTCTGAATCGTTCAATGAAGGCTCTCTCCTTTGGACATACTTCCACCAAGGGTAATCCCCGCCCATACTCCACGGCCATTTGCTTACAAAGAGAACATCATCATCGAGCATACTGAATGATTCCATCAGATCCTCCTCCATAGAATCGACGACTGCAAATATTGAGCTAATCACAAAAATGCCCACCATGACTCCTAACAAAGAGAGAAACGTACGCAGTTTATTCACGACAATAGCGCTCCATGCGAAGCTTAAACTTTCTCTTAACAATCGCAGCCACATCATACCTCCAAAGCTACACCTTGAGTTAACTTCGCTCACTCAAATATCCTTATCTTTTTCATATGTCTCAACCACGAAAGCTTCGTTCAGCCCTTATCTCAGTTTTTAACAAAGATGGATTGGCTCCAATCATTGAGGAATTGATTCGTCTTGAAGTGACCATTTATTCTACTGGTGGAACTCAGAAAACCATCGAAGGACTAGGTGGAACGGTCATTCCAGTCGAAACACTGACAGATTATCCATCCATTTTAGGAGGTCGTGTTAAAACGCTACATCCCAAAGTATTTGGTGGAATATTGTCTAGGAGGGATGATGAAGGTGACCACAAACAGATGACGGAATACGCAATCCCCGAGATAGATCTTGTCGTCGTTGATCTCTATCCTTTTGAAGAAACGGTGGCGAGCGGAGCAAGCGCAGACGCAATTATCGAGAAGATTGACATTGGTGGAATCGCCCTCATACGTGGAGCTGCAAAAAACCACAAAGATGTCGTGATTGTTCCCAGCATGGATGATTATGGGAAATTATTGGATATTCTCCGAAACCAAGATGGAGAAACGTCACTAGAAGAAAGGCGCGAACTGGCTTCGAGAGCGTTCCGTACGAGTTCTCATTACGACACGATGATTCAACAATACATGCTTGGCACCACTGAAAACATCTCTCCGCTTGACACATTAAACCTCAGCGTAACCAAGGTGAAATCTTTGCGATATGGTGAAAACCCACATCAAGCAGGGCGGTTTTTCGGGGATTTAGAAGGCATTCTTAAACAACTTCATGGGAAAGCGCTTTCTTACAACAATCTTTTAGATGTTGATTCCGCAGTAAGCTTAATGGAAGAGTTCAAAAACGATGCGCCCACTTTTGCAATCATGAAGCACAACAATGCGTGTGGTCTTGCTACGCGTGATACGCTATCTGAAGCTTACGCACGGGCACTTGAGGGAGATCCTGTGAGTGCTTTCGGGGGCGTCCTAATCGCAAATCGAACAATCGATCTCGCAACTGCTGATCAAATACACACTCTTTTCTGCGAAGTGGTCATTGCGCCGAGCTTTGACTCCGATGCGCTTGACGTTTTAAAAGGGAAGAAAAACAGAATCCTTCTGGAAAGACAAGATGTATCTCTGCCGACCTCTACGGTTCGTACTGCATTAAACGGATTTCTTGTGCAAGAACGGGACAACAAGATTGAGGGTTCGTCTGATCTTACCTGTGTAACCGGGTCACATGCTGATGAAAATGAGATTGCTGACATGCTCTTTGCAATGAAGCTTGCCAAGCACACGAAGTCAAACACCATCGTTTTCGCGAAGGATGGTCAGCTTCTTGCGTCAGGAACAGGCCAAACTTCAAGGGTTGATGCACTCAAACAAGCCGTCGAAAAAGCGGCAGGTTTGGGCCTTTCACTTGAAGGCAGCTCGATGGCTTCAGATGCCTTCTTCCCTTTCCCAGACTGCGTTGCACTTGCAGCTGAAGCTGGAATAAAAAACGTGATACAGCCCGGTGGATCAATCAATGACAACAAGAGTATTGATGTTTGCAATGAGTTGGGACTTGCGATGTACACCACTGGAACGAGACATTTCCGTCATTAACAATTCGCTAACAGGCAAACTCAACGTTTTCAACCTAATTGGAAACTTATCCACTAAGTCACATTTAGAGCGTTTTCAAATCGGTTTTGTATTCGTGAAAGTGTAAATTTGAGTATGGGCTTGTTTAACTTTTTCGTGCAGGATATCGCCATTGATTTGGGAACTGCAAATACAATTATTTACTACCAGGACAAGGTCGTCGTCGACCAACCTTCCATTGTAGCGAAGGACATTAAAACTGGACGCGTAGTCGCAATAGGCCGCCTTGCACAACAAATGCATGGAAAGACGCATAAAAACATCGAAACGATACGACCATTAAGGGATGGAGTCATTGCCGATTTTGAGTCTGCTGAGCAGATGATTAAAGGGATGATTAAAATGATCAATGAGAATAAGAAATCTTGGTTTACACCCTCTCACCGAATGGTCATATGCATCCCTTCTGGGATCACAGATGTAGAAAAACGCGCTGTAAAGGATTCGGCAGAGCACGCAGGAGGCAAGGATGTCTATCTCATTCATGAACCTATGGCCGCAGCAATTGGAATCGGCATCGATGTAGAGGAACCTATGGGCAATATGATCGTCGATATCGGAGGAGGAACATCTGAGATCGCTGTCATTGCACTTGGAGGGATTGTGACCGACACAAATATCAGAATTGCTGGGGACGAGTTTACGCGTGACATTGAAGATTACATGAGGCGTCAGCATAACATTCTGATTGGAGAAAGAACGGCTGAGCAAGTAAAAATAAATGTGGGGTCTGCGATCAGTAAACTTGAAAACCCGCCTGAGAACTATCCTGTTCTGGGGCGTGACTTGATGACTGGACACCCCAAAGAAGTCATTGTTACGTATTCTGAAATAGCTGGTTGTCTTGACAAGAGTATCGGTAAAATTGAGGATGCGATTCACACTGCTTTAAATCAAACTCCACCCGAACTCTCTGCGGATATATTTAAAACCGGCATCTACTTGGCTGGAGGAGGAGCGCTTTTACGTGGGCTTGATATTCGAATTTCCTTACGTACAAAGTTGCCCGTCCACATTGCTGAAGACCCGCTTCACGCTGTAGCAAAAGGAACAGCGATTGCGCTTAAGAACATTGATCGTTTCCCTTTCCTCATGCATGGTTAGGATCTGTGAATAATATGCCTATTCAGTGCACACATTAATTCAACTACTTCGACGAAATCACCGAATGGTGTTATTTGTATTGCTTGAAATTATCGCGCTTAATTGGATCGCTTCTACACATGCTCATCCCAGGGGAAGGATGGCATCAATTGGAATGAAAATGTCATCGAGTTGGACTGAGACTGTTGGCCGAATGATGTATCTCAAAGATTTGAAGACCACAAATGTCAGCTTGTTAATGGAAAACGCCAGGCTGAGGACGGCAAATATAAATTTGAATAAACCGAACGTCACTGACACTGAACCGGCGAGTCTTAATCCAGAAGTCTGGAAAAGTATTCCCGCTGAAATAATTAGATATACGTCCGACTTTAAGAACAATATTTTAGTGGCAAATCGAGGCCGTTTGGCTGGTGTTTTACCTGGGATGGGCATGTTAGATAACGGGAAGATCGCTGGGTTAGTGACTGAAGTTACAGAACACGAATCTCTTATTCTGCCCATCATTCATTTACATACTCAATGGAGTGTAAGACTCGGAAATGAGGGGGCGATTGGGAGAATGGTGTGGTCTGGACAAGGAACAGAATATGCAACATTGAAAGATGTTCCACTCACAGAACTAATCCTACCGGGGGACCCTGTAGTGACCACTGGATTCCAGGGCACATTCCCTTCTGGATTAGAGGTAGGTAAAGTGGAAGAGGTACTTGTAACCCAGGCTGATAAATTTCAATCTGTCACGGTTAAACTAGGGGCCGACTACAAACACATACACTATGTAGAATTCCTCATGAACTCCAGTGCCGGCATTGTCGATTCACTGATAACCATGGCCCCAGAATGAACTCAATTATTCGAGCAATAGGTGTCCTCGCGCTCACCTGGTTTTTACAAGTGATGATCTTTCGGTTTGGAATATTTTCAAATGGATGGCTTGTAATATGTTTTCATCTCTACGGACTTATACTGTTGCCTTTGGATTTGCCCAAAGCAAGTTATTTAATCATCGGTGCTGTTACAGGTGCATTTTTAGATGTTGTGATTCTGACTGGTGGGCTCCACATGGCTGCTGGGGCATTCGTGGGTTTGATGATCCCTAAATGGAATGAATTTATTGCCCCGCGGGATGGTTTTATGAAGGGCCACTCTATCAATGTAAACCACGATGGATGGGGCCGGTTCATTGCGCTGAGCACCCTGATCACCTTTTCATACATGTTCGTGCTGTTTGCAGCAGAAGGGTTTAAATGGAGTTTGATTCCAAGCGCCTTTGCAAAAGCCTTGTGTTCCAGTGTACTCAATGTAATTCTCTTTTCTATCGCTCAGGGGTTGTTTGGCCAAAAACCGAAAACCAAGGGTCCTAAAGTCAGTGCATACCCTTGGTCATGAATAATACCGGGCTGAAAAATCGAAGTCTTGTTTTCGGAGGGATTGTTGTCATGATTTCACTTGTTTTTATCGCAAGACTGGGACACATTCAACTCATCAATTCAGATTGGTCAAATTATGCGGGCCGACTTACCGAAGAACGGGAGGCACTTGAGCCCATGAGAGGGAAATTTCTCGACAGGAATGGTGCGTTGATTGTCTCAAATATCGCGAGTTACGATCTTCTGGTGACGCCTCGAAACGCAAAGGATTTAGATACAGCAGCTCTCGGAGGGGTCCTGGGACTGGAGTATGAAGAACTGAAAAAACGTCTTGACAAAGCTTCTGCATATTCTAGGTATGTACCTTCCATCATCGTGAAGCAATTGAATGCGCAAGAATTCGCAATGATTTCTAAGCAGTTAATGGACTACCCTGGAATAAAATCAAGGACACGCTCCGTAAGGTCCAATGTAGCAGGGGTCGCGGGACATATCCTGGGAGAATATAGAGAAGTTGACAGAGCCGATATTCGTGGAGATGTGTATTATCAACTTGGTGATTACAAAGGCAAGTCTGGCCTTGAATCGTCGTTTGAACAATCACTGAGAGGTATTCCTGGCGCTCGATATCACATTGTAGATGTGAGAAATAACGTACAGGAAACCCTTCTCGAACTCGATACAATGCCCATTCCGGGGAAGGATGTCACACTTACGATTGATGTCGAGCTACAGAGGTATGCAGAAAAATTACTGCGTGGGAAAAGAGGCAGTGTCGTTGCGATCGAACCAGAAACTGGTGAAATTCTTGCAATCGTTTCATCGCCATTCTATGATGGAAATAGCTTGACAGGGACCAGAAGAGGCATTGTGTATGACAGCTTAAATACCCATCCATGGAAACCGCTTTATAACAGAGCATTAAGAGGAACATACAGGCCGGGATCCATCTTTAAAATGGTACAGGGAATCATTGCTTTGGACGAGGGAGTGATCACATCAAATACGACAATCGCATGCAACAGATCGATCATCGGATGCCATGGGCCTCACACAGCCGACAATCTCACCGATGCAATCACTCACTCTTGCAATCCATATTTCTATGAAGTGATGAGGAGGGTGGTTCTGAGGGGACGCGATCCGCATCCACTGAAAGATGCTTCCCTGGGTCTGACATACTGGAATGAACGAGTTAAGGCATTTGGGTTTGGCACGAACCTCGGAGGCCATATTCCCTGGGTAAGGTCTGGAAGTATTCCAAATTCTTTGGTCTATGACAATATATATGGTAAAAATCACTGGGGATATAAGACCATTTACTCTATTTCAATCGGAGAAGGGGAATTGCTCACCACCCCACTTCAAATGGCAAACCTTGCGGCTATTATAGCAAACAGGGGTTACTACAGAGAACCACATCCTGTTCGGGACATCGGGGGTCTGGGAAAACCCGCCGGAATAGACTCTATTCACAATCTTAATATCCTACCTAAGCATTTCGAAACCGTGGTGAATGCGATGCAAAAAGTCATTGAGCACCCAAATGGAACGGGCAACCTTGCTCAGATTGACGGAATTACGATCTGTGGAAAAACAGGCACTGTACAGAACAAAGACAAGGAAGATCACAGTGTCTTTATTGCTTTTGCGCCGCGGGACAATCCGAAGATTGCATTAAGTGTGTATGTGGAATATGCAGGTTCTGGAGGTGAATGGGCTGCGCCAATTGCAGGCCTGCTTGTCGAAAAATATCTGACAGATACGGTTTCAAATACACTGCGCGAGGATAGGATCTTAACGTTTCAGCCATGACACCTAGAGAATCATCCATATACAAAAACATAGATTGGTCCTTGGTAATCCTTGTGGGTGTTCTGATGTTTTTCGGATTACTCAACGTTGTAAGTGCAACCTCAAATCTCGAAATCGCAGAATGGTTTGATTGGGGGGGGAAAGGCGGGAAGCAATTGATGTGGATCTTGATCTGTTCGTTTTTAGGGTTTTTAATTATCAATATTGAAAGCGAGTTTTTCATCCGGACATCTGTGCTGCAATACATCTTAACGCTCGTACTTCTTGTGGCTGTCTTAATCATCGGCAAAAAGATAGGAGGAGCTCGATCCTGGTTTGGATTTGGTGGAATAAGTTTACAACCCAGCGAATTTGCCAAACCCACAACCGCACTTCTTCTCGCCTGGTATCTGTCTCGTGATGCGACCAAGTGGCGAAGTCTTAAAGTCCGCTTTCTCTCATTTCTTATTGTGGCGATTCCCGCAGGATTGATTCTACTCCAACCCGATGCGGGAACCGTACTCGTATTTGCAGGATTTGTCTTTGTACTTTATCGAGAGGGATTAAGCGGAAACGTCTTGATTATAGGATTTGGTGCCTTGCTCGTTGCCATCGCTACTATTCTAATAGGTGCAACATCCGTTCACTACCCTTTCTTTGGAACAGAATCAGGGATAGGTGTGTTTTGGATTGTGTGGATTGCAATCGGAATTGGCGTTGTTTTTCTAGCAAAAGATCTGATGGTTCCAAGAAAAAGAAAAAAGATAACCAGGTGGGGCATTGCCAGTATTGTTGCTGGCCTGATGGTTTCAATTGGGCTACATCTGGGCATGGAGACCGTCCTGAAGTCACATCAAAGAGATAGAATCCACGTCCTGTTTGGTATAGACGTAAACAACCCAGATGCTGATTATAACATCCGCCATGCAAAAGCAGCAATAGGAAGCGGTGGTTTTTCGGGCAAGGGATGGATGCATGGACCCATGACTGCTTATAGCTTCGTTCCAGAGCAAGAAACTGACTTTATATTTTGTACTGTGGGAGAAGAGTGGGGGTTTGCGGGAAGTGCCTTTGTAATCTTGCTATTCACACTCTTAATATTAAGAGTGATTGTCATTGCAGAACGGCAACGATCCAATTTCACACGGATATACGCTTATGGAGTCGCCAGCATTTTCTTTATGCACTTATTAGTGAACGTTGGTATGGTTCTAGGTCTCGCACCAGTTATCGGAATCCCATTGCCTTTTTTCAGTTATGGAGGCTCGTCATTGATTGGATTCACTTTCTTAATTGGTGTTCTTATCAGGCTTGATGGAGAGCGATTTCGAGTCCTTAGATAAATGAGTTACCGAGATACTGACAACTTAAAGCCCGAGGAGTATTTCTTCTGGCTGTTTCCCTCCAAACAACATTCTCTCTGGATTTTCAAGGAGCTCTTTTACGAGGTATAAAAAGCTTACGCTCTCTTTCCCATCTACAATACGGTGGTCATAACTAAGCGCGACGTACATGATCGGACGGATCACCACTTGACCATCTATGGCCACTGGACGTTCAACGATATTGTGCATCCCCAAGATTGCACTTTGGGGGGGGTTGATAATGGGTGTCGATAACATCGAGCCAAACACTCCTCCGTTTGTGATGGTAAACGTCCCTCCTTGCATTTCGTCTACGGTAAGTACACCATCACGTGCTCTAATGGCAAGGCGTTTGATTTCGCCCTCAATTTCTGCAATAGACATGACTTCCGCATTCCTTACAACCGGGACCATTAACCCTTTGGGAGAGCTTACCGCAATACACACATCTACGTAGTCATGATATTGCACTTCCTTCCCATCTATCATCGCATTTACCCCTGGGTAGACAGCAAGAGCGGTTGTCACAGCTTTTGTAAAGAAACCCATGAAACCAAGACCCACACCTTTCTCTTCCTTAAACTTAATCTTGTATTTGGCCCTGAGGTCCATAATGGGCTTCATGTCCACTTCGTTAAAAGTGGTAAGCATGGCCGTCTCATTTTTCACACCAACGAGTCGTTCTGCTACTTTTCTGCGCAACATGGACATACGTTCAGATCGGACCTCTCGAGATCCAGTCCATCCACCTTGAGCAGAAGCCGACGAAGGATCAAAACCTGCAGCTAAAGCTGAAATAACATCTTGTTTCAGCACTCTTCCATCTCTACCCGATCCTGTAATTGAACCCGAAGAAATTCCTTTGTCAGCCATCATCTTTTTGGCTGCAGGAGAAGGACTTCCCTCTGCATAGCTTTTTTCAGAAACAGGAACAACGGCAGGCTGAGCAGGAGGTTTAGCAGCTGGAATGACCGCAGGACTTGGAGGAGTCGGTGCAGGAGTCGGTGCAGGAGCGGTGGGCTCTGTAGATTTGGCCATTCCTGCTGGACGCTTTGCATCCGTGTCAATGATACAACACACATCACCTACGGGTACGACATCTCCTTCTTCTACTTTTAATGTAATGACTCCCGCCATTTCTGCGGGAAGTTCAAGAGTTGCTTTGTCTGAATCGACTTCGGCAATGGGTTGGTCCTTCTCAACATAGTCGCCATCATTTACGAGCCAAGCAGCAATTTCCACTTCTGATATACTCTCTCCCGGACTGGGAACTTTCATTTCAAGTATAGGCATGATTCTTAATTATTTACGGGCGTATTTCATCACATCATCCATGATAACGTCATGTTTACGAGCGTATATTACTTGTGAGCCCGCTGCAGTCGTTCCGCTGGCGGGTCTAGCTATAGCCTCTGCAATATCTCCTTGATAGTGCATTGAAATAAACGGCCAAGCTCCCATATTCCTTGGTTCTTCTTGAAGCCAAACCACTTTTACATGGTGACCATATCGCTCAAGTAAAGTTTGAAGAGCATCCTGAGGAAAGGGATGCAATTGCTCGATCCGAATGACGGCAATATTAGACGTTTGTTTCTTATCCTGCTCAGATTCTTCGAAGCGCTCTAAGAGTTCGTAGTAGATCTTTCCCGAACACAGGACCACGGTATCGACCTTTTTTGCATCTGAGCCTCTTGACATACGGGGATCGTCCAGAATTTCATAAAACTTGCCTTTTGCGAGTTCAGAAACAGTCGATACGGCTTTCGGATAACGAAGTAGTTTCTTCGGCGTAAATGCGACCAAGGGTTTGCGAAATGGACGCAAGACTTGTCTTCTCAGAAGGTGAAACATCTGAGCGGGTGTCGTGCAGTTTGTAACAACAATATTGTCCCCCGAAGCGAGCGTTAAAAACCGCTCCATACGACCTGAACTGTGCTCGGAACCCATTCCTTCATATCCATGAGGAAGGAGGATTGTAAGTCCATTCATCGTTCTCCATTTATCCTCTGCAGCACATAGAAATTGATCCCAAATAATTTGAGCACCGTTGTTAAAATCTCCAAATTGAGCTTCCCAAATGGTCAAACATTTCGGTCTCGCGAATGCGTATCCGAAATCAAATCCTGAAACAGCATATTCCGAAAGCAGTGAATTGTAAATAGACAACTTTGCTTGACCTTTCTCAAGATCATTCAGCAAGATGACTTCTTCTTCCGTTTCCTCAGTCTTCAAAACTGCGTGACGATGAGAGAAAGTCCCACGCTCTACATCCTGACCTGAAATCCTTACAGGATAGCCTTCAACCAAGAGGGATGCATAGGCAAGCAATTCACCCATCCCCCAATCTAGGCGATCAGCGTCGAGCATCTTTTTTCTGTCCTTGAGAAGCTTATCTACTTTCCTGAAAAACTTTTTTCCCTCAGGCAACATGCTTATTTTATCCCCCAAATCGCGGATTTTTTTCTCTGGGAAACTCGTGTCTTGTGATGTAGTGAGATCTTCTGCGGTAGCGCGTCTATAGTCAGCCCAAATACCAGAGAGGAAATCCTTCACTTGATTTGTTTCTTTCCCTTTCGCAATCGCAAAACCGTCCTCCATTTGGTCCATCTGGATTTGCTTAAGCGCAGCCCCTTCTTCTGAAGTGATGGTTCCCACGGAGATCAGGTGTGACAAATACATCGCGTAAGGTGAAGGGTGAGACGCGATGGCTTTGTAGAGCTTAGGCTGAGTAAACTTGGGCTCATCACCTTCGTTGTGACCGTATTTGCGATATCCCAGTAAGTCGATGAAAACATCCCTGTGAAAAGTTTGACGATAGGTTAGCGCGATGTTCATGACCTGAACAACCGCTTCAGGGTCATCCGCATTGACATGAAAGATCAAACTCTGTGTTACCTTCCCCACGTCAGTGCAATACGTCGAGGTGCGCGCGTCAAGATAGTTTGTCGTAAAACCGATTTGGTTATTGACGATGATATGGATTGTACCTCCGGTACGATATCCCTTCAGGCCCGCCATTTGGACCACTTCGTATACGATACCTTGACCCGCAATCGCTGCGTCGCCATGGACAAGTATCGGAAGAACGGCGTTCTCGTCGCCACCAAGCTCATCAATTAAAGCACGAGACATTCCTAAAACCACAGGGTCTACCGCTTCAAGGTGAGATGGGTTGGGTGCAAGGGTAATGTGAACATCTGCTCCTGTATCCGCTTTCTGAGTTCGAGAATGTCCCAAATGATACTTTACATCTCCCTCAAATCCATCATCTCCAGCGTATTCCTTGCCCTGAAACTCACTGAAAAGATCCATATAGGGCTTTCCTAAAATATGAGCCAGGGTACTTAACCTCCCCCTGTGAGCCATCCCTATGACGACTTCTTTTACGCCGTGTTCCGTTCCCTTTTCAATAAGCGTATCTAAAGCTGGAATCAGGGATTCTCCACCTTCCAGTGAAAAACGTTTTTGGCCCACAAATTTCTTCTGAAGAAACTCCTCGAACAACGTCGCTTGACTAATTTTCTTGAGAATATGAAGCTGCTCCTTTTTATTGAATTTTTTACGGTTATTCAATTCAATATTGTTGCGTATCCAATCCACACGCTTGGGTTCGCGTATGTACATATACTCAATACTAATGCTGTGGCAATAGGTATCTTCAAGGTGGGCAATGATGTCTTTAAGCTTTGCTGAATTCAACCCAATTTCTCCCCCGGCTTGAAAGACAGTCTCTAAATCAGATTGATCAAGATCGAAATGCGAAAGAGCAAGATCTGGCGTGTAAGTACGGCGCTCTCTTACTGGATTTGTAGATGTGAAAAGATGACCACGTGTTCTATATCCATGAATCAGATTGAGAACCCCAAACTCCTTCATGGTTTGGGGATTTGCTGAGTCATCCCCGAAATGAGAATTTGCCAAATCGAATCCCGCAAAAAACAGCCGCCAAGAACGGTCAACAGATTCTGGATTGTTGAGGTATTGGGCGTACAAAACGTCCAATTGTTTAGGCTCAATATTATTTAAAAACGATAAAGGGTCCACGTAATCGAATTAGGTCCAAACTCCATCCGCAAAGTTACATAGCTTAAATCGATTGAGCATCAATTTTTTGTACTATTTAGGCGATTTTTCAACGCATAATTAAATCTCGTCAGAACCTTTAAAACGGCTCTTTGAATTGACTGTTCTGCGAGCAATGTAGACCGCATCGAGGGATCCTCTATTTTAAGTGCATTGCTCACATTTTCCTCCCCCAAATCGAGGCGGTAAAACGAGGCGTGAATTCGATCTGGATTTGACCGTATCACATTCTCCATCCACTCATTAAAAGGCTCTTGTGATTCATTCTCATCCAGTTGGAAATCTTTGGCTATCTGCGCAAAGACCTCTTTTTGAAAATCGACAAACAACATGCCTGCTGGCAAGGAAACTCCCTCGGGGAGATTGATTTCACTAGAGAAAGTCACGAGGATCTTTTCATCACGGAACTTACTAAGTCCGCAAAAAACATTCTCTTTTCAGGATCTAAATCCAGCTCTGACAATGCCGATATCGCTTCCTCTGCGTATACATTCATTTTCTTTTGTGCTGCCACATCTGCCCCAGATTCGCGCATCGCGTCTCTCACCTTCTCTATTTTTTCCTGGCCATGAAGTGGTTTGAGAAAATGAGGGGACAAGGCTCCTTTTTGCTGTGTGTAAAGCCAAATAAAGGTCTTTTTTTCTGCAGCGATATCACCCCCTACTTTCTTTCCAGTTTTCAACGCATTGCCGAAAGTATCTAGAATATCGTCCTGTATTTGGAATGCAAGCCCCATCTTTTCACCGTATCTGTACCAGAGATTAACTCTGTCAGGTGTTGCGCCCGCAGAAATAGCTCCAAGTGCACAAGATGCGGCCAACAGAACGGAGGTTTTTAACCGAATCATCTCGAGGTAATCATCGATCGTCACCTCTTCCTGTTCTTCAAACTCCATATCTGACTGCTGTCCCTCACAGACCTGTCGAGCTGTTCTATTGAAAACCTTTAAAACCTCTCGCAGTGAACCTTGAGGTGACTGTTCCAAAGACGTGAAGGCCAAAGAAAACATCGCGTCACCACTTAAAATTGCCGCGTTCTCACCAAATTTTTTATGCACCGTTGATTGACCGCGACGCAAGGGTGCACAATCCATAATGTCGTCATGCATAAGCGTGAAGTTGTGGAACAATTCAACCGCCACAGCGACAGGCATGGCTTTGTCAATTGTAGAACCTTCGGCTTCACACACAGAAAGAGCGAGCAATGGTCTAATTCGTTTGCCGCTAATATTCAATAAGTAGTGGATGGGGGCGTAAAGACTGTCTGTCGGATACACTGACAGAA
>CAWVRV010000001.1:0-76041 GCA_963932755.1 uncultured Flavobacteriales bacterium | reverse complement strand
GCTGTGTTGGCAGGTCGAGACTCCTACGAAGTGACCGACGGATCAGTCGATCTTGATGGGATAGACTTGTTGGACTTAGAGGCGAGTGACAGAGCCAGAGAGGGCGTCTTTCTTGCCTTTCAGTATCCAATAGAAATCCCCGGCGTTTCCAATCTAAATTTTATGAAAGCGGCCTTAAATGGCAAGAGAGCTCATCAAGGACAGGAGCCGATCAAGGCAAAAGATTTTCTAGAGAAGGTCAAAGAATGTTCGTCTTTGGTCGAGCTAGATGGTCGATTGCGAGACAGATCTGTGAACGAAGGATTCTCAGGAGGAGAGAAAAAGCGCAACGAGATTTTTCAAATGGCCATGCTCGAGCCCAAGCTCGCTATTCTAGATGAGACTGACTCGGGATTGGACATCGATGCGCTTCGTGTAGTTTCGAAAGGCGTAAATGCGATGCGGTCTTCAGAGAGAAGCTTTATTGTAATCACGCACTATCAAAGACTTCTAGAACATATCGTTCCAGATTTCGTTCACGTATTGTCAAACGGTAAAATCGTAAAAAGTGGAGGGAAAGAGCTCGCTTTGGAGCTTGAGGAGAAAGGATACGATTGGCTTAAGGAGCCTTCCCACGACACCTCTAACGCCTAACCTATGTCAGTGTTTACAGATAAGTTCTCGGCGACTCTTCCTCCTCCAACCAGGAAGTCAGAGCGATGGAAATACTCTCCAATTGCGAAGCTTTTAAACAAAGAGATTTCGATCTCTACAGAAGCTGCTCAAGGGATGAACGGTTGGCCAGAATCGGTGTTGCCAAACCCGGTCTTGAACCTTGATGCCTATCTCGTCGTATTTAAGAACGGTGTTTTCGAGCCGACCTTAAGCGACCTGCCTGTATCAGATGGAGTAGATTGTATTCCATTCAGTAAAATGGATCAAAGTGAAACGCTCATTTTTTCGAATGGTTATCATCAAAAAGAGTGGATAGGTGAGCTCAACGAAACGTATCGTCAAGATGGGGTTTCGCTTCATGTTCACCGCAATGTGAAAGTTGATAGACCGATTGTTATTCATCACTTAACGGACGGCATCAATGTTGCGAGTTTCCCCAAACACTTGATCAAAGTAGATGAAGGAGGTGAGTTGAATGTGGTGATTTGGTCCAGTGCGTCAGATCGCTCAAGCGGAATGTACAATGGATTGTTAGAAGCCTCAATAGGACCTAATGCTATGTTTTCATTGGAAAAAGTATGTAATGAAGGTGGCAAAGTATTCCACTTTTCACATGAGCATATTGTTCAAGAGCGAGACAGCAAACTGAAAATGCACACTTTTACCATCAAAGGAGACTGGGTGCGAAACGAATTGGAGATCATCTCTCGAGGAAAGGGGACTGATTCAGTTTTTAATGGCGCTTATTTGCCCCTCGGGACAGAACATATTGACAACCACACAACGATGGACCACACGTCTTCGGACGGGACATCTTCGGAGCTTTACAGAGGCATCATGTATGGTAATTCTACGGGGGTGTTTAATGGGAAGGTTTTCGTAAGACCGGACGCTCAGAAAACGAATGCCTTTCAGCAGAACACGAATATCGTTGCTGATCGCGGTGCAGCTATAAACACCAAGCCGGAGCTAGAAATTTATGCCGACGATGTTAAATGTGCGCATGGGTGCACCGTGGGACAATTTGATTTGGATGCGCTATTCTATCTTAAATCTCGTGGGATTGATGAAAAGGCGGCAAAAGCTTTGCTTGTCGAGGCGTTTTTGGCGGATGTTCTTTCGAGCGTTTCAAGCACAGAATTGAGCGATGAAATTATGAGCCTTTACACAGAACGCCATGGATGGTAATTACGATGTAGCTGCTGTTCGCAGAGAATTTCCCATTCTAGAGAGGAAGGTCAATGGCTTCCCTCTCGTCTACTTAGACAGCGCAGCCTCGGCTCAAAAACCGCGTACCGTGATTGAAACACAACGCGAATATTTGTCACATTTCCATAGCAATATTCATCGCGGAGTGCACTCTCTTGCGACTCAAGCGACCGAAGCTTTTGAAGGCGCACGAGAGACGATTAAAGCGCACTTTAATGCCGCTGAAAATGCTGAAATAATTTTTACAGCGGGAGCCACCGATGGTATTAATCTGGTCGCGGGCACTTGGGGTAGAGCTAACCTTACGTCATCCTCTACTGTTTTGGTGACACGCCTAGAACACCACAGCAACATCGTTCCTTGGCAAATACTCGCTTCGGAAATTGGGTTCAAGATTGAGGTCGTAGAGATATTTCCCGAGGGTACAATTGACCTGGAGGATTACAAGGCCAAACTGGCACTTGCGCCTTCTCTTGTATGTTTCTCCCATGTTTCAAATACACTGGGAACGATTAATGACGCAAAACAACTTACTTCTTTGGCCCACGATGCGGGTGCAATTGTCATGGTTGACGGCGCACAAGCAGCCCCCCATATGAATGTCGATCTGCAGGACATCAATTGTGATTTCTATGTTGCCTCAGGTCACAAAATGTACGGTCCCACTGGGATCGGATTTCTTTATGGAAAACGCGCTCTTTTGGACGCGATGCCACCATGGCGTGGGGGAGGAGAGATGATTTCATCTGTAAGTTTTGATGTGCCCACAACCTTTAATGTTCCCCCTTACAAATTCGAAGCGGGCACCCCTCACATCTCAGGTGCGATTGCGCTTGGGGCAGCGATTAAATGGATGGAGTCAGTGGGGCTCGAAAATATTGCGGCGCATGAACTTGCACTCACGAAGTACGCACACGAAAAACTATTGCAAATTGAAGGCCTTAGAATTTACGGTACGGCAGACACCAAAGCCGGTGTCGTGAGTTTTCTCGTGGAGGGAACGCACCCTTCAGATCTGGGAACCCTCTTAGATCAATTGGGCGTAGCAGTCAGAACGGGACACCACTGCACGGAACCGCTGATGGACTGGTATAAAATTCCCGGAACGGTTCGGGCAAGTTTCGGAGCGTACAATACTTTTGACGAAATAGACGCGTTGGTTGCTGCTTTAGAAAGAGCCATAAAGATGTTGAAATAGGTTAATCTTACTGCTTAATGTTTAAGAAAATTACCACGTTTTTAAAAGGAACAGATTATACAGAGCTGATGTCTAACGGGGCCCGAATACTCGATGTTAGGACGCCTACAGAGTTTAGGGAAGGTCACATCAAGGGCAGCATAAACATCCCTTTAGATATGATCTCTACGAAAGTGAGCGAAATTCAGAAGTGGGATAAAACCGTTATTCTTTGCTGTAGATCAGGAATGCGAAGTGGACAAGCGACAGGGATTTTAAAGTCACATGGTGTGGAAGCCTTAAATGGTGGCGGCTGGGCTTCTCTTCAATCAAAACTGCCTTAAAGTCATGAGATTTATTCAAATTGCATTTTTTGTTTCACTGACGGGTATTCTATTTGCCTGCTCAGATCAACCCCAACATTCTTCAATTACAAATCTCACGCCTACAGCCTTTGCAGAGATGATAAACACGGATGGAATCCTTCTCGACGTAAGGACCCCAAATGAGTTCAATGAGGGTCACATTGAAAACGCTTTGGAGATGGACTACTACAGTGACGATTTCGAAAAGAAATCGATGGAACTCTCGAAGGAAAAAGCGATCTATGTCTATTGTAAAGCGGGCAGCAGAAGCAGTTCAGCGTCAAAAATATTGGCCAATCAGGGGCATACTGAAGTTTATAATTTGCTCGGCGGAATAAACGCATGGAAATCATCCGGATTGCCGGTCGTTTCAAATTAAATACCTTTGCGTTATGGAAAACATGAAATTGTTAGAGGCACGCCAAAACGAAATTGTTGAGGAGTTTTCTATGTTCGGCGATTGGATGGAGAAGTATGAGCACATCATAGAGATGGGCAAAGAACTAAATCCACTCGTCGAGAGTGACAAAACGGAAGACAATTTAATTCGAGGTTGTCAAAGCAGGGTTTGGCTTGCCGCACGAAAAGAAGAAGACGGAACCGTGCTTTTCTCTGCCGACAGCGACGCGATTATCACAAAGGGGCTGGTTGCATTAATGGTGAGGGTTTTAAGTGGTGCAGCACCTGAAGACATCGCGAAAGTAGATTTACACTTCTTAGAAGACATAGGGTTGAATACACACCTAAGTTCGACACGTTCGAATGGCCTTGCTTCTATGGTAAAGCAAATGAAGATGTACGGACTTGTTTTTTCTGCGCGTTCTTAACCGAGATATACCATTGCGATGTTATCGTTCCTTTCAAATTTAAATCCAGATTTTAAGAAGCTACTCTCAGGGAGTGGTTTGGTCATGGCATTTAAGGTTGCTGGAGCTGGAGCAGGATATGTTTTTGCCTATTTGATCACAACAAATTACGGAGCGGAAACCTTTGGAGTCTTTGAATTGAGCTTGACCGTTCTCACAATTGCGACGGTGGTTGGAAGTCTAGGTTTGGACGGTGCTTTGGTCAGATTTATCCCAGAATTTATTGAGAAGAAAGCGCCCGGACACCTGAGAAAGGTATATGGCTACGCACTTTCTCTCGCAATGCCATTTTCAATGGTGCTTGCGGCTTTACTCTATGTGTTTTCAGATGATCTCGCCCTTAAATTCGGGAATGAGATGTTGGGAGATCCTTTCAGAGTCACGGCTTTTTTGGTTCCATTTTCAACGTGGTTTGGCATAAATTCTGAAGCATTTAGGGGGATGCGGCGTATGATTGAATACAGCGTTTTGCAAAGGGGAACAGTGATTTTAATTGCGACAGCATCCTTTTTCAGCTTCAAGTATTTTGCAATAGATCTGGAGGACAATGTCGTGCCTTTATTTGCTTTTGGAATTGGATTGGTCTTGCTGGCCCTCATCTCAGGCATCGTTACTCCCAAAAGACTAAGCCAATCGCTCCCCCTCACATCGAGGGATAACTTGATAAAACCCTTAGAGATTAAGCCGTTGCTTGTAGTGGCATTCCCCATGCTCATGAGCACGTCGATGTTCTTGATTATGAATTGGACAGATACCATTATGATCGGTTATTATAAGGACGAGTCCCAGGTCGGCGTTTACCGTCTCGCATTTAAAGTGGCCAACTTAATCACCTTTACTCAGTTTGCGATAAGCAGTATCGCGGCCCCAATGTTCAGCTCGTTTTTCGCGAAAAATGACATGGAAGGGATGAAAAAAATCACGAAAAACATCGGCTACATGAACCTCGCGATTAGTACACCTATTTTCATACTGATGTTGATTTTCCCTTCTTTCGTGTTGGATTTTTTCGGAGAAGAATTTTCTGCGGGAGTGGCGCCACTGATTGTTCTTGCCATAGGCCAAATTATTAACGCCATATGTGGGCCTGTGATGTACATCCTCACGATGACTGGAAAGGAAAAGAAGGCACGCAACATCATCATTGTCGCTTCTGTAATTAACCTCGGTTTAAATTTTTATTTAATTCCGATTTACGGTCTGATGGGCGCAGCATATGCAACTGCCATAAGCACAATCGTTTGGAACGTGTTGGCAGTTATTCAAATCAAAAAGGAGTACGGATTTATTTCGATCCCTCACCCATTTTAATTAAAGACTCTCGGCCTCTTTTTCCAATCGAAGCACTTCTTTTGCAAACGCGTTCATGTTCTCATCTCTAACAGGCGCAGAGGGCGGAAACTTTTCTTGTCGGTGATCCACCTGGGCACCATTTTTCCAAAACCTAAAGCACACGTGCGGGCCTGTTGCAAGTCCAGTACTTCCGACAAGACCTATTGTTTCGCCTTGACGAACCCGATCTCCTACGGCACACTTACGCTTGCTCATATGCAGATACTGAGTCTCGTAGGTGTTGTTGTGGCGAATCTTCACGTAATTCCCGTTATTCTTCGTGTAGGCAGATTTGATAATGACCCCATCGCCAACAGCTAAAATTGGCGTTCCTGTAGCCGCCGCATAATCAGTTCCGAGATGCGGTTTTATTCTTTTTAAAACCGGATGAAAACGTTTTTTATTAAATGAACTTGAGATTCTAGAGAACTCGACAGGTGACTTAAGAAACGCCTTCCTTAACGAGGCGCCTTGAGGGTCAAAATAATCCTCCCCGTCGCCTTGATTAAATCGATATGCCAGCAATGGATAACCGTGATGTGTGAAGCTAGATGAAAGGATGACGGGAATCCCTACAGGCTTGCCATTGGCCATCTTTCGGAAGTAATAAACGTCAAAAACATCACCCTTCTGAACATGCGTAAAGTCGATCGTCCAAGCGTATACCCCTGCCATTGAAATTGAGAGGCTAGTCGGGGCATCCAATGCTTCTAAATCCAGATACAGTGACCGAGATATTTCGCCTTGAACACGACGATATAAAGTATCTACAGGATAAGATCCAAGTTGAGCTCCCAGTGTATCGCCTAAAGAAAAAACCACATAATCAATGTCATTTCTCTCGTAAATCAACCATTCGGGGATGTTTAAAGAGTCAGCTGTCGACGCAATCCACCAACGTCTGTTTGCCCTCATCTTTCGGACATCATACACATCCTTCGCGTTTGCAGCAAGCGTTGCGACCTTTCCTGAACCAAATTTATATGCATCTAGAATATGAGACAGTGACTGACCTTCTTTAACGCGTCCAGAATCAACAACAAGCCCCTCCCACACAACACCAAACCTCATTTCTGGATCGGGAACTTGATGGGGACCAATAAAATCACCATTGTTGCGCCCATTTTGTTTGTTTGTTTCGTCATTCAAACAACCTGAAAGCGCAAAGAGACATCCAAGGAAAACAAAAATACGATTCATAAAAATTTAGCTATTAATGCCGAATATTTCCTTTTTCACCCAGGTTTTGCCCCAGTCCTCCAGTTCTTGCTCACTCCATAATTCTGGAAAGAAAATACGTTTTTGAAAACGAGGAGGAAGGTATTTCTGCCAATTCGTTCCCCCCGTAGCGGCGATATCTTCTGGATTGCGTTGAAGATAACGAACGGCAGATTTATAATGTGCGAGTGTCCAGTTAATATTGACATTCACGTCGAGCCAGCGCATTTCATGTCTGAGCTCATCCTTGAATTTGTCATCGCCAGAAAAGTCCAATGAAGCTGCTGCAGATCGAATGTTTGCAGAAAAATACTCCTCCGCCATGTCAAGTAGATCACTGTCGTATTTCTTCTCAAACTGCTTCAGGGTTAGGGTTTTTGTGCCAGACTTCAGTTCGGACGCTCCTTCGCGCCAGTATAGATGTTTGAAAACGAGTGGCAAATCCTCAATTGTGGGGTTCGAAAATTTCTCTCGGTGATTTTGGTGAGCGATTCGGTCAATAGATGTTGAGCAAATCTCAATCTTTCGGTATTGCGCACTTTGGAAACCACTTGCGGGAAGCAAAGACATCCGGAATTTTAAAAACTCTCCGGCATCCATTCCGTCTACCATAATGTCAAAACTACTTGTGAGCGCCTCAAAGTATCTATTTATTCTTCGAACTCTCTCAAGAAGAAAGGCTGGAGTGAGCTCACCCGCTTCGACACTTTGAGCCACACGATCGAATTCGTGTAGACAAAGTTTAAAGTAAAGCTCTGTAATTTGATGGTAAATGATAAACACCTTCTCATCTGGATATGGAGTGATGGGCTGTTGTAAATTAAGGAGCGTATCAAGGTTGATGTAATCCCAATAAGTCAGAAAATCAGCATACAGTAGACCATCTAAATACGAGGAAATATCTTGTCCCATTGCAGCATATTTTTTCTGCAGGGCGTTAAGCTTATCTAAAATTTCAGGTGAAAAATCTTTGTTGTTAGGCATGTCATTCAATTATTTTACAGAGGCAATGCATTTTAACTCAATCGCGATGGGAGTGGGCAAGCAATTTACTTCAACAGTGGTTCTGCAAGGTCTATTTTCTCCAAGATCCGAGAAATACGCCGCATAGATGCGATTGAAAGTTTCAAAATCTCGGGACATGTTTACAAGAAACACCTGAACGTCTATTAACTCCTCCCAAGAACTTCCACTCGCTTCAAGAATAGCCTTGACGTTTGAAAAAACTGCGTGCACCTGGGCCTCAAAATCAAATTTCAAGATTTCGCCACGCTCAGAAAGCTCAAGGCCAGGCACCTTGCTGTCGCCATTGCCTGATCCGGCAACACGTGGACCTACTCCACTTAAAAATAAAAGGTTCCCCACACGTCTTGCGTGGGGGTATGATCCGACCGGTTTGGGCGCAGAAGATGTAGAAATGCTATCACTCATGGCTCGAAGGTAGTACCTTGCAGCTATGCGTTACGAAAAATTACCCTCCGCGTTATACACACGTAATAGAAAAGCTTTGGCCGAACAGTTGGAATCCAAGGGATTGGCCTTGTTTTTTTCCAACGATATTTTTCCAACGAGTGCCGATGGCGAGTTGCCATTTAAGCAAGCTTCCGATATTTTTTACCTGAGCGGAGTCGATCAAGAGGAAACCATTTTGCTTCTTTTCCCAGATGCTCATGCGGTATCGGATAGAGAGGTTCTTTTTACGATTAAGACGAGCGCAGAGCTCGCGATTTGGCATGGGGCAAAGCTCACAAAACCAGAGGTACGAACACAAACAGGAGTACAAAACGTTCAATGGCTCTCAGCATTTGACGCGACACTTCACCGCCTGATGGCCGAAGCAGATGTTTTATATTTAAACGACAATCCTCATACGAGAGCTAGTTCTCAGGTGGAAACAAGAGAGAAGAGAGAAAACGCGCGAATAAAAGCAACGTATCCGAATCACAGAATTGCCCGTTCGTCACCTTTTTTATATGACTTACGCGCGGTCAAACAGAAGTCAGAGATTCTTCAGATGCAACGCGCCTGTGACATCACAAAAGCGGGCCTGGATCGCGTTCTGCAGTTTGTAAAACCAGGTGTGATGGAGTACGAGATTGAAGCAGAATTTATGCATGAATTTTTGAGAAGGGGTTCTCGAGGTTTTGCCTACACACCTATTATTGGAAGCGGACCCAGCGCATGTGTCCTTCACTATATAGAAAACAACAAGGAGTGCCAAGCGGGCGACGTTATTCTAATGGATGTAGGCGCCGAATATGGAAATTATTCTGCGGATATGACACGATGTATTCCTGTAAGTGGGAAATTTAGCGACAGACAAAGAGCAGTATATAATTCTGTATATTCAGTCATGCAGAGCGCGATGAAACTACTGCGCCCAGGAGTGAGTTTACACGATTACCACAAAGAAGTAGGGGAGCTGATGACGCGTCAACTTTTAGATCTCAAGCTGATCGACAAACACGATGTAGAAAAACAGTCCGCAGGTCAGCCAGCGTACAAAAAGTATTTTATGCACGGGACTTCTCACTTTATAGGCCTTGATGTACATGACGTGGGCCACTGGCATAATCCGATGCAATCGGGCAATGTTTTTACGTGTGAGCCAGGGATTTACATTCCAGAAGAAGGATTAGGTATTCGCTTGGAGAATGATGTTGTAATTACGGAGGATGGTTTCGTTGACCTCATGGCACACATCCCTCTTGAAGCGGAGGCGATAGAAGAAGGCATGAACTCTTAAATCCTTCAGAAAAGAAAGAAAATTTACACTTTGATTCACTAACTTGTGTGTCAAACAAAGATGGAATATGATGAATAATTTTTGTAAGATTTTAGCGGTGTCGACGTTTTTCATTTCGATGAATTTCACAACAGTAAATGCTCAGTTTGCAGGCTATACAGTTGAATTAGACACCATGTTTTTAGAGGAAGGGAGCGACCTAGAATTCTTCGGTGCATATCGCGTCTACGCGAACTTTACAAACCAGAACGATGCAATCAGCGCCATATGGGCAGATGTAGGTGCCGAAGGGTCTCCTCCGATGTATATAAATGCGCCTTGTGGTTGTCACAATCCCGTTGATGGTTCCATTGCGATGGATGCGACAAACAGTTCTGTGCTTTGGAGTACTTTCCCGGAATATGAATTCGACACGTATTGGACAATAGGAATGACAAGTGGTGACGCTGCTGGTCAGCTTCCAAGTACGATAGGAATGCCTGCAGGAAATGAAATTTGCTCAGGATCTACTGATAACGGAGCGGTATTCGCAATAGGCATTCCGCCAAATGCTTTGGCTGGAGAGGAGTTACGTGTTTTGATCGCGCAAGTAACCACATGCGGTGACTGGTCGCTTCAGACTTGTTTTCAAACGTTTGTAAATGCAGACCAAGCCAATTTGGTTCAAACTTGCCCAGACCTGATAGATGTTACTCACCCCTTCCTAGATGGAGAATGTGTCAACGACACTGACGGTGATGGCGTGTGTGATGAGTTTGAAATCGCAGGGTGTTACGAGCCAGAAGCATGTAACTATGATCCAAACGCCACAGACGACAGCATGAATTGTGATTACACGTGTTATGGTTGTATCGAAGCTGAGGCATGTAATTTTAATGCAATCGCGACTGTAGATGATGGAACGTGTGATTTTTTAAGTTGTGCGGGCTGTACGAATGCGATGGCATGCAACTACGATATGGAAGCCACACTCGACGATTCTACTTGTTTTTTAACTGGAGATCCTTGTGATGATGGAGACCAGTATTCTTTTGACGATGTGATTCAAGATGATTGTATGTGTTTGGGATATGGATGCAACGACCCCGATGCATGTAACTTCTCAGCGAATGCCATTTCAGACCCTACGGTTTGTAGTTATCTGGATACTTACATGATTTCAGGAGAAGTTGTTCCGACAGCAAATATGCTCTTGTCTTACTCATACCCTAACACTACTGGAAGCACCTACGAATGGGTCTCTACAAGTGGCGATGTTACAGATGGAGAAGGCACATCAGATGTAAACGTGGCTTGGTGGGGCTCTGGATCGGGCTCTCTATGCGTCACAGAAACAAACAGTGGTGGATGCTCCAGTGATCAAGTTTGCCTCGCGGTAAATATTACGCCAGTTTCCATTGATGAGCTCGAGAGTATTGTTTTCGAGATATATCCCACTCCGGCTTCGACGGTACTTCATATAAATATTCTTGAATCAACCTCAGGCGAAGCAGCGCTTCTTTTGCGAGATTATTCAGGTCGTATTGTGAGAAGCTACGTTTTACAAAACGCCACAACAATAGATGTTTCCGAAATTTCAAGAGGAGCATATATTTTACAACTAAACCTTGAAGGAAGGACCCCGTCATACAAGCACGTGATTTTAAATTAATCTGAAACAATGAAAAAGGATTGGATTTTATATGGATTCTTCCTGTTTTTCACAGCAAACCTCTCCGCCCAAACATTGCCTCACACAGATTATCTGGGCGTTGGACATGTGACAGGGATCTCTGTTACAGCGAGCGGAACAGGATCTTTAGGCGAAGGGATCAACACCATGAATGGATCTGGAATGGACCAGCAACTTCGTGATGCAGCTAGATTCTTAGGTCAGGCAACCACAGGGTTTGATTTTGAGGCCATTGAAGGACTTTCAGAACAAGGTTTTGAAAACTGGATCGATGAGCAGATCCTGTTGCCAGAAATGAACTACCTCGATACAACCCGAATGGTATGGGACCATTTCGTTCAAGCATATTATGATGAATGGGGCGAGATCATCATCAACGGAAATGAGGATGTCTTTCCCGCATATTTTTATTGGCGCATGGCATGGTGGAACAATGCGATGTCGGGTGAAGACTTGTTGAGGCAGAAAGTTGCGCTGGCACTCAGTGAAATATTAGTGATCTCGGAAGATTCTAAATTAGACCGTGATGCTTTCGGACTGGCAGCTTATTATGATGTTTTGAATTCAAACGCTTTTGGCAATTACAGAGATTTGCTCGAGGAAGTGACATACCATCCAGCCATGGGATACTTTCTCAGCTCGATCAACAATTCGCCGACCAACGAAGATGAAAACATTCATCCTGATGAAAACTACGCACGAGAGGTCATGCAACTGTTCACAATTGGGATACATCAACTAGAAATGGATGGCTCCATTGTCACAGATGAAGATGGTGTTCCGATTCTGACTTATGAGAGCAACGATGTTGGAGAACTGGCTAAAGTATTCACCGGTTTGGGCCCAGCACAATATTGGTCGCCATGGGTCGATTATTCCGAGGAGACCGTTGAATGGGGCGCCTGGTTCAACACGGTTCCATTTATCAATTCAACCCTGCCGATGGTCATGTTCGAAGGTTGGCACGAGGAGGGTGTCAAGCATCTGCTTAACGGAGCATCCACGGTAGATGGTGCTTCAGGCGGCCAGGACATTGACATGGCTTTGGACCTCCTATTTGAACACTCAAACACACCTCCTTTTGTCAGCAAACTGTTGATTCAGAGAATGGTGAAATCGAACCCTTCTCCCGAATACATAGAACGTGTTGCGTCGGTATTTGTGAACAATGGGGAAGGGGTGAGGGGAGATTTGTCTGCGGTTGTGAAGGCAATTCTTCTGGATGAGGAAGCAAGACATTGTTCTTGGATTGAAGACGTAAGCAGTGGAAAGATGCGGGAACCCATGATGCGGTACATGCAACTGTTGAAGTCTTTCAATGCCTCAAATCAATCGGGCAAGATGTGGAGTGTTGGCTGGATGGCTCAAGAGATGGGGCAACATCCGATGGCAGCTCCAACGGTGTTCAATTTCTTTCTGCCGACATACGCACCTTCAGGCCCTATATCGGACTCATCTTTAGTTGCACCTGAGTTTGAATTGTTAAACTCGGCGAATTCGATTAAATATATCAATCTCATTGCTGACATGTGTTTGGGAGGAACCTATATGGAGTCCATTACAATGGCGCATCCAGATGACATAGGTATCCCTTGGTGGGGCGTGGGAATAAATTCTCCCGAAGACAATGTCACCTTAGACTTTGAGGATGAAATCATTTTGGCATCGAACGATGTGCAAGCAATGGTCGATAGGCTTAACATACTCCTTGCAGGCGGGACAGCCTCTTCAGAAACGTTAGACATCATTTCAACGCTCATCGATGAAGAAGGTATTGCACCTGCTGATAGAGTTAAATTGGCCCTTTATCTTCTCTTAATTTCCCCGGATTATATCATCCAAAAGTGACCTCAATGAAAAACAAAAACAAAATATCTAGGAGAAATTTCATTGGCACTACGGGCTGCGCAGCAATGGGCTCAACCGCCTTTCTGTCATCATTTACCACCCTGGGGATGATGAATTCCCTGTCGCCATCACCACCACCTGATGACTACAAAGCACTTGTGTGCATTTTGCTTGCAGGAGGGAACGATTCATACAACATGATTGTACCAACATCAGCAGAGCCCTATAATGTTTATGCAGCTACGAGGTCAAATTTAGCGTTGCCGCAAGGCGATCTGTTGCCCCTTGATTACACCGATCCTTCGGGGATTAATTACGGCCTCAATCCTTCCATGCCAGAAGTGGCCAACATGTTTAATGCGGGAAGAGCAGCGGTGATTGCCAATGTAGGGACCTTGATTGAACCAGTGACCAAATCCCAAATCTTGTCTGGGGCGGCGCCCGTTCCTTTAGGTTTGAAGTCTCATTCAGACCAGGCACGCCATTGGCAAACATCTATTCCTCAGTCGCGCAATGCGAAAGGGTGGGGCGGAAAAGTCGCAGACATCCTTGCTTCTGGCAACACAAATCAAGACATGTCCATGAACCTCTCACTTGCTGGGACGAACTTATGGCAAGCTGGAAATATTGTTGATGAATTCACGATCACACCACAAGGAAGTGTAGGCATCAATATGCTCAACAGCGCAGATGCTTTTTCGATGCTTGTGGGCGAAGGTGTGTCAAACATCATGGATCAACAATACGCGGACATTCTCAAGCAGACCTATGCAAACAAAGTGAATTTATCCCAGAGCCAGCACGAAGTTTTCACTTCAGCGCTTTCAGATTTAAATCCGTTGTCTACGGAGTTTGCCAACACCAATATTTCAAAACAAATGAAAATGGTGGCCAACAGCATCGCTGTTTCAGGATCGCTGGGTATGGAAAGACAAACTTATTATCTCAAATTAGGGGGATTCGACACACACGGAGAGGTCATCAACAATCAAGCTGCAAAACTCTCGATGTTGAGTGGTGCGATTGGATCGTTTTATGAAGCCATGGACGAGCTTGGAATCTCTGAAAAGGTGACCACGTTCACGATCTCTGATTTTGCGCGGACCCTCGCTTCTAACGGGAGTGGTTCAGATCACGGATGGGGCGGTCAGTCTATGGTGTTTGGGGGGGCGGTGAATGGTGGGCAGTTCTATGGCCAATACCCCTCTTTAGATTTGGGAGGAAACCTAGATGTCGGAAATGGCGTGTTGATTCCTGAGATCTCTACAGATCAATATTTTTCAGAACTCGCGCTTTGGATGGGAGTTCCCCCCTCGGATCTTCCAAACATATTCCCCAATCTAGAGAATTTCTATACACCAGGGGTTGGCAATCCTATTGGATTTATGAATCTTTAATTAAGAATGATGAAAGCATACTCTTTTTTCTGTCTTGCATCGCTCGTCAGCCTTGTCCTGCTTCTTAATTCTAATACGCTTCATTCTCAAATGTGCGAGGGAGATCACTCAACGTCAACAGACGATGCATGGCTATCTTGTGTTGTGACGGTAAACCCTAACCCTGACAGATCAGAAGGTCATTGGATACGTTATGATCTTGGCGCTTATTACGAACTCAACCAAAGCTATTTTTGGAATTACAATGTGTTTGGCGAAACCGCTCGAGGGGTTGCCAATATGGTTGTGGACTGGTCGCTTGATGGCACCAATTGGAACTTCTGGGGAGACATCAACCTTGAAGAGGCGCCAGGCTCAGAGAACTATTTCGGAGAAATCGGCCCGGATTTTGAAGGCCTGGTTGTACGCTACCTGCTTCTGTCGGTCACCTCAAACCACGGCGGAAATTGCTACGGGTTTTCAGAGATAAAACTCAACGTAAATCCTGTTGTGGGTTGCACGGGAGATATCGTGCTGAATGGAAGCATTGACATCAGTGATGTTTTATTCCTCCTCAGTCAATATGGATGCCTTACAGAGTGTGAAGCTGACGTTGATGGGGATGGCACGGTGTCGATCACAGATGTCTTGGCCATCCTTGCAGTGTTCGGTCAAACATGTTAAAAAAAGGCTGATTTTCTTTTTCGGCCCTCATGCGCCCTCAACGTTTCATGCGCAAAACACATCATGATTTCTTAATGGTCTCAAACAGAATGGGCGTTTTTAAAGAACACAGTTTTGTCCAAACTCTGAAAGTATAGACAGCAAATCACTTACATTAACATTTCCGTCATTCGTCACATCTGCGTTACATCCTGCTGTGCATCCGAATTCAGCCAAAACCAGAAGAATATCGCCCACGTTAATTGTCCCATCACCATTTGCATCGTTCAAACAATAACAAGGCACTGGAGCGATGAACACTTCCGAGAAGACTGCTCCACATGCTTCGTCAGCGACGAAGGTGACATTTAAATCAACTGTCAAGCCATCTGAAACAAGATCTTCTAAAGTTAGTGTCGCAAGTATAGCTACACCTGAAAGACTGCTCGTGTTGTTCCCATCAAGCACGAAACCTTGACCATTTAAAGCGATCTCACCTGAGGCAGGGGGATCCAAAAGCGTTAAGTTTATTTCCTGCGTATAGATACCAGAATTCAGGTCACACTCAGATGTAACTCCCGCGCTTGCCTCTATGACATTACATTCATAGGGCACAAAACTCCATTCTGACACTCCGAATCCACCGGTACCAGTATAAACATATGGAGGTTCTCCTGCAATAAAGTCGTTATTTACCCAGATGTTATTTGCAGCAGCGTTAAGCTCAGCGGAATGATCAGGACTCCCCCATTGGAGATAGTCAACAACTTGATTTATGGGATTCACGATCGATAATTCTCCTTCGTTTGTGTAGATGAATGTCGGATTCCAGTCAGACCAAACCACCTCTACGGTTCCCCCCGAAGCCAATACATACCCGGGAGCCACAAGAGATACGAGATCTACTTGTGCAAAGTCAGAAAACAGGCTGAAACCATCCAAATCATCGTCACAGCTTCCAGAGTTACTTATTGACACCGTTTTTGTTAATGGGTTAACTTCTGAGATTCGCAAATTGAGGCAGCAAGGATCGATTGCTGTGTAAGCTGCTGGGAATGTCACAATGCAATCTGGCTCAGATGTGAAATATACCTCGACATCAACAGCTAGACCATCTGCGGGTTGATTTACTAGCGTCACCGTTTGGGGACTCGTGCCTATCGTATGAGATGTGCCGTTGACTACGATTACACCTAAAGTAGGATTGTTTTCATAGGTGATTACGACCTGTTGGGTATATGTACTTGTAGCTGGGTTACACGGAAATTGAAGGCCTGAAACAGCGGACAAAATCTCACAGTTTACGGTGAGCATGCTCCATCCCATATCTCTAAACATACCTTCAGCAATTGGACCTGGATCGTGAATTGCTTCCGCTGTCCCTAAGAAAGGTGTCATTAAGGAGTTTACAGTTCCAGGTTGATAGGTGTTTTCTCGGAGGTGTGAATAGCTGGACCCTCCGTTCCAATTTGGAGGCGCGTAAAGTCGAGGCCTTCCTGAGGTAGAAGCACCCCATCCCTCTGCTCCATTCCAAAACAACGCATCACTTTCGAGTGCATCACCTAGGTCAACGGTTCCGCTGTTAAAGCTAAGTATGCTTGTCGCGTCTGAAGTTTCAACGAAAACATCATAAATTAGAGGCGTTCCAGAAACCCCAGTAAAGCCAGAGTTTCCATTGTGAGTTGCACTACCTATAAAACCTAGTCCGTGACTCACCTCGTGAAGCGCAACGGTTACAAAATCATATTGACTGCCAGGCGTGTTGCCATCAAGACCGTAATACCAATTTATCTCATCTCCAAAAGTAATATTCAGATCGGGTTGTCCGGGCGATAGATCGCTTGCAGATAGTGAGTTTGCCAAAGCTCCAGGAAAATATCTATTTGCAGCCGTTGCTCCAGTAAAGTTAGAGTGCAAAGTCTCGGGGCCGGCTTGAGCAAGCACACCCGAACTTAGAGTACCCCAGTCTGCGTTAACCCAAATCGTAATTTCACTGTTTAGAAGCTGTCCCCAAATATCCAATGCGTATTCAAGAGCGGTTTGAGCCTCTGCAGGAAACCCCGGACTGAAGCTCACCACAATATTCGCTTCCCTATCAGAACCAGGAGTAAACCACTGGGGAGGATCTACTTTTGAGAACACGTCTCTTCCTGTTCCAATCAAGCCAGGGTTAGAGGCCGAATGACATGCCTCAGATAAATTGTGTTCTGCAATTTTTTTCTGTAGTGAAGGTGGTCCGAAAGCGGTTTGACCCCAAAGAACTCCCCCAAATGTGAGGGAAACGAAATAGAAAAGTAGTCTTTTAATCATGTTAGGACATGTGTAATTGAGATATTAAGATACTACATAAAAACCCGTATACATAATTTATGTACACCTTAAAAATTGTTATGCAATCGCAACAACCTCATTCACTTCTTCAATTTTTGCAGAGAGAAGGGTTTCGATTCCACCTTTCAAAGTCTCAGTGGAAGAAGGGCAACCTGCACAAGCACCTCTCAATTGAACGTATACAACACCCTCTTTAAATCCCACAAAATCGATCGCTCCACCATCTTGTTCTACAGCGGGTCTTACAAATTCATTGAGGAGATCTCCTATTTGTTGATCGAACTCAGTAGGAGACAGGTTCTCAGATTCAATTAATTTTTCTATGGTAACAGCTGATTTCCCTTCTGTATCCGTTGAATTACCTCGCGCGGCAAGTTCAGATATTTTATCTTCAGTGACTGCAAATTCGTTGTCTACAAGCCACTCCCGGATATATTCCCGAAGCTGCATGACAATCATTTCCCAACCCAAAGATTCGTCTTTCGATACAGAAACGATATTGCCGCTTATAAAAACGCCAGTTACAAATGGAAAATTGAACAGTTCTGCAGCAAGTGGGGAGCATACTTTTGCTTCCTGTTGATTCAGAAAATCCAATTGGTGTAATTCAGAAACGAGTTGTCTGTCCACCATGAATTTCATTGTTGCTGGATTAGGTGTCATCTCAGCGTACACTGTAGTAGGGAATTTCGGTGTTTCCATGTTGTTTTCCATAGCTTTCTATTGCGTTGACTAATCATCTGCAAGATACTTCCGAATATTTTAGGACATTCCTCAGGAGTAAGTAACTTGCCCTCTAGATACTAGAAAACCATGCGCAACCTATTTTCTCTGCTTCTTACCTGCTTCTTTGCTGCAGGGATTTTTGCACAAAATCCAAACCCCGCCTCTTCTACCTTTCCTGTAAACGGAACGATAGACAAACATTTGGTGAAAATCGTTCTTGAACATGCGACGGTGCATGTGGATGCATCTACTGTTCTAAACGATGCGACAGTGGTTCTTTTCAGAGGCCAAATACAAGATGTTAACCCGGAATCGGTCACAGGTCCAGCGGTTCGTTTAGATCTCACAGGACATCATCTTTACCCGTCTTTTGTGGACTTACATTCGTCATACGGTCTTCCAGATGTGAAACCTGCAAAGTGGTCTAGATCACCTCAGTATGAAACGAACATTAAAGGTGCGTATGGTTGGAATCAAGCCATCCGTCCTGAAATTGATGCCTTTGAGAAATTTATTCCCGAGGAGAACGATGCAAAGGCTTTGCGTGAAGCTGGATTCGGAGCTCTCTTAACGCATGTTCCAGATGGAATTGTGCGTGGTTCGGGCGCACTTGTTATGCCTGTAGAGGATGCCCGCGAGGCAATGCTGCTGCCACTTGCCACAACACATTTGAGTTTCCGAAAGGGATCTTCCCGCCAATCTTATCCAAGCTCTCTGATGGGGGCTACCGCTCTCTTACGCCAAACCTATCACGACGCTTCGTGGTATGCTTCCGCAGCACCTGACAATCTTGCTGGGGGAACAAATCTCTCATTGGAAGCATTCAATTCAAATTCCAAAGTCCCCGTCATTTTCTCAGCGGGCAGTTGGAAGGATATTCTTCGCGCGGATGTCCTTTCGAAGGAGTTCGATTCGGATTACATTCTCTTAGGGGGTGGCGATGGCTATCAACGCGCTCAAGAAATAAAGTCTACGGGTGCGACGGTCATTGTTCCTGTGAACTATCCAAATCCCTATGACCTCAGCGATCCCTTTCTTGCGAGGTTTATTTCTTTAACTGAATTAAAGCACTGGGAACTCGCGCCAAGCAATGCCTCCATTCTCCATTCTTCTGGGATTAAGTTCTGCCTGACAGCTCAAGGATTAAAAAGCCCATCGGAGTTTCTTCCTGCAGTACGTAAAGCAGTAGACAGAGGCTTACCCATTGATGTTGCTTTGAGTGCGATGACAGAAGTTCCAGCAAAACTACTTGGTGTTTCAGACCTCGTCGGAACGATTAAACCAGGACTTAAAGCAAATATCATCGTCGCAGACGGTCCTTTATTCGATTCCGACACGAAACTGGTAGAGCATTGGGTCGGTGGAAGTCCTACAATCATGTACGATCGTGATGCTGTAGATATCTCAGGAGAATACGACATTTCTTTCGGTGGTTATGGCGATGAACTGAAGCATATCTCAGTAACAGAAGGCTGGAAAGCAGAAGAAGTAATCAATGATACGACGAAGAAAAAAGTATCAATCACGCTTGACAACAGAACAATTGTGCTTGGATTCGATTCAGAAACGGGGCCACTTAGACTTACAGGCAATGTTTGGATGGACAGCAGGATTTGGGAGGGTTCAGCCCAGATGTCCGATGGAACCTGGGCTTCGTGGAGTGCGGTAAAAATAGATTCTCAAGACGTGAAGGTGGTGACGGACTCCATGCGCACTGAGGACACAACACAAGAATCGCTCGGGGAAGTATTCTACCCTTTTACCGCGTATGGCTCACCGAAAGACCCCTCCATTGTAGTCTCAGAGAAGGCCGTTGTAATTCGAGGAGCGACGGTTTGGACATGTGAAAATGATGGAATCTTAAACGACACAGATGTCCTCCTCTATAAGGGTAAAATTGCTGCCGTAGGGTCGAGGCTCAATGTGAACGAATTCATAGGTTCAACCATTGAAACAGAAGAAATCGATGGCAGAGGGGTGCATCTTACGCCCGGTATTATTGATGAACATTCTCATATTGCGATTGAAAGAGGTGTAAATGAGGCAACTCAGGCAAGCAGTGCTGAGGTTTGGATTGGTCATTCTTTAAATAGTGAAGATGTAAATATCTATAGGCAACTTGCAGGCGGAGTAACCTGTGCTCAACTTCTTCATGGGTCCGCGAACCCGATAGGGGGTCAAAGCGCAGTAATTAAGTTCCGATGGGGTTCTAAACCGACGGATTTATTGTACGAGAATGCGACTCCTTTTATCAAGTTTGCACTTGGCGAGAATGTAAAACAAAGCAATTGGGGCGATGCTCAAAAAATCAGATTCCCCCAATCTAGAATGGGGGTAGAGCAAGTGTTTTATGATCACTTTATCCGCGCTCGTGAATACGGAGCGTCGTTTGTTAAATACCGTCATGACCTGTCAAAAACGAGCCGCCGAGACTTGAAATCAGGCAACGGCCCCCTCAAGCCTCGCTACGATATTGAACTTGAGACCCTGCTTCAGATTTTAAGAGAAGAACGATTTGTAACATGTCACAGTTACAGACAAGACGAGATAAATATGCTGATGCATGTCGCAGACTCAATGAAGTTTCGACTGAATACGTTCACGCACATCCTCGAGGGTTATAAAGTAGCCGATAAGATGAAAGAACACGGGGCGGGGGGATCAACCTTCAGCGACTGGTGGGCATATAAATATGAAGTAAAAGACGCAATACCTTATAACGGAGCGATTTTATATGGCCAAGGTATTACGACAGCATTCAACAGTGATGATGCAGAAATGGCACGGCGCCTCAATCAAGAAGCTGCGAAGGCCGTGAAGTATGGGCAAGTGCCAGAAGAAGATGCACTCAAATTTGTAACGCTTAATCCCGCAAAACTGCTCCACATTGATCACAAAACGGGGTCAATAAAAGTGGGTAAAGATGCAGATATCGTGGTTTGGGATGACAATCCATTAAGCATGAATGCGCGAGCCGTCAGGACTTATGTAGAGGGAGAATGCCTCTTCAGCCTGGAGCAAGATTTGATTCTACGAGAGGGCATTCAGACCGAGCGTGCCCGTATCACAAAGAAGATGCTAGCGGCTGGATCAGCGGGTGCAGCAATGCAAAAACCCTCCGAGAAAATTCGCACACACTACCATTGTGATACAGAAACAGAGGAAAACAACTAAGTCATGAGATACGCTATACTATTCATACTTACGGGGCTTGTTTCAACAGCATCCCTTTCTCAGCAGACTCCTGCTCCAGAACAAACACGTTCTATTCTTATCCTAGGTGGAACAGCTCATCTGGGGACGGGTGATGCCATAGAAGATGCCGCGATAGGTTTCAGGGATGGAAAAATAGACTTCGTAGGAAGGACCTTTCAAGCGGATAAAAGCAAATATGATGACACAATAGACGCCACAGGCAAACAAATATATCCCGGGTTTATTGTGACAAACACCACCTTGGGTTTGCAAGAAATCGGTGCTGTGAGAGCGACGCAAGATCAATATGAAGTGGGAACGTTTCGACCAAATGTCAGAGCCATCATCGCCTTCAACACAGACTCCGAAATTACGCCTACCGTCCGGTCAAATGGAGTGCTCATGGGGCAGATAACACCTCGAAGTGGCGTGATTTCCGGTGCTTCAGGAGTCGTTCAATTTGACGGATGGAATTGGGAAGATGCGTCAATAAAAATGGTGGATGGAATTCATTTAAACTGGCCTTCAACCCATCACAAACACGCTGTAGACGGAAAGATCGATATACGTAAGCGCAAAACATATACTCAGCAAAAGCACGAAATTGAAAGGTATTTCGAAGAAGCTCGTGCCTATGCAGAAGCGCATCCCGAACCTTCCACTTCGGTGATGGATGTCCGGCACGAAGCCATGCGTGGAATTTTTGATGGATCGCTTGCGCTTTATTGTCATGCCTCTGATGTCCGAGAGATTACAGAAGCAGTTCACTTCAAACGCGAAATGGGAATCAAACGTCTTGTGATTGTCGGCGGATACGACGCCTATCTCGTGGGCGATATTTTACGCGAAAACAATGTAAGTGTCCTTCTAACAAGCGTTCACAGGCTGCCGAGATTCACAGAAGATGACGTTGATTTGCCTTATCGTTTGCCCAAACTACTCGCTGACGAAGGCGTCCTCTTTGCGCTTCAAGTCGATGCCAGAATGACGGAGATGAATACCCGAAATCTTCCATTCTATGCTGGCACAGCACGCAAATATGGTCTTACAGAAGAGCAGGCAATTATGGCACTCACCCGCAATCCTGCAAAAATATTGGGCGTGGATGATGTATGTGGAACCATTGAAAGAGGAAAAGACGCGACTTTATTTATCTCTGACGGAGATGCTTTAGACGTGCGTACAAACCGTCTGATACATGCGTTTATTCAAGGTCGAACGATGGATCTTGACAACCGTCAAAAAGAGCTTTACAGAAAATTTCAAACCAAATACGGAGCTGAGTTGCTCGATTGATTCAGAAATTCGGAATTAAAAGGGTCAGGTGTTAATACCCGATTTTTGTCCTTACGCGGGCAAGAACTTCGGAGGCTACAATACGTGCCTGGTCAGCGCCATTTGACAATGCGAGATCTATTTCTTCACGATTTGCCATAAGCTCGTTAAAGCGAGCCCGTTCGGACTCAAAACCGTCGACAAGTGCTTCTAGCAGCGTTTTCTTTGCGTGACCCCAACCATATCCTCCCGCACGTAAGGCGTCAGCCATTTTGAGGGCTTCATCTGGAGAAGCTAGCAGTTCATACAGTTTGAACACAACAGAAGAATCGGGGTCTTTCGGGTCTTCTAGAGGAGTGGCGTCTGTGATTATTTTCTTATTGATCGCCTTTTTCAATGTGCCGGCATCATCGAAAATGTTAATCGTATTGTCCTGTGATTTAGACATCTTTCCTCCATCCGTCCCAGGAACGTACATGGTGGATTCGCTTGTGAGTGCCTCTGGTAAAACGAGCGTATCTCCAAACTTGTGATTAAATCGAGATGCGACATCACGGGTCATTTCGAGATGCTGCATTTGGTCTTTGCCTACAGGAACCTTCTGGGCATCGTACAAAAGAATGTCCGCTGCCATAAGCATGGGATATCCGAATAGCCCCGCATTAACATCCTCTAGACGGTCAGATTTGTCCTTAAAACTGTGGGCCAAACCGAGGCGAGAATATGGAAACATACATTGTAAATACCACGCCAATTCAGTCACCTCTGGCACATCGCTCTGACGGTAAAAGACACTCCTTGAAACATCCAGCCCACAAGCCATCCATGTTGCTGCAACGGCGTATGTGTTGTTTTTGAGCAGCTCTGCATCTTTTATTTGCGTCAACGAATGCATATCTGCGATAAACAGATATGAATCGTTTGCCGGGTCATTTGCGAGATCTATGGCAGGCTTAATTGCACCGAGGATGTTTCCAAGATGTGGGGTTCCGGTACTTTGTATTCCTGTCAGTATGCGTGCCATTTTCTTATACGAAGATCAGCAGAATTCGTTGAACGCTTGTTTCAGGTGGTCAGAGATTGCCTCTGCTGTATTTCCTTCAATGTGATGACGTTCGACCATCATCGCCAACTTTCCATCTTTAAAAAGCGCAATACTCGGAGACGAGGGAGGGTAGGGCAGCATAAACTTTCGTGCTTGTGCGACCGCATCAATATCAAACCCTGCGAAAGAGGTTGTAAGATTGTCAGGTGTTTTTTCGTTGTCTAGACAAGCTTTTAATGCCGGACGCATAGAACCTGCAGAGCAACCACAAACACTATTCAGAGCTACAATTGTAGTTCCCGGTCTTTCCAGAGCAGAGCTTACATCTTGAGGAGTAAGTAATTCTTCAAAACCGACCTCTACGAGCTCGGCTTTCATTGGGGCAACTAATTCAGCTGGATACATTATTTATTGGGGTTAAATGTCGATTTTAATTCAAGTTCAGAGTATTGTTCATCGTGTATGGATGAAGGCGCATCTATCATGACGTCTCTGCCGGAGTTGTTCTTTGGGAAAGCGATGAAGTCACGAATAGAGTCAGATCCACCAAACATAGAGCACAAACGATCAAAGCCTAGGGCTAAGCCGCCATGGGGTGGAGCGCCATACTGAAAGGCATCCATAAGGAATCCGAATTGTGCCTGCGCCTCTTCAGGTGTAAATCCAAGAAGATCGAACATTCGAGCTTGTAATTCTCTGTCGTGAATCCTAATAGAGCCTCCACCTATCTCGACCCCGTTAATGACCATGTCGTATGCGTTGGCCTTTACTTTTCCAGGATCGGTGTCTATAAGTGCCAGCTGATCTGGTTTCGGAGATGTAAATGGATGGTGCATCGCGTGGTAGCGATCGGTCGCTTCGTCCCATTCTAGAAGCGGGAAGTCCATGACCCATAGAGGTTTAAAGACCTTCGGGTCACGCAATCCCATTTCTTCTCCCAGATGAAGCCTGAGCTCACCCAATTGTTTTCGCGTTTTATCTAATTCACCTGAAAGAACCAAGATTAAATCCCCCTTGCCTGCGCCTGTTTTTTCAGCCCAAACCGATCGAGCATCTTCGTCAAAGAACTTATCTACGCTGCTCTTCGTCGTACCATCTTCGTTAACTCTGCAATAGATTAGGCCTTTCGCGCCAATTTGTGGACGCTTGACCCAATCGGTAAGTTTATCCAATTGCTTCCTTGTGTAGGCAGCTCCTCCCGGCACCACGATGCCAAGCACCGTTTCTGCAGAATCGAACACCCCGAATCCCTTTCCTTGCGCAACATCACACATATTTACAAACTCCATCCCAAACCTTACATCCGGCTTGTCTGAACCATAAAGACGCATCGCATCGTCGTAATCCATTCTCGGGAAATCTTCAATTTCTACGTTGAGGACCACTTGAAATAGATGGCGGACCATGCCCTCGAATGTATTGAGGATATCCTCTTGCTCTACGAATGCCATTTCGCAGTCTATCTGCGTAAACTCAGGCTGTCTGTCTGCGCGAAGATCTTCGTCGCGAAAACACTTCACGATTTGGTAATAGCGGTCAAAACCACTCACCATAAGAAGCTGCTTGAACGTTTGAGGACTTTGTGGAAGTGCGTAAAATTGTCCGGGGTTCATGCGGCTAGGGACGACGAAATCTCGAGCGCCTTCTGGCGTGCTCTTGATGAGGTACGGCGTCTCGACATCAATAAATCCTACAGAATCTAAATATTTACGCGTTTCCATACCCACTCTGTGACGAAGCATAATGTTTTGCTTCACCGGATTCCTACGAAGATCTAGATACCGATACTGCATTCTAAGATCATCACCTCCATCAGTTTCATCCTCGATTGTGAAAGGTGGCGTTTTACTTGGGTTAAGAATCTCGAGCGTTTCAACGTCAATCTCAATTTCTCCAGTAGGATTTTTGAGGTTCTTACTCTCTCTCTCAATGACGTTTCCACTCACCTTAATCACAAACTCTCTTCCCAGTTTCCGGGCCTGATTACATAGGTTAGCATTGGTTTCCATGTTGAAAACAAGCTGCGTTTTCCCGTATCGATCCCTAAGATCTACAAAAGTCATTCCCCCCAAATCACGCGCTTTCTGAACCCATCCAGAAAGTGTTACAGTCGTTCCGGAGTTTTCCAGGCGCAATTCGCCGCAAGTGTGTGATCTGTGCATTGTACAAAGATAGAAAGAGGAGGGGGTTTAAAAGCAGCCTCTAAGGCAAGTTGTTTCGTGAAAAAGCATTAAAACTACCTTCCCTCAGTTTCTTTTATCGGTTTCTAATATTGGCGATTAATCTCACCGCCAAAAGACCTCCAAGATATGCCGTGGGAATATAGGCGAGTGACAAGTCAACAACGGTAAACCAAACAGGTGATGGCAACATGAAAGTCATCATGATTCCTCCGACTAGAAATACGCATCCGATCCCTAAAGCAAACCTAACTTTATGCTTAAATGCGATTAATGCTGCAACAAATGCCCCAACCAAAGTCCCTAAGGCGTGCGCGAGAAACGGCATTAAGAAATGTTTGGGCTCAAATAGGTGCAAGGCTTCTTTCAGCCCTTCTGTAGTGGTCATGATTGCCCCTTCGGGTGGAGCAACAATACTTCCGCTAATATTTATGAGATACATATTTAACGAACCACCAATGTAAAGACCTACTAATACAGCAACAGCACCGACAACTGCGTTTTTCAAAATCACATTCATTCTTACAAGTTACAAATGAACCACGATTGCATTGGTGTTTTTAAAAGTCAATCATAAGCCCGATCGATGGCAATACGGTTCCACTGATGTTCTCAATTTCCGATATTTCGTATGATTGAGGGTTGTTCGGATCGATGATGGGATTGCCAGAGTCATCTCTTTCTACATCAAGAAATGGTTGACTGATTGCCTGAAAATTGTAGATGTTTTGGATGTCGATGTATGCATTCACAGCCCACTTCTGGAAGTACCATTTTTTATCTAATCTCATGTCCAAACCATGTGAAGCGGGGTTTCTAAATTCATTCAATTGGTCCCAATCGAACACACCCTGTTGGACGATGTCCCAGACTTCTCTTGTTGCAGATCGTTCCACATCGTATGGGGTGTATGGAGCACCTCCTACAAACCTAAATTTCATTCCGAGCTCCCAATCGTTTTTAAATTTCTTACCTGCGGTGACATTTAGGATATGTCTGTTGTCCCATGAAGAATTAATTAATTCGTCGTTTTTGTCAGAGAACTCACCCCGCACGAATGTATATGAGAGAATTCCATACACAGAGGAGAGCAGCTTCTGTTGGACAAGTAGCTCGAGGCCATAACTTCTGCCAAATGACGTTGAAGTCACAGGCTCATTTCCGATCACGCCAAAGTCACCCCCCAGGTTTGCAAGAGAGAGGCTGTCTCTTGTCAAGAATGGGTAATTGTCGTAGGTTTTATAAAACCCCTCAACGGTCACTTTGGACAACAAACCAGGATTAAACTCCAACCCTGCTATAAAATGATCTGACTGGATGTAGGTAATGTTGTTTTCTTTGTTTGCGAGCAAAGAGTTGCTGTCTCGGTAGCCCATGATCGTATAAGGAGGAAGTTGGAAATAACGCCCAACATTGAAATTTGCATTTAACTTTTCAGTGATAGAATAGGATGCCGAAAGTCTCGGAGACATCTGATCTAACGGGTTGCTCATTTCTTCGGAATAGTCGTTACAATCCATACGTACCCCAAACGACACCATCAACTTGTTTTTCACCAGCTCTTTGCTGACCTGAGAAAAAACAGCAAATTTATTGATCGGCAAACGCGAATCGAAATCAATCACATTCACCGCTCCGTCCACCACGATTTGATTGTAAGTTGAATTTGTGTAGATCGCGTTTTCGTATCCGAGCCCCATGTTTATTTTCCATCCATTGTTCCGAATGGTGTTTTCCAACCTCACCTTGTTTTCGATCTCTTGTGACTTGTAGTCGAGTATCAGAAACTCAGGCTGTTCAATGTTCCCCTGATATTTAACAGCCCTGTTGTTTAAATGATTGCGACTGACCACAACATTTTGAAAACTGTTTGTCCCAAAATGCTTCCAGTTTGCCCCCACAGTATAATTCCATTGTGTGTTCACGGGTAAGTTTCCCAGGATGTAGTTGTTTCTTCTAATGATCTCTTCGTCCTCTAAGCCATCATTTGCCGATGTATTCAAGGTGAAGTCGTCCACGGCGCCAAGTCCTACAATGGTGATGCGGTTTTTGTCATTGACCTTGATGGTCTGCTTGTACTGAAAATCGTTGTAAGTAGGCAGGAAAGGAAGCCCCAGGGCTTTGAAAAGCAATTGCAAGTAGGACTGCCTGGCAGATAAAATAAAGGTAGACTTGTCACCGATCGGCCCATCTAATGTGATGCCTGCATCACTTGAACCGAGCATAAAGGTTCCCTTGAGACCCTCATCATTTCCTTCAATTTGCTTGAACTCTATGATGGAGCTGAGCGCATTGCCTCTGTTGGCGGGGAAGGCTCCAGCATAAAAATCGACTTCTCGTATAAAATTCACATTGATCATACCTACTGGGCCACCTGATGATCCTTGCGTGGCAAAGTGGTTGATGTTTGGCACTTCAATCCCATCAAGATAAAATCTATTTTCATTAGGAGCACCACCCCGAACGACAATGTCATTCCTAAATGAAGATGAGGATGCGACACCAGGAAGAATTTGTATCACATTTGAAATGTCTCTATTTCCACCAGGGTTGCGATATATTTCGGAGGAACTTATCGTCCTCAGACTTACGGGACTTTCTTCTCTTTTGTTGAATGGAGAAGCGGTGATCACAACCTGATTAAGGGTCGTGCTTTCCTCCACCAAAGCAAAATCAAGGGTGGTCGTCCTTACGGAGTTCACGGGCACTTCAAAGCTGATCTGTCTCTTAAAACCGATAAATGAGCATACCACACTGTATGTTCCTGGTTTGAGATTTGTGAGGATGTAATTCCCCTCAAGATCTGAAGTGGCTCCAAGTGAGGTGCCCTCGATAAAAATATTTGCAAATGGAACGGCTTCGTTGTTGATGCTGTTGTAAACACGGCCTTTTATGGTACTGGTTTGTCCTGAAACAACCCCGAATAGGCTTGTAAGTATAATCCCAGCTATTACGGACTTTAAGTTTATCATGATATGAGGGTCAATCTGGTTTTTTTAAAATATTCTGCAATGCGTCGTTCAGCTTCGAATGCTTGAAGCTGTAACCGAGATCTGTTATTTTGTCTGATGAAACGCGACTGCCCGTTAACAATACGACTGCCATTTCGCCAAACAAAAGGCGAAAGAAAAAACCAGGGATATTGGGCAAAACAATCTTGCGTTTTAAAATGGCTGCTACTTTCTGGGTGAATTCATTGTTCGTGACGTGTTCAGGCGCAACAGCATTGTAGGTGCCCCCTGTATCCTTTGCAATCACAAACTCCAACATGCCGCAAAGATCAGAAATATGGATCCATGGGACCCATTGTTTGCCTGTCCCAACGCCACTTCCAACGCCAAAACGTATGGGTGCAGCTATTTTTTTTAATGCGCCTCCGTCTCTGTCTAAAATGATACCAAACCTCAAAATGGAGATGTTGTTTGCCACATGATCTGATTTGAACGAATGTGCAACATGCTCCCATTCTCGACACACTTCTCCTAAAAAGTCATCCCCATTTGGAGAATTCTCAGTGAAGATCTCATTCGTTGTTTGAGCGCCATAATATCCAATCGCCGAGGCTGAGATAAATGTGTCTATTGTTTGGTTGTTTTTCTTTAACTCATCCAACATTAATTGGGCACCTTCAACTCTACTTTTCTTGATCTCTCGTTTTCTCTTTTGAGTCCATCTTTTATCAGCGATTGAAGATCCGGCCAAATGGATGATGTGATTTACACCTCTTAATCCCTCAGGATCGATGTACTTCATATTGATATCCCAACGATACGCATTCTCTTCTTTCACATCTCTGGTTAAAAACTTGAGGGTGTATTTTCCCTCAAGTTCTTGCGCCAAAGATTTGGCCAACATTCCGTTTGCTCCTGTTATTAGGACGACTTCCTTCATCTTTTTGAGAAATGAAGGAACAGGTCATCATATTCTTTAAAGCGATGTTCTCGGATGGGGCGGATTTTCGGTTCGGTGTCGAAATGTAGCAAAAGACAAGGGCTTATGGCCTTGTATTTTTCAACGAACTCATAGTTTAACAGTTCATTGTTGAAGATGCGTTGTTTGATTTTATTGTGATAGGGATACATCTTATCTAACGTCTTGTTTGGGCTTGATGAATTCAAAAATCATCAAATTACCGAAGAGCATTGAGAAGGCATATCCGATATCCTCTACCGGAATCGTCGTGAGTCTGATCCCTAAATTTTCAAGATCATTGTACCAAACAATTGGCGAATCTGTGATCCAACCTGTTAGAATTCCATTCACAATAAAAAATGGAATCAGTATGATTAAAAATGACAGAAAAAACCGCTGCAACAGTTTTAGATAAAAAACCACACCTAGCGTAAGTGTAATTATTAAAAATAGGGCATCAACGGCGGTATATGCTTTTGAAAAATGCGTACAAAGCAGGAGGCATGTCCCCGCGATTAACAGATAAGCAATCTTGCGGGTGTTGTTTTCACCCACAAAGAAATTCGGGGCTGAATGTTTGAGTGCAAAATGAGTGAATAGTGAGCAAAATGGAATCACAAAAAAGAAAAGCCACTCTTCTATGGGCATCATTAAGATGCTCAGGCCCAAACAATAATCCTCATTAAACCCCCATATACCAGCCATCGTAAATAAAGCATCCCAGATCAAGAAGACAACCGCAACGATCGAAGTAGATATTAAAAAGTGACCCCATCGTTTGATGAAATCCATGAAAAAAACCGTAAATAACAGAGGAACAGATACTGACGCGATAAGAACATACAAGTAAAGCGGCGTCATGATGGTCGCTGTGTAGTGAAGTATTTTTTCGGGACATTGAGCATTCCGAAACACTCTCCATCTTCTTTGCCTAAATGTTTGTGGTGAACTTTATGTGCCTTCCTTAACCCCATCAGATATCTGTTCTTGGTTTTGTCAAACCACTTGAACCTTCTGTGAATGAGAACATCATGAATAAGAAAGTATGCAATTCCGTAAAAAAGAATTCCGAGTGCGATGAAAAACTTGTAATTTAATTCAGGGTTTACCCCAAAATAAAAAAGTGTAATACTAGGTGCTGCTCCAATCAGGAAGAAGATGTCATTTTTCTCAAAGACATTTTGATATTTGGGTTGGTGATGATCTGCATGTAAAAACCACAAAAACCCATGCATGACATATTTGTGATTCAACCAGGTTGAAACCTCCATTAACGCAAACGTTGTCGCGACAATAAGAATGTAAAAAATGACAATCATAACGATGTATTTGCTCTGATGAAGTAATCCAAGTAATCGGTTTCATCCTCCACATCTAAGATGTTTTTCAGGATGAGTTTATCCTCCTCGAGATGTTCATTGTATCCAAGAAAATAAGGCGTGTTTTCTTGAGCTAGCAGGCGGACATATCGCAGGTGAATGTTTGTGCGATGTGTGTCAATTAACTCATTTAATATCGTTTTATTTTCTTGAAACAACTGAAGCTTTTGCAATGGGTTTGGTGAGTACTCCGCTTGTTTCATGGCGATGGATGTAACATATGCCATGACAGAAGCATCTTTGCTTCCATGATATTTATCAATAAAGGAGATCTCGGACACTTCATTTGTTAATTCATGATATTCTTGAACGACCTCTTTGATGTCAGGATTAAAATCAAACGCTAAAAGTAAAATGATGTAGATTGAAGTCATCATACCAAGTTTAATTTGTGTCGTAAGTATGATTGCAGAAGAATAAATATTTTTTTCGGGTTTGACACTCTAATTCGATCGTCTTTTAAAACTTTTGCAGGTGTGCGAACGATTTTTTTAAGCAAATGAGAATAGTACCTGTATGCCAAATATACTCCCAATCTAGATTCTTTTGGGAGTTGTAAAATTCCCTCTTTTGCTATCTTGAAATCGTTTTCGATGTCTTTCACAATCATGTCTTTGTCAGAATCCTTAAAGTTATCAGGATCTACATTGGGAAAGTAAGTCCGATCTAATTCTTCAAAGTCTTGTCTTAGATCTCGTAAAAAGTTGACTTTTTGAAACGCTGACCCAAGTTTAATCGCAGAAGCTTCTAGCTGGCTATATCGGGCTTGATTTCCTTTCACGAATATTTTCAGACACATGAGACCCACAACATCTGCAGATCCATAGATATATTCATCAATTTCCTCTTTGTTTTGGTAAATCTTCTTTGAAATATCAGCGCGCATGCTTTTCAAGAAAGCCTTGACAAGAGAAATTGAAATATCGTATTTTACAATGGTATTTTGAAAGGCGTGAATCACAGGGTTGGCACTAATACCGATCTTGAGCGAAATCCAAAATTCTTCTTCAAATCTATCAAAAAGATCTTCTTGTGGGTACCCATCGAAGCTGTCAACAATCTCATCAGCGACGCGAACAAATCCATAGATATTGTACACATCTTGTCTAATAGAGCGGTCAAGCAAACTCACTGCCAATGAAAACGAAGTGCTGTATTTCTTCGTGATGAGGCTCGCTGTTTGATTCGATATTTCATCGTATAGCTGCTTCATGAACCAGGTATAGAAATTGTTTTTGACATTGCCTAACAAATATAAGGATATGTTAGACAGAATGCAAGTTTTATCATCTTTAGTAAGTATTTAGGTTGTTGAATCTATTGGGAAAAGCGGTGAATGGTATCACGTTTTCTAACACAGGCTTTTTTATCAGCCCGAATGTCGGAGTCATTATCCTGTAAGCTGTTTTAACACTTAACGATTCGCCAACTTCAGTCCAGGCAAAATATACAGTATCATTTTTCATGACCATTTTTGGGAAACCACTTGACCTGGATGCACTTGACTGAGACACAATAAAAGGTTTCTCGATAGCTCCGTCAAGATATACACGGCATGCTTTTATCGATGTTTGCCCCAATGCGGTTTCGAGCCAACTGATCAATGCCGATCCGTCATCTAAGACAATCAGATCAACCCTCCCTGAAGGTTTGCTGTCACTAATTAAAAAAGCATCTTCAAAGGTTTGCCCATCATTTGTAGAGAAGGCTACTTTGATTTTTGGGACGCCGGCTGCTTCGGTAAACCAGGCTACAGCAGCGACATCTCCTTTAACGTCAATCGCTGGCCCATTGACTGGACAGCCATTGATTTCCCAATTGTCATTGAAAACAGCTTGAGGCTTGGTCCATTTTCCATTGATTAATCGAACCACCGAAATATCTCTAATCTCAGCTTCAGTTCGATCTCTGTAAACGAGAATGGGACCCGTTGACACAAGTGCCGCATCTGTTTGGCAACAGCTACAAACACGACTGTCAATCAGAAGTTCCTCCGAGATTTGACCATTTTTATCGATGACAGCACTGCGCAAGGTCATTTCATTTGAGGGAACGGTGTCAGATTCTTGAATCAACTCGTAATTTCTTCCGTCCAACCAAACCGCCAGGACTTCCTCTTTGTAGGGAACCATGCTTACAAATCCATGCTCAGTAAGGGTGCTGTCTGTGTGAGGAGTAATGGGATTGCTCCAGGTCATTCCCTGGTCATTTGAGATGGAAACATTCACATCATACGCATACGTATCTTCTCCGCTCTTCACTAAAAAGTGAGAGGCAATAGATCCTTTTCCAAAAGCAGATATCGAAGGGAAATCGGCCCAGTTCACAAACCAATTGTCTCCTTGAGATATTTCGGTTTTTTGCGACCAGACCTTTTGGTGTATGTTGGAATAATATAAAGATGTGTTTTGATCTGCAGACGTTTCAACCCAACTCAGGTAAACCAATTGATCATTTCCAACATGTAAATTAGGCTCCGAACTCTTCACCCCTGAGGGAGATTGCATTGCTTCAACAGAAAGCATTTTATCTGTTGATTGTTGGTTTGAACAGCTTGTAAAGCAGGCACTTTGAATAACAAGGCTGACAAGCAATATTCGTCCGTACATCATCGCTTTATTTGTTTGTGTTGGAGTTCGCTTTAATTTCAACAACAGCGATATTTTCTTTTTCCAATAAAGCTCTTGAGTCCGCCATAAACACCTTCATCTTTTCTTTTGACTCGATGTCTAAGTCATAAAAATCATGTGCTTCAAATTGTGAACATGGAATGATTTCATACATTGTTTTGTCATCAATAACAGGTCTACTGACCCACGTTAAATAATACCCGGAATTCGATATTTGAACGTCTTCCTTGTTTTTGCGAAGGGTTAATTTCAGCATCGCTCCTCCGTCTCTTTTTCTCGTCCGCTGGTTAGACACAAAATTCCCTAAAGAATAAGCAATGAAATGCTCATGATCTTCTTTCGTAGCTGGAAAATATTCCATTTTTTGAAGTACATGGGGGTGTGACCCAACAATGATATCCACTCCATTTCGAAAAAGTACTTCAGCAATTTCAACTTGCTTTTTTGAGGGTTGAGATTGATATTCTGGCCCCCAATGAATCATGACAATAAGTTTATCTAAGGAATCGGTCTTGCTTTTTCTGATGTCAGCCAACATTGTTAACGTATCTATTCGGTTGACCATCGTGGGTCTCGGTGTTGGTAAGCCATTTGTACCATAGGTGTAATTGAGTAGCCCCACCCGAATGTTATTTTTATCTAGGACCAAAAGGTTGTTGCTATTTCTCTCGGTTGAGTCTTTAAAGGTTCCTGTATGTGGTATTTCTAAGGAATCCAACACATGGATCGTTCTTAAAAGCCCTTTTTTTGCCCTATCGCATGAATGATTGTTCGCAGTCACCAAGACATCTATTCCACTTTTCTTACATGCTACAGCCAATGCATCAGGCGATGAAAACTGAGGGTATCCTGCATATGGTTCCCCGCCTAATGTTACCTCAAGATTTGCGATCGCAAAATCAGCAGCTTTAATTATATGAGATACTTTGCGAAAAACACCCTCATAGTTGTACTTCCCATTTTCCGGATTAAAAGCGGATTGTATTTGAGGATCATGCCCCATAATATCTCCAATAAAAATGAGTGAGAGAGAATCCTCTTGTCTAACATCTTGAGCGAAGAGGCTGAAGGATGAAAGGGTGAATATAAATAGTAGAACTACGTTTTTCATTTTCATTTTCATTTTTTTAGAGCGTCTTTTGCTCCAGATATTTACGATGTCTACTGTGGCCACGAGGCTTTTATCCTTTAGGTCCGGCCTTTAAAATATGAATCATAGAGATCGACCAACACCTTAACTGTAAGAGGTTTAGCCAAATAATTTGACACATGAAGTCTTTTTGCCTTCTCCCTGTCATCAGGATTCATAGAAGTTGTAAGCATGACCATGACCACCTCTTTTAGGGCCGATTTGTGATTCGCCCGAAACTTCTCCAAGAAATCCCACCCGTTGATGACAGGCATGTTAATGTCTACAAAGATCAGTTCTGGCAACCTCTCCTCTGTGTCCTGTTGGATTTGTAAATAGTCAAGAGCTTCTTGGCCATTGTTTACAGAAATACAACTCAAAGCTACACCCGATTTCTCGACAATTATCTTGTGAAAATAGTTGATCGGGATGCTATCGTCAATGAGCAATACTGAATGGATTTTATTCTTCATAATCTTATAATGGAATAGAAAAACAGAATGTACTTCCCTGATCTTGGGTAGAATTAATCCAAATTTCACCCCCATGGAGGTTTACAATCTTCTTGCATTGCGCAAGCCCAATACCGGTCCCTTCGTAATCGTTTTTTGAATGTAGACGTTGGAATATGGTGAATACTTTTTCTCGATTTCCCCTCGCAATTCCTATTCCGTTGTCCTGAATGGAAAAGGTCCAGTTATTTCCTTTTTCAGCAGAGATAACAATGTGAGGTGGTGTATTCTCAGAACAAAACTTGATTGCGTTACTGATCAGGTTTTGAAAAAGCAAACGCAGTTCTGTTTTGAAACCCTTTATTTCGGGAAGTGGATTTACGTCTATTGTGGCCTTCGATTTGGCAATGGTTGTACTTAGATCGCTTTGAATCGATTCAATCAGCTTGTTACAATCAACACACGTCACTTCCCGATTTATTCCAATTCGGCTATAGTGGAGCAGATCACTCACCACACCGCTAAGACCTTTGCTAGATTCGGCGATGAATTTTAAATATTGATTCCCTTGTTCGCCTAGTTGCCCCGCGTATTCCTGACCCAATAAGTCAATGAAACTATTAATGGTAATCAAAGGCTCTTGAAGGTCATGACTTGCAACGTATGCAAATTGCTCTAATTCTGTATTTTTTACAATGACTTCTTGCAATGCTTCATTTCTTTGTTTTAAGTCAAGATTGGCCGAATACAAATTGCGCGTTCGGGATTCCACCATATCTTCTAGAATCCGGATTTTCCACTCCGCCTCTTTAAGTTTTATAATATTTCTATCGTCGTTGCTCACGAAGCAAACTTTAGATAAAAGTCACAAAGTTCAACGCCATCTTTCTGGTACACTTTATTCGTTTGAGAAATGGAAACGCCAAAGTGATCCGAGACACCATTAATCATACCCTCAAGAAAAGGGTAAAGTTTACGCTCACTGTAATATGTGATGATGAGTTCATCTTCCCCGGGATCAGAATATTGAAAAGCTGGGAGCTTGCTATCTTGATATAGTTTACGAACTTCCATATGAATCACGCCATCCACGGTTTGCAAAAATGCTTTCGGGTGCGTGTATGATTCTAGAAAGGAAGGGTGACGTTCCGCCAACTGAGCAAAAGAATAGTGACCTAGCTTTTTGAGAAACTCCTCAACGGAGAGGTCAAGTTTTTTACAACCCTTTACAACAATTTCAAAGAGGTCGCTGTCGGGGTATGTGCCTGGCGCTACAAAGGGTTCTTTTGTTTCAAGTTTGCAGCTTGCGATGATTTCATTAAAGACATCCTCACCGTAATTATCGATAATAAAACGTTCAGTAATATTTATAATAATCCCCTTCATTTAGATTTTTTTTATTCGCCTATTAAGTTATGAAATTATGCTCACGTATGCGAACAACACAAGTCTAAAGTGTGCTGTTATTTTGAATTTCCGGATGGTTTTAGGAAAATCAAAATATTTAAAACATCCAATCCAATCTTTTGCTCCGTGTTTGATTTTTTAAAACAAAAAAAAAGCCTGTCAATGAAGACAAGCTTTTCTAATACTTATAGTGAGAGAGTAATTATTATATTACTCTAACATTTACTGCGTTTAGTCCTTTTTGACCTTCTTCAACGTCAAAGCTCACATTGTCTCCTTCTGCGATCTCGTCGGTTAATGTACTCTGATGTACGAATACATCTTTTCCTCCGTCGTCTGGAGTGATAAAACCGAAACCTTTTGCGTTATTAAAAAACTTTACTGTACCGTTACTCATGATTAAAAATATTTATTGAGCGCCAAAGATAAGGCTTTATCTAGTGATTGTGCATAACATTCAACTAAATGTGTCAAAAAATATTTAATGTGTCAAATAGTGAGATCTAAAGCCATGTGATCTTTTATGTTTTTTCGTGCTTCTAGATGGTCAATGAAACATTCAGGAGGCGTCCTTAATGCCCATATGTCTCAATAAATTGCTTGAAAATGAAAGCATGCTTGGCACCTCATCCGTACGGGCAATGTGGAGGTATGTGAAAATCATGAGCGCATCACCGTTGCTTTCTATGTGATGAATCTCATTTCCCTCTAGAAATTGAATGAGGTCATCCGTGAAAAATGTACGTATGGCCTCTTCGTCCTCTCCACTCAATTGAAATTTTCCTGAAAATCCAGTATGTTTCATGATTTTAATGTTCAGATTTGACTCGGAAAAAGCCCTTACCCGATTGAAAACCTTATTAAATAGACCTTCCTTATCAATGATAAATCGCGGTATCCGTGATGGCAATCGGACGACCTGCACTGTGGTCTGATAGATCTCTAGAGCAAGTAGAGCTCCTTCATCAAACACGATGTCGGCAATCTCCCAATGCGCATTGTTTTCGGGATCATGTCCTTGCAAGGAATTGCTCTTCATTTCAATCGGACGTGAATCAAAGAACCTAAAATTTCTCAAATACGAAGTATTCCAATCGACATCTCGCTCGAAAGACCAGCCATTTGAATTTGCCATCTCTTGTAACCGAATTTGACGTTTTGTCATCTGTTTCCTCACTTGTCCAGTTACAATCTTTAATGCGCGGTTGTGACTTGTCGAAGCGACATGGTTGTCCAGTCCAATTAGTTTCACATCTCCACCATTGTTGTCTTGAATACGTTTAAAATCAATTACATTTTCCATAATTGACAAGTCCACCAAACGTGTCTGTGACATGTCAACACGAACCACAGACCCAATTGGAATCTCCTGTAGCAACTTTTCCAGTTGCAATGCATAGAGGAAGTTGGTGATTCCTTTTAATTTCACATCGTAAGATCCATTCTCTAAACGGTCCACTTTCGACCCGGATCTATAAATCATTTTAAAGAACGACAAGAACCCCACCCGAGCCAATAGAATGTGAGAGATCAAAGTGATCATAATCCCGCCCATGATTCCATAAAGTAAATTACTAAATAAAGTAATAATGAGGGTGGAGGAAAGGAAGAACAACTGTTCTACACCCTGATCATAGGCATGCTTAAATACCAGAGGGGATGCCAATTTAAAACCTGTGTGGACGAGTATTGCAGCAAGGGCCGCCAAGGGCACACTTCTTAAAACAGGCGCAAGAATAAGCACAAAAAGGATGAGAAATATTCCGTGATACAAGTTGGACCACTTGGTTTTGGCATTGTTATTTACGTTTACCGTACTTCGCACAATGACCGAAGTGATAGGAAGCCCACCTAAAGCACCCGAAACCATGGTGCTAATCCCAACACCGATTAAGTCTTTATTTAGGTCTGTCGTGCGCTTATAGGGGTCGAGCTTATCCACTGCCCGGGCACTTGCCAATGTTACAATAGAGGCAATGGTGGTGATGGACAATACTGTAAGCCAAAAAGCCATGGTTCTGATCATCCCAAAGTCAGGATGCATAATGCAATCAAGCGGGTCTTCCGGAATATCAATAAGTAATTTGGGGCCTACCCCGTATGACTTTCCTAAGAAAGAAATGCTGTGTTCGGTAAAAAAATCAAATCCGAAGACCAAGGGTAAGGCCAAAAGCAAAACCCACATCGGGGCAGGGATTGCCCGAATGATCTTGTTGCTTGTTTTTTTATAGAACACAAGAATTAAAATCCCGGCCAGTGAAACAATAAAAACAAAGGGATTCGCATCCGGGAGTTTGTAAAAAATATCCAACAGGTTTCCAATCACAGTGTCAGCATCGGAAGTCGTTCCCAGGGCATACGGAGCTTGTTTTGCAATGATGATGACGCCAATTGCTGCCAAAATACCATGTAGCACAGATGAAGGCAATAATTTGGCGAAACGTCCCAATTTAAAAACGCCCAATAGAATTTGAATGCCACCAGCGACTACAATTGCTGCCAAAACGTAATTGATGTTGTAATCTAGCGCAACAAGGCCACCGAGGATTGCTGCAATCAATCCAGCTGCGGGACCGTTGATTGTCAAATGACCTCCTCGAAAGAATGTCGTCACTACACCTCCGATAATAGCCGAAAGAACCCCTGACATGGGTGACATATCTGACGCAACGGCAATCCCTAATGCCAGAGGTAAGGCCACCAAAGAAACGCTTATTGAAGCAAAAAGATCACTTCGCCAATTTTCTTTCAGCCCTTTGAATCCTTCACTTGGGTTTAAATTGTTGGTGTTCATAAGTCAGGTAAAAGATTAATATGGATTGTCCAGGATGGATAACCAAGTTACAAAAATACAGATAACTCAATCGCTGGCTTTTGACAAGCTGTTTTTTATTTGCATCCAAGCCGAAATGATACAATGGTGCATGATGTCTGGGTTATTTACTTTTGTAAAGCGCTAACTTTGGCCAAAACAAATTGCCATGGGTCTAACAAACAATGACATTCTAAAGAAACTGCGTGTTGCTTTAAAAATGAGGGATGACGATATCATTAAGGTATTGGAGTTGGTTAATTTTAAAATATCAAAAAGTGAACTCAGCGCCTTATTCCGCAGTGAAGATCACCCCAATTACATGGTTTGCCAAGATCAGTTGTTACGTAACTTCTTAAATGGTTTAATTATATACAAACGAGGCCCTAGGTAAGGAGTTCGCCTATCATAACCTCAGTTTTCGAGGAGTCCTTTTTTATACGCTTCGAGGGCTCTTGCCCTTGCAAATTTGTGGTCTACCATTGGAGATGGATAATCAAACGTATCTAATTCGGGGATCCATTTTTTCAGATAGGTTCTTTCAGAATCAAATTTCCGGACTTGTTCAGTGGGGTTAAATATCCTGAAATATGGTGCAGAATCACACCCCGTTCCTGCCGACCATTGCCAATTGCCATTGTTGGAAGAGAGTTCAAAATCCAGCAGTTTTTCTGCAAAGTATGCTTCACCCCATCTCCAATCAATGAGCAAGTGCTTGCATAGAAATCCAGCAACAACCATCCGCACACGATTGTGCATATATCCCGTCGTATTTAATTCTCGTATCCCGGCATCTACAATGGGATAGCCTGTTTGACCATTTTTCCACTTTTCAAAATCTTGCGGGTTGTTGCGCCACTTCACGCCGTCATATTTTCTCTTGAAATTATTGCGAACAACGTTTGGGAAATGATAAAGTATTTGCATGAAGAATTCTCTCCATATTAACTCACTCACAAACGTTTTATTATCGATTATATTAAGAATCACCTTGCGGATGCTTACCGTACCAAACCTCAGGTGAGGAGACAAATAGCTTGTTTGATTTGCTGCTGGAAAATTGCGTGCCTCTTCATAATTGTCAAGCTGGTCTAATGTGTATCTCAGCACTTTTATCGACGACCGTGTAAACCCCATTTCTGAAATTTCAGGAAACGGGATCTCTGTTTTTAAGAAATTCGAATTTAAAAGGGGAGTATAGTCCCTCAGTTTCTCCTCGGCAAACAGCTCCAGCCATTTGTTCTTATACGGTGTGAAAACCGTGTAGGGGGTTTTATCTCCTTTCAGAACTTCTCCTTTGGCAAAGATGACCTGATCCTTGAATAAATGAAATTGGACATTCTTTTTATGCAGCAGTTGCGCAACTTCCTGATCTCGTTTAATGGCATACGGTTCATAATCTTCGTTCGCATAAACGGACTGGACATTGTATTTGTTTATGAGGTTACTCCAAACATCCATCGGATCCCCTTTTGTGCAATACATCCCACTTGATCTCTCACCCAGTTGAATCGATAGCTTCTTTAGATTGTCGTAGATAAATGTAATTCGGGCATCATCCTTATTTAATTCATCTGTAATCTCACTGTCAAAAATGAAAACCGGCAATACAGGGAAGGGACTGTTAAGTGCCTCAAAGAGCCCGCGATTATCCTCTAGTCGCAAATCCCTTCTGAACCAAAAAACGGAGACGGCTTCTTTTTTCATGCATTAAATAAATAGAACATTGGACTGAATCGATTATTTTTTCTTCCTCTTCTTTTTCAGATTTTGAATCTTATCTCCCCGTCTGATCGGTTTTTTGTATCTCTCCTTTACGCTCTCATTGTAGCTTTTTTTCTCCACCCTCTCCCTGCTGTTTTTTGCTGATTTTTCATGAACAGAAGCTCCACCCGTTTTCACGACAGGCTTTTGATCATACAGTTCATCAGGATCTATCGGTTTGTTCTTTTCCTCTGGGGTAAGTTGACTGGACATCTTCACTTCCTCAGGCCATTCTTTTAATGGGATGGAGTATTTCATCAATTCTTCGATGGCATCCTTTAACTCGATCTCTTTTTCATTGAAAAAGAGAATGGAATTCCCCTCCTGTCCGGCCCGCCCCGTTCTTCCAATTCGATGGATGTAGTTTTCAGGGTAGAAAGGCGTATCAAAACTGATGACAGTACTCACTTTTTCTAGATCAATTCCACGGGAAATCACATCCGTTGCGATCAGAATTCTACTCGTTCCGTTTTCAAACTTTTCGATTGACTTGGTGCGGTAATTTTGTTCTTTCCTTGAGTGAATGATAGAAACTTCGGATTCAAAATTTAACGTTTCAGCGAGTCGATCTGCATTCACTTTGGTAGAGACAAAAATCAACACTTTCCGGTATTCCTCCTTGTCCTCTAACAAATGGTTTAACAAGTTGGTCTTCGAATAAAAATTAGGTACAGCATAAGATTCCTGACGAATCGTATCCAAAGGTGTCCCGCTGATTGAAATTGTTTTTTTCACAGGGTTGACGAGAAAATCATCGATTAATTCGTCAACATAGGTCGTCATTGTTGCAGAAAACAGGATGTTTTGTCGTTTGACGGGAAGGTGCTCAAAGATGTTGTTGAGCTGCGTTTTGTAGCCGAAATCTAGCATGATATCAACTTCGTCAATCACCAGTTTTTTGATTGATTTAAGTCTTAATACATTCGCATGAACCAGGTCATAGAATCTACGGGGTGTCCCTACAATGATGTCTTGCCCTTCAAGAATGGCCTTCTTTTGAGCGGTGATGTTATTTGTTCCACCGAAAACGCCTAACGCTCTTATACTGATGTACGGCGTGAGTTTTTCTATCTCTTTGACGATTTGAATAACAAGTTCTCGGGTCGGAACAAGGACGACTACTCTTGGGTGCAGTTCTTCGGTATATTTTAAGTCCTGTATTAGAGGAAGTAAATATGCGATTGTCTTTCCCGTTCCGGTTTGTGCAATTCCCACAAAATCAAAGCCGCCGAGAATGGTCGAATAGGATTCTTGCTGAATGGGCGTCGGATTCTCAAACCCCAAATCGGCAAGCGCATTCTTTAATTGCTTTTTAAGTTTTAAATCCTCGAATGTATTCATCACGCCAGAAGGGAATGTGCTGGTTTTATTTGCCTTTGTTTTTATCCGGACTTATTACGGCATATCCAAATCCAAAACCGAACAATAAGGTAATGAATCCAGCAAAATATGGTACAAAATCAATCATTTTTATTTATTAAATGTAAGTAAATCCCAAAACATAGTATTGATGGCACCCATAGCCCCATAAAAATAGCGTGACTTTCGTGACCACTGAAAAACAAAACCTCAGAAAAAATAAGCGAGAGGATTGCCGCTGTAAAAAGCAACTTGTCAGTTACGTTAAATTTTTTAAACATTTTTTATTTATGATTATCTCACTGCTGATATTGGCCTTATGATGCGCCCCGTTTTTATATGGTATCTGGACTCCAACTTATATTCAAATGTACACTTTTTTGACTGCGAAGTTGACTAATAATTGCGCTTAACGTTTTTCTAAAATCAACGCGAAAAAGGGTAGCCTACTGTAAGATAACCTTGAGCTACTTTAAATCAATTTTATCCAGAACAAGTTTAAATTTTTCATTTTTTTTATTCCCGATTAAAAATGTAATCCCCTCAAAATAATCATCCGAAAAATTGGGCAAATCAAGTCTCCTTCCTCGAAAAGAAGGGTACATGTCTTTTAATTGGATTTCAATCTCTTCCCATTCTCCTGATGTAGAAAAGGGAATGATGTAAGAATAATAATCTCCATTGTTGGAGTTAATTCGAAATTGATACTGTTTTCCATCGCCAAGCAGCTTGATGTTCACCTGTGTTTTTCCCTCGAGAAGTATTTTCTCACAGTCATAGCGTAATGAAGAGAAACCACCGTTGTTTTCCAAGGATACTTCACCTTCGAATACACCATGACCATCATCATTTAGCCTAAAGTTGCCTGAAGATCTACCTCCCATCACAACATCATCCACAATGGTCCATTTTCTAATATCTGATTTGAGGTTGAAGTCAAATATGCTTGGGGATGTGATTAAAGAAGAGAGCATCAGTGAGAACACGAAGTTTTGTAGCATTGTCAGATATTTACAACAGTTTTTATAAAGATAGTCGCCTTTGTGCCTTGCGTATTGTAAAAGATTTATTTTCAATAAATTTCTTTTGTAGAGAACTCTATATTTGCCTCATGCAAGCCAACCTCCTTTTAGTGACGCCTCCGTTTACTCAGCTGAACACTGCGTATCCGGCAACTTCATACATCAAAGGGTTTCTAGAAGAAAAAGAGGTTTCTGTTTCACATTTCGATTTAAGTATTGAGCTATTCACCTCCGTATTTACAAGTCGCTCTCTGAGGTCTATTTTCCAAGAGGCGCTGGACCTGGAAAATCACAATTACCCTCTCCTTCAAGAAAGGAAGGAGTTGTATATCTCAAGAATAGATGTTGTGATTGGCTTTCTTCAAAAACAAGATCTTCAAACAGCAGAAACAATCTTGGAGGCTGGGTTTTTACCCATCGGACATCGATTGTCGAATGTCAATACGGATATCAAGTGGGAAGCTGGGGAACCTGGAGTGATCGACAAAGCAAAGCATTTTGCAACGTTGTTTATTGAAGAAATAGGGGACTTCATTCAGGCAAATGTGGATGAGTTTTTTTCCTTTACAAAATATGCCGAACAAATCGCCACTTCAGCCAGTAGCTTCAATCAAATAGAGACGTTTTTAAACTATCAACCCACATTGATTGAAGATCAAATGTTGGCCATTTTGGAAACGCGAATTAAACAGTACTCTCCAGATTTGATCGGCTTTACAATCCCCTTTCCGGGGAATTTATTTTCTGCCTTGCGTTGTTCTCAATTTGTAAAACAGTTTTATCCCCAGATAAAAATTGCCTTTGGCGGAGGATATTGCAACACAGAATTGCGGTCTCTTGAAGATCCAAGAATTTTTGAGTATGTAGATTTTATTTCCTTGGATGATGGCGAGGGACCTTTGCTCAAAATAGTGAAGTATATAGAAGGCAAGGTGGAGATCAGTGAATTGGAAAGAACCTTTGTGCTTGAGAACAGTCAAGTGGTTTACAAGGATAAGCTCCCCAACACCATTTTTCATCACAAGAATTTACCCGCGCCAAACTACGCTGGACTGCCTTTTGAAAAGTACTTGTCTTTCTTGGATGTGGTCAATCCGATGCACCGCATGTGGACGGATGAGCGATGGAATAAATTGACGATTTCTCATGGGTGCTATTGGAAACAATGTTCGTTTTGTGATGTCAATCTTGACTACATCGGAAATTACCAAAACACGACAGCAGTTGATTTGGTCAATAAAATCGAGAAGATCATTCAAGACACGAATATTCATGGTTTTCACTTTGTCGATGAGGCCGCTCCACCCAAAATGTTGCGGGCTTTGTCAGAGGAGTTGCTCAAGCGAGATCTAAAAATCACATGGTGGACGAACATACGCTTCGAAAAGACATTTGACAGGGAGCTGTGTCAACTCATGGCCAAATCAGGTTGTATTGCGGTCACGGGTGGATTAGAAGTGGCCTCGGACAGGTTGCTAGAAAAGATGAAAAAGGGCGTTGACATTGCCCAAGTGACCCAAGTCACACATCAATTTTCGGAGCAGGGGATTTTGGTCCATGCCTACCTCATGTATGGATTCCCTTCGGAAACGGAGCAAGAAACAATCGACTCCCTTGAAGTGGTGAGGCAATTGTTTGAGAAGAACTGTATTCAGTCTGCGTTTTGGCATCAATTTACAACGACGGTTCACAGTCCCATTGGTCAAAATCCGCAAGATTTCGGCATACAAATCACGGGACCTGTGTTTGAAGGCTTTGCTCAAAACGACTTGCTGCACGACGACCCTCTTGGGGCAGATCATCCGAAATACACTCAGGGATTAAACCGTGCTCTAGATGGTTACTTGAATCGGGTTGGGTTTGAAAAGGAATTGCAAAATTGGTTCGATTTCCCCGTACCTCCGACCCGCCATTCTGAGACGTTAATCGAAGATTTCTTATCGGTTGTTTGAAGGAATTCTAAGATGGTGATTCCCATCGGGTCTTCCGCCACTCTTTTTGTTCGATCAAAGAAAGAAATGTCCAGGCCACAATCCGACTGGATTTGTTTCCAGTTCCCATGGGGACCATTTTAATCTGAGTGGCGGCACTGTTTTCTAACAATCTATAGATTCCTTTCAGATTCGATTGTTTGGACACCAAAGTGGAAAACCAGTAACAGGTTTTCGAGAACTCCAGACTTTCTCTAATCATATTCTGAATAAATTGATTTTCTCCACCCTCACATACAAGTTCACTGGCGATGCCAGAAAAATTAAGCCTGGGTGATTTTACGTTTTTCCCCGAGAGATTTTTTGCTTTTCTTCTGCTCCCTTTTTGAGCCTCTTCGATTGACGCGTGAAAAGGAGGGTTGCAGATTGTCAATTCGATTTTTTCTTCTTTGCTGACAATGCCATAAAAGACGTCACTCGAATTTTCTTGCAACCGACACTCAACCCTGTTTTTAAGTGACGCGTTAGAATCGATAATGTTCTGCGCCGATGCAATCGCGTTCGGATCAATGTCAGATCCAATAAATGTCCAGTCGTATTCCGTAACCCCCACAATCGGATAGATGCAACTGGCCCCCAGACCTACGTCAAGACAAATCACGTTCTCTCCAGTGGGGATTTTGCCAAAATTATTTTCAGCCAGGATGTCAGCGATATGGTGAATGTAATCGGCTCTTCCAGGGATGGGTGGGCATAAATTTTCGTCTGGGAATTCCCAGTTCTCAATTCCATAATAGTGATTTAACAATGCTCTATTTAAAACCTTAACCGCAAGTGGGTTGGAGAAATCGATCGAGTCACCCCCAGACCTGTTGGGGACGATGTACTTTTTCAATTCAGGGTTACAGATCGTCAATGCACTTAAATCGTACTTATCTCGGTTTTTATTTCGAGAATGTAACCTTGACTTTTCTATTTTCTTTTTTTCAGGAGACATAGGCTACTGTGGATTCATTTCCTTGTTTTCAAGCTCAAAGATAATATTTGATTTGTTGTCGAGATCCTTTCGATTCACATGATGAATGAATCCATGGGTCTCTAATAGTTTTGTTGAAGGTAAATTTTCTGCATGTGTGAATGCCTCTATTTTCTCAAGCTTTAATTCCTTCAAGCCAAACGCAACAATCATTTTCAGGGCTTCACTCATCACCCCTTTGTTTTGATGTCTGGGATCTAAATCATAACCGACCTCCGCGATATTGTTGTTTTGCGTAAAATTCCACAAACAAATCGTTCCGATGATTGAGGGTTCATTTTTCAACGTGATGCCCCAAACAATTGAGGTATTCCTTTCGATATAGCTTTCCAACTCCTTGATCAATTCGATCGCATCAGAAATATTCTTGGTTTTTCGGTGTTCAGGTCGCTCAATGTACTTTGTGACATTCTTGTCTGTACGCAAGAAAAGGATGACCTCACAATCTGACGCTTGAAGTTTTCTCAATAAAAGTCGGTCCGTTTTTATTTCTGGAAAAGGCGTGAAGTTCATAGTCGTTTATGACTTGTTTAAAGATCTCAGACCGTCATACACGACAATGCTCACCGCGTTGGCTAAGTTTAAACTTCTTACATGGTCGCTGTAAATGGGAATCTTATAAAGGACGTCTGCGTTTTCAGCAGTGATTGTTTTCGGCAACCCCACAGACTCTTTGCCAAACACCAGAAACATATTGTCTTGGTATTCAATAGAACTATAATCCTTCTCTCCTGAGCTGGAAAGGTAGACCATGTTTTCATTCTTATTTGTCGCGTAAAACGCATCGATGTCCTCATAAATGTGAACCTCAAGGTGTTGCCAATAATCCAATCCAGCTCTCTTAAGCCTTGCGTCATTTATTTCAAATCCAAATGGTTTGACCAGATGTAACACCGATCCAGAGGCCAAACTAAGACGACCGATGTTGCCAGTATTCATCGGTATTTCTGGCGCTATAAGCACAATGTTAAATCCCATTTAATTCAATTGTTCTTTGATTCTTGCGGACGTTCAAGGTAGACATCCTTTCGAATGGCTGCAAGTTTCGATTCTACTCCAGATTTGAATTTACCACCAAACAATGAAAAATGCGGCATATGAATTATTCTGTTTCTGCCAACACAATGGAGACTGATGTTTGTGAACGATGGTGTGAAGGTCTTTTTCTACACCTACAAAATCAGTCCAAATTTCGTTTTTACAGGGCTCCATTCCCCACTCCTTTTTTGAAGGCAAATGATATTCATTTGAGGAATGATCCAAGGCCGTAAATGTCTCAAGATTTAAATAATACCCCTGAATGGCTTTTTTATAAATGGGACTGAAATCCCCCTTGTATTCATAAGGGATAAACAGTGAGACAAACAAACATATTGCCTGCGAAACATCCCCAATGATGAGGTCGCTCAATGTCTCTTCAGCACATTTGTCGTAAAGCAAAGGCAATTGTTTTTGTTTTAATTTATCCAATTTTTCGCGCAAAGAATCATTCCTGTTGGGTCCAATCCAGTTGTGGGTAGGTTCAGAAGAAATGCTTGGGTCAAACAGATAAAATTTATACGCCAATTCAAGATGAATCACTTTTTTTGTGGTGATTTCTTCAATAATAAAATCAATTTCACCGATGGTTCTCTTCTCTTCAATAAGCTGAATGTTTTCATAAAGCACATTGTAGTTGGCGGACAGTTTGATCAATTCAGAAACGATCTTTTCTGCCAAATGCCCCAATCTTATGTTTGTGGGCAAGGCAAAGTCCAGGTCTGGTTGTAGTTGCAATTCGGACAGATTAAAACTTGGCAAGCCAGTCGCATTGAAGTCAAGACAATTCGCTTTTAATATTGAATCTATCCTTGACTTCGTATTCATTTTGTGTCTTCGCGCTTTGTTTTATTCATCCCCCAGGCAATCACTTTTACTCCGCTCGAATACCTTGTTTTATGTGGATCATTTTTAAGCAGTTTGTCAAATCTTGGATAATTGACCTTGATTTTTGTCAAGTCAATTTCTTGAATAGGCCACTCCAAATGGTGGATGTCAAATTCGTTGATTGACTCTTCGGAATCTTGGAAAAGCGCATATCTTTCAGTCAGCCATTTGTCCAGATCTGTTTTTTGAGTGACCACTTCCCCCACTTTAAATTCGAGATCTAGTCGGTCATTGAATTCCGAGTTACAAGATTCAAATTTGTTTTGAGATCGTTTCATATTTGAAAAACGATAGGGTAGCTCAGAAATTCCTTTTGCAATTTTGCAAGACAATTTCGTCCCCCCTTCAATGCTTAAAAAATAAACGCCCGTTTTATTATTTGATTTTATATACGTCCGAATATTAATTTCGTCAAAATTAGATACCGGGGCAAATGAAGGTAGGTTTTTTGGCCGAATCTTCTCCATTGTAAATGCAACAACGGATACCCAAGGCTTCCCTTCAAAGAGATCAATTTCCAGTTCTTTCGGCACCAACTTTTTCAAGTCCTCCAAATCGACCTCCCAGTGCAGAAAGATTGAATGGTTCCACTCTTGATAATACTTCCAGTTTTCAGCGGGGATTTCCCAAGGCCGGTGATCTGTTGTTTTTAAAATTTCTCGAATTGTCATTTCACCAAGGTTTCCCTACTGACTATGATTTTATTTTAGAAAATCCACCGTCGACATGAATTATTTGACCGGTTATCCAGGATGATTTTGGGGTCAGAAGGAACGCAGCAGCTTCGGCAACATCTCTTGCTTCTCCAATTTTCTTCAATGGATTTTTTTCGGCTTGAAGATTTATTTTTTCAGGAGTATTCAGAAACCTATTTGCCAAATTTGTATTTGTGAGTGACGGTGCGACCGCATTTACTCTTATTGTGGGCGAGAATTCGGCTGCCAAGGATCTTGTTAAACCTTCAATGGCTCCTTTTGATATCGCCACTTGAGAATGAAAATTAAATCCAGATTGAACGGCTATCGTTGAAAACAGTAGGATAGAAGCATCCTTGCTTTTTTTGAGTTTCGGCAAAAGCTGTTTAATTATTTTTGTCGCTCCCAAAACTTGAAGCTTAAGGTCGTCGAGGAAGTCTTCTTCAGAAAAACGATGAAATGGTTTGAGGTTAATACTGCCTGGACAGTAGGCCAAACCATGAATTTCCTCTGGCAGGCTGTCAAGGTCCAAAATGTCGGAGGTTACGTCAAGCTTCACATAATTGACGCTCGCCCTGCTCTCAACCGCATTCCTGTTGTAGGTCGCAGTTATATTCTCCCCTTGATCCTCAAGGAGGTTCACCAATTCCTTTCCGATTCCTGAAGACCCTCCAATGATGATGTAATTTCTCATAAGCTTACGTTTTTAATGTTACACAACGCCTTGTTTTTTTCGCCAATTAAATCATCAATGGCATCCCAAAGCGCAATTCTTTTCTCTAATGATTGCTTGGCTACTGTGAGTGTTTCATCCCACTTCTGATCGTCATTTGCACAAAGTTCAGAAACCATTTTGAGCGACAGAGGTCCGTGTTCGTCGCCATCTAATTCAATGTGGCGTTGAAGATAATATGCTAGTTTGCTATATGCTTTGTTCTCCGCATCTGATTTGTTGAGAATCTCAATAAACATATCTGGAATTACATCTTCGCGGCCAAATGTAAATGCAGAAGCGACAAGATGTGGCTTATTCGTTTCAATGATGGAAAATGAAAACTTCACGAAATCGGCAACTCTTTGATCAATGTTGATTTCATTCAATGAATCATGAACTGAGTTTCCCGCCGCGATTGATTCTATAAAATTATTTATCTCACGCGTCTGCGCTTTTGTTTGGGACATTGCATCCAAATACATTTCAAAGTGACTTTGAGGCACTCCGTCTTCATTGAGGTCACTTTCTTCTCCGTGAACGATTTCATTAATAAATCGTGATAAAACTGCATTTTTTGGTGGCGTCCAAATTGATTTGACGTTCGTCAGGTTGATTTGAAGATATTTTAAAAGAGACATGAAATCCCACACGGCAAATACGTGATTCTCCATAAATATTTTCACATCATCTATGCCAGATAAATTTTCATAAAGTTTGTGGTTTTGCAATTGACTTCTTAATTCAGAAATCTCACGCTCTATATATTCTATTCTATTCATACTGTTTTGTTGTGTTCAGCGAAACCCTGGATCTAGTCTTCTTCCAACATCAATAAATAAAGGTCTTCAACATGCTCTCGAGCCCATGGCATTCTTCTTAAAAACCGGAGACTAGACTTCATCGTAGGGTTGTAAATGAAACATCTAATATTGACGCGGTCGGCCAAATACTCCCAACCATAACGATCTACCAGGCGCTCTAAAATCTCGGCCAGTTTCACCCCATGCAACGGATTGTTCAACTGCTCTTCAGTCGCTTGTTTTCTGTTGCGTCTGGCAGGCGTTTCCTCGTTCAGCTCCTCATTCGTCTTGGCCTTAAACGCAGCATCCGAAACCTCATCTGATGGCTTCCGACTTTCATTTTTCTCGTTGTTGTCATTTATATCCATGATGGGCCACCCTTTTTATTTCGATCTTGTCAAGATAAATTTCAAGTAAATATAGCTTTTTAGTCATCGGTATTCTCATCCCTTGAGAGACTTTATGTGTAATTAATGTGAATTGTAATTTGAATGGACACATCTGTTTTTGTGTACCCCAATGTTTCAGCTAAACTGCGTTTTAATGCTGTTTAGGTTTGGTGATAAACTTGTTTTCTTTCATGATTAATCCTTCTATGTTTTCATTGGCATTAATCAGCCTTTTAGGAGGCCAAGTATAATCGTTATCCGACTCTAGATAAGAAAAATATAAATTTCCAGAACCGTTGTTTTCAAATGTGTTATTCTCCAGATCAGCATGTTTTCCTTGAAAAATTACACCATATTGACTGTTTTCGTGAATGTGGGAGTTTTTAATTTTCAAGCTATCAACGAAGTATGCCGCCACACCGACAATACCACTCCCATTTAAGTCACAATGCTCAATAGAAATATTTTTTGAATGTTCTATATGGATTACATTTCCGGTACATCCCATTGGACCACTGGGGTCTTGATGTGTCGCATGAAAGTTTTTGAACGTTATGTTTTCAGAATTTTCGATGTAAATAACATCACTTACTAAAGAGTTCGCAAACAATTGGGCTCCCGATCCGTCAATAATTATATTTTTCATGCCTAAAATTCGAATAGGTTCGTTTAATTCATATCGTTTATTTTCAAGTATGATTGTCGTATCTGAATGAATTGCTGGAAATGGGCTGTCTGTTTTTGTGAATGAATCTGTTATTGTGAAGCCACCTTGAGGATTGATTTCATAAAACTCATACTTATAGGTTCTTCGGATGTTACATTCGAATTCTATTTCATTTCCTTTTGTATCATATTTCGGGGTTATTTCTTCAGTTACACGAGTGATTTGAAATGTTGTTTGACTAATTATATCGAGATTATTCCATCCAAACCCATCACATTCGTCAGTAAAATCACAGTCTGTGTAGACCTCTAAAACGTCAATGATCTTGCCTTTTTTATTAAATGTACTTGCCATTTTAATAAGGCAGGGAGAACCACAACTGCAATAAGACTCAACAATGAAAACTGAATCCAAAGTTGTTACCTTTTTGATTGCCAAATCCATTTGATCGCATAACGATAGCCCCTCATCATCAAAATGCCATTCACAGATTTGGTTCAGTATTTTGGAGTCCATTTCAGCAGACACGAAAAACGATGGTGTGCCGTTTAACGACTCTTCATTAAGATCTAATTCACTAATTTGATGCGCATCGATTTGTTTTTGAACCTCCTTATTTTGATCACCACTTGTACATGATGCTATCAGAACGGAGACTACAAGAGAAAAGATAATTTGCTTCATTTGCTTCTTTTTATAACGATTGAGCGAAACTGAGTTGAAATGCAGCTTCGCTTTTGTTGTGTGATGCTACATTTTATGATGAATGCTTAATTGCAACTGATTTTTACTCCACGTATCTGTTGTTTGGTTCATGGCACCAAACTGAATTTTAAGTCCCTTTTTGATCATGTACCCCAAAGCTGCATAGCATCGATTCCGATCAAAAACCTCCACAGTATTTCCATTTCCGATGTCTCTTTGGCCATTGACAAACAACTCATTGTAAAATGCCAGGTAAAAGGTTCCCTTGTCCATTTCAGGATTGTTCAATGCGATATTTAGAAACAAATTGTATCGGTAGCGCGTTCTCAAATCTTGAGCCTCTACAAGCCTTTGCTCATAGCGGAATCGATGGTTCGTGTAGAAACGGTTGCCAAATCGAACTGGGAACAAAGCCTCTTGATAAAGTCTACTCTCAGTAATTGTTGACTGATCAGACCCATAAGTTCCCGTAGTCACATTCCCATACCCAAAAGTCAGTTTAATGTCGGCCTCTTTAGGTTGATACGTGACGCCTCCGCGCAGCAACAATTGTTCAAGGTCTCCACCAACATTCCAATTGCGGAGTTGTACATCACCTTGAACACCCCAAGGGCTTTCTTTAAAAGTTGTATTGAAGAAGTACATGCACCATGCACCCATTTTGTCTTCATCGATCTGGGCATTTCCATTCTTTGATGCGAATAAGAAAATGGCAAGGATTAACAGGTAAACGTTTTTTTTCATCTTAAAATAATATCATACGGTTCGATATGATCAGTAGCGGATTCAGAGCGACTCCTTAACAGGGAGAAAGATACTAAATGAAAACAAAAAGCGGTTTAAGATTGCTCTCAAACCGCTTTTGCTCTTATACAATGTTGTAAATCGTTTTTAATTGAAGTCTTTCAATAAAGTACGCTCGGGATGTTTCCCGAACTCATTACATTCCTGCAGCAGCAGTAGCCATTTTCAGTTGAATTTTACTTAATTTTCCTAAAAACTCCATGTCTGTGCAATCAGGTGTTTTGCTAGTCCACTCAGATGCTTCGGTCATTAAGGACATGTATTCTGTCATAATAGACATATCTGTAGGGTCTGCTTTTGATTTTTTAAGGATAACAATATAATTGTCCATAAAGTTTTCATATCCTTCTAAGAATTCGTCACACTCAGAATTGTTTGATCGATCTGCAACAACAACTTCATTAGCTATTTCTTCATAAGCTTCCTCAATCTCATTAGACATTTCTTCATAAGCATCTTCAATCTCATTAGATACTTCTTCATAAGCTTCCTCAATCTCAGATGTGGGATCACTTATCGAGCTTTCGACATCCCCTCCTCCGCAGGAAGCTAAAAACATGACAGCCATAAAGGCAAATCCAGTGAATGGTAACTTGTTCATCATTATATTTTTTTAATTGTACCTACTTCAATTTTTATGGTCTCGTTCGGCATATTCCGACCTTTTATAATTTGGTTGTTAAAGCTTTCCTTGAACTTCTCCTTCAGTCTCTGATTCTAGTATTTTAAGAGCTTTCCAGTGGTTGTGAATTTTGGTGATAAGCGATACGTTTCGGATTAAAAATAAGCTAAATATACTCTTTTGCTTATATGCTTTTCATTGAAAGCACCAAATGTTATACTTGGTGCTTTTGAAAACAAAAATAAACCTCTTGCAAAGCCTGCTCCAACTATGTTGTTATACATTGATAGCGGTTGTTTCAATGCTGATTAGGTTTTGTTCGTATTTGGTTTATTTAAAATTATCTGTAAAAGACTTCATAATTTTATCATTAGGCGAAGAAAACAATGCGAAAATATTATCTGCATTTGCCATGCTGTAAGAGCATATAAGCCATGTCAAAATAACGATTTTCTTTGTAAAATTTAGACGCATTTCATGAACTTATTTTTTGTTGAATCTAACATAGCGACTTCGAATGTGATTTATTGCCCATAACACCCCGCTAAACTTCAATGGTGTTTATCTGCTAATATAGCGTTTTGTTAGACTCCTTATCTTTATTGGGACCAGACCCCATGATGCGGTCCAATGGACTTGTTATTTTGCGCAGAGAAGCATCAGAAATTTGAGTGTAGATCTGTGCCGTGTTCTAATAGGTGAGTCGCAAAACTATGCCGGAGGGTATGAGGAGTAAATATCTTTGCTACACCTGCTCTTTGAGCTTTAGGTTCATCAACGTTGTTCTAAATATTGAGAATGGCGAGCAACACAAGGTATTTATAAACAAGCATATTCAATCTTCATGGCGATGCAGTAAATTAGCGACATGCAGAACAAGTCCCAAACCCCGTCTGAACGTCTAGAGAAAATGAACGCTGAAGCTCTTTTGGGAGGAGGGGAGAAGCGGATCGAGGCTCAACATGCAAAAGGCAAACTCACCGCGCGAGAGCGCATCAGTTTGTTGTTAGATCCAGGTACTTTTGAGGAACTGGGGATGCTCGTCACGCATAGGTCCACAAATTTCGGGTTGGACAAGCAGAAGTTTTTAGGGGACGGAGTGGTGACGGGATATGGGAAAGTTAATGGAAGGCTGGTGTATGTTTTCAGTCAGGATTTTACGGTATTGGGAGGGTCTCTGGCGGAAGCACATGCAGAAAAGATTTGTAAAATCATGGACCTCGCACTGGAGAATGGGGCTCCGGTAGTGGGGCTGAACGACAGTGGTGGGGCAAGGATTCAGGAGGGGGTAGTGAGTTTGGGTGGATACGCTGATATTTTTCACCGCAACGTGCGGGCGAGTGGGGTAGTGCCTCAGCTTTCGCTTATCCTCGGCCCCTGTGCAGGAGGAGCGGTGTACTCTCCTGCGCTTACAGATTTTACATTGATGGTCGAGGGGTCGTCTTATATGTTTGTGACAGGGCCAAACGTTGTGAAAACCGTGACCCATGAGGAGGTTACTTCGGAGGAGTTGGGAGGCGCAAAAACCCATGCCACGAAATCAGGCGTCACGCACTTTACAGCTCCCCACGAGGCGGCAGCGATCGAGCAAGCAAAGCAGATTCTAAGTTTCCTTCCACAGAATTGTGAGGAGGATCCATTGCTCCTGAATTATCAGAATACGACAAATGAAAAGCGGGCGAAATTAGACACCCTCATCCCCGAGAGCGCACAACAACCGTACGATATTCGTGAGGCCATTTTTGAAATTTCGGATGCAGATTCTTTTCTAGAAGTCCAAAAAGATTACGCCGAAAACATCGTCGTCGGGTTCGCACGACTCGCAGGGCGCTCTGTTGGAGTTGTCGCAAATCAACCGGCGTTTCTCGCGGGCGTTTTGGACATCCACGCCTCGAAAAAAGCAGCGCGTTTCGTTCGAACGTGTGATGCCTTCAATGTTCCTCTCCTCGTCTTAGAAGATGTTCCGGGGTTCTTGCCAGGAACCGATCAAGAGTGGAACGGGATCATAACAAACGGCGCGAAATTGCTCTATGCCTTCTCCGAAGCAACGGTTCCTCGCATTACGGTCATTACTCGGAAGGCATACGGGGGCGCTTACGATGTGATGAACAGTCGGAACATCGGAGCAGATATGGTTTACAGCTGGCCTACCGCCGAGATTGCGGTGATGGGCGCCAAAGGTGCGGCGGAGATTATATTCCGAAAGGAGATTTCTTCGGCCGCAGATCCTGCAGCCAAACTTGCAGAGAAAGAAGCCGAGTATGCGGAACTCTTTGCCCACCCCTATAACGCCGCATCAAGAGGGTATGTAGACGAGGTGATCACACCTTCAGACACACGAGAGAAGCTGATACGTGCTTTTGACATGCTCAAGAACAAGGTGAGGAATACACCGCGCAAAAAGCACGGAAACATTCCACTTTAGAAAATATTTTCTGAGTTGCTGTTAACGCTTCACTAACTCTTCGCTCTTTTGATCGAGCAACCCACTGCTTTGGTGGATGTGGTTTTGATGCGCTTGCCTTCTGCAGAGCGCGTGATCGCTTCTTTCAGAAAATGTTCCTCCACTCCCTCAGCACTGTCTACATTGTCGTCAATAGATCCGACATAGATCAGCTCGAGGTCTGCATTAAAAAGGAACACGTGAGGTGTAGTGCGTGCTGAAAAATTATTAGCGAGCTTGCTTTCTTCGTCCAATACGTATGGCGCCAGATATTCCATTTCCATCGCGTGACTTTTCATTTTCATGAAGCTGTCGCTGTCCTCTCTTCTTGCAGAATTTGAATTCACGAGCAACGTCCCAAATCCATTTTCGGAAGCCAATGCTGTAATTCCATTGTATCGACCTTCCCAGCCCTCCGTGGTTTCACCTCGACCCACTACGAATGGGCATGAATTGCACGTGAAAATCACGAGCGCACCATTTTCACCGTTGATGTCGTTTATAGACAGTTGCGACCCGTCGATGTTCATCATTTTGTAGGATGCAGAGGGCGCAGGATCTCCGATATTTAAGGTTTGGCCATGGCCAGAAACGACAAATAGAGCAGAGGCAAGAAAACCAAAAAGGAATTTTTTCATGGGGCAAAGATAACCCCAATCAGGTTACTTAATAAGCAGAGCGTCACCGTATGCGTAGAAACGGTAACCTTCTTTGATTGCCTCATTGTACGCCTCCATAATAAGCTCGTGACCTGTGAAAGCAGATTGAAGCATCAGGAGCGTGGATTGAGGTGTATGGAAGTTTGTGAGCAAACTGTCTGCCACACTGAAGTCGTATTTCGGATAGATGAATTTATTTGTCCATCCTTTAAATGGCTTCAGCGTTTGTGTGGTACTTACAGAAGTCTCCATCGCGCGCATTGCAGTGGTCCCGATAGCGCATATGCGACGGCCTTCCTTTTTTGCTTGGTTCACGCGATTGACACAATCGTTGCCGATAATCAGTTGCTCACTGTCGACTTTGTGCTTTGTAATGTCTTCAACTTGTACCTCTCTAAATGTACCCAGACCGATATGAAGCGTGATAAATGACATGTCGATGCCCTTGATCTCCAAACGCTTCAAAAGCTGCTTTGAGAAATGAAGTCCAGCGGTAGGTGCAGCTACGGCGCCTTCTGTTTTGGCATATATGGTTTGAAACCGTTCGATGTCAATGTCCTCCGTTCCACGATCGATGTAGCGTGGCAGAGGGGTCTCACCCAGTGAGACGATTTTTGCCATAAACTCAGCAGAGGTTCCTTCAAACAGGAAGCGAAGTGTGCGGCCACGCGAGGTGGTGTTGTCGATTACTTCAGCAACGAGTTCATCGTTGTCACCGAAATAGAGTTTGTTTCCGATACGTATTTTACGCGCAGGATCAACGAGTACATCCCAAAGTCTGCTTTCTTCGTTTAATTCACGAAGTAAAAACACTTCTATTACAGCTCCTGTCTTCTCCTTATTTCCATATAAACGAGCAGGGAAAACCTTGGTGTCATTTGCGACAAACACATCCCCCTCATCGTACATATCGATAATGTCTTTGAACATCTTATGTTCAAACTTACCTGTCTTTTTATCCACGATCATCATGCGGCTGTCGTCACGATTTTCTAGCGGATATTGTGCAATTTGTTCTTCCGGAAGGTCGAATCGAAAATGCGAAAGTTTCATACGTTGAGCGGCCATGGGAGTGGGGTTTTTGCGACGCTTGATTGTCGGCGCGCGAAACTAATGAAAAACAGTATGCAAGTCAAGTGTTTTCACTCATTTTTTGTTGCAGGTGCGCAAGACTTGACAGTTTCAAGTAATTCAGTTAAATCCCACGCATTTTCAACATCAAAGTTTCCACTTTTTGTACGCCTTAAAGAGGTTAACGTTCCGCCTACTTTCAAGATTTCACCCAGGTCTCTTGCGAGCGCTCTTATATACGTCCCCCTTGAACAAACGATCTCAAATCCCACATCAACAACTGGATGGGATTTGTCATTTGCCCCATTCATTTTCTCTTGGGTGAAAGAATTGATTTCAAAAGACACGACCGTGACAGCTTTGGGTTGAAGCGCGACGGTTTTCCCTTTTCTCGCCGCTTTATATGCGGTCACTCCATCTACTTTTTTTGCCGAAAACTGGGGAGGCATCTGCGCCAAATTTCCGATTAGATTTTGAGTTGCAGCGTGGGAGATAGATTCCAAATCTAGTTTGTCAATTTGAGCTTCATCTCCCCAGTTGTCGACCTTTGTCTCCGCATCGAATGAAGGCGTGGTCACCCCGAGCCGAATCGTCCCGGTATAGGTTTTCTCTCCGGCCTGAATAAGGTCTATCGTCTTTGTTTTGCGCCCTGTACAAATGATTAAGACACCCGATGCAAGCGGATCTAGTGTGCCTGCGTGTCCGACCTTGATTTTTCGAATATCAAAGGTGTGACGAATGGTTCCGCGGACTTTATTGACCACATCGAAACTTGTCCACTCCAAAGGCTTGTCAATGACAAAAACCTGTCCTTCCAGGAAATCATCTAGTGTGTGAAAAGTTGCGCTTTTTGTCATTTTAAGAGCTTTTTTACGCGCTTTTCTCCTCTTTACTGCGTTTTAATGCAATTTCGGCAGCTTTTCTTCCACTTGTCATGTCTGCAGCTTCCGCGGCACTCATGCCAGCCATGTCTTCAAAAATTCCGAGGGCCAGGCGTATGGAATTGATGTTTTCTATTTTAAGTCGAAGCGCTCCATTTCGTTGATACATACTTGCATTTCGGGAGTTGCCTTTGAGGTAGTTGAGCACGCGTGCAAACATGGGCCCCTGGAAATATGGGCTGTCTTCTTCACTCACAAATGCAGCGATTAATTTTCCAGACTTTAGAATTACTTTTTCCATTCCCAGGATTCTTGAAACCCATCTCAATCGCATTGTAATGAGGAGTTCTTCCGTTTCTTCGGGCAGCGTGCCAAATCGATCCTCAAGCTTGTCCTTATAGACCGCCAAAGCAAGCTCCGTGTCCAGTCCATCGAGCTCTCTGTACAGAGAAATGCGCTCTGGGATATCACTCACATAGTGGTCGGGAATTAAGATGGAGAAATCTGTTTCTAAAATGGTCTCCTCCACATACTTTCCCGTTTCTCTTCTTTCTTCTTCAAAGAGTTCATTGAACTTATCTTCTTTCAGCTCCTTTACGGCATCGGCGAGAATCCGCTGGTACATTTCAAACCCGATGTCAGAAATAAACCCACTTTGTTCCGCCCCAAGCAAGTCTCCTGCTCCGCGTATATCCAAGTCACGCATTGCGATTTGGACGCCACTCCCCAGATCACTAAACTGCTCAAGCGCCTGCAATCTCTTTCTGGACTCCGCAGGCAATGAACTTAAAGGTGGCGCCATGAGATAGCAAAATGCCTTGCGATTTGACCTGCCTACTCTTCCTCGAAGTTGATGTAGATCACTGAGTCCAAACTTATGTGCATCGTTGATCAAGATGGTGTTTGCGTTGCTAATGTCTATCCCGCTTTCGATAATTGTCGTCGCCACCAGAACATCGTACCCACCTTCGATGAAGCGTGCCATCACGTCTTCGAGTTGCTTGCCCTCCATCTGTCCATGGCCTATGCCTATTCGGACATCAGGACATAGTCGCTGAATAATCCCCGCCACATCTTTGATGTTTTGGACGCGGTTGTGAACGAAATATACTTGACCTCCGCGACTCACCTCATAACTTATGGCGTCCCGAATCATCTCTTCACTGAAGGAAGTCACAATGGTCTCAACGGGATGTCTATTCGGAGGTGCGGTGCGGATGATACTTAAATCTCTCGCCCCCATAAGTGAAAACTGAAGTGTTCTCGGAATGGGTGTAGCGGTCAACGTGAGTGTATCCACGTTTGCACGCATCGTTTTCAGTTTGTCCTTCACTCCCACACCAAACTTCTGTTCCTCGTCCACGATCAGGAGCCCGAGGTCCTTGAACTTGATCCGTTTCCCCACAAGCGCATGGGTTCCGATTAAAATATCGACCTCCCCAGACTCCACTTTTGCGAGGGTTTCGCTCAAAGCCTTGCCCGTTTTAAATCGATTCACATAGTCTACAGTAACAGGAAAATCCTTCAGTCGCCGCGCAAAACTTCTCGCGTGTTGCATTGATAGAATGGTGGTCGGCACAAGTATCGCGACTTGTTTTCCATCCGTGGCGGCTTTAAAAGCTGCACGTATTGCGACTTCCGTTTTCCCAAACCCGACATCCCCACAAATAAGCCGATCCATAGGAACGACCTTCTCCATATCCTCCTTCACAGCTTTCGTCGCGGCGTTTTGGTCTGGGGTGTCTTCAAACATAAAACTGGCCTCCAACTCGTGCTGCATGTATGTATCTGGCGCAAATGCAAAGCCCTCTGAAGCTTTTCGTTGGGCATAGAGATTCAGTAGATCGTACGCAATTTGCTTGACCCGTGTCTTTGTTTTTGCTTTTGTTTTTGCCCAAGTCGCCGTGCCTAGTTTATTCACCGAAGGCTTTGTCCCTTCTTTTGACGTGAACTTAGAGATGCGATGTAGCGAGTGAATACTCACATACAGCACATCGCCTCCTTTATACGAAAGCCTGATTGCCTCTTGTTCTTTCCCATTGACCTCAATCTTATGTAGCCCCGAAAACTCGCCAATCCCGTGATCTATATGCACCACGAAATCCCCAACCTCGAGCGACATCAACTCTTTGATGGTGAGCGCTTCTTTGCTTTTTCTAAATCCGTCCTTGAGTCTGAATCTGTGATACCTGTCAAACAGTTGGTGATCGGTATAGACCAAAACCTTCAGTTCCTTATCCACAAACCCCTCGCTGAGCTCCATGGGAATTGGCGTGTAGGGGACATCAGGGCTTTTCTCCCCATTGTCATCTTGTCTGTCGGAGAAGATATCGTGCAGACGTTCCAATTGAGTCGCTTGACCTGAGACGATCACATTCACGTATCCGTTCCTGTTGTTTGCAATCAAGTTCGTCGCGATCATATCGAAATGCTTGTTAAAAACGGGCTGCTCCGTCATCCCATACTCGATGGTCAGGCGGTCTGTAAAAGTAGTCCCTCCTCCAAACTCCACCACTGAGAAATCTTTGATGATCCCCACAAACACATCAGGGTCGAGGTAGAGATCTTCGGGGGGCGTTCTCTTCGTCTCACCGACCAACCTCTCGTAATGCGCAGTGGCTTTTTCGAGCTCCTTTTTTAACCCCAATTCACAGCTTTTTACATCTGTCATCCATACCACGGATTTCGAAGGAATAAAGCTGAAGAACGCCTCATTGTGTTTGTGCAGTTTTTTATCACCCACGTTTGGAACAATCGTTGCGCGCGTAAGTTTATTGACACTGAGCTGTGATACGGGGTCGAACTTACGGATGCTCTCGATTTCTTCACCGAAGAATTCTATCCTGTAGGGATGATCAAATGAAAAGCTGAATACATCTACGATTCCTCCCCTCATCGCATATTGCCCAGGTTCATAAACGAAATCCACCTTCTCAAATCCGTACTCGAGAAAAACCTCATCCAAGAAATCCAATGTAAAATTATCTCCCAAGGCCAACCCAAAGGTCTGCGCACTCAATTCTTTCTGGGTGATGACCTTTTCGCTTAGCGCTCCGGGATAACTGACGACGATGCATCCCTCACGGCCCCCATTAATTTCGTTCAACACCTCAGCCCGCATTGAGACATTTGCATTTTCCGTGACCTCCTCTTGATAGGGCACACGTGCAGACCTGGGGAAAAGAAATATCGGTCGTGGATTTACAACAAGAATTTGCTCCAAATCGTTCATGAAATAGGCCGCATGTTCTTTGTCCTCAAGAACGAAAACGTGGTGATTTAGCTCGCCACTCCCCGCCAATTTGTTTTCGGACTCCCGTTCTAGAATACCTGCTGCCACGAATGCCAAAGAAGAACCTACAACACCTTTCAGCTCAACTTTCGACCCACTGTTTTCGAGGGCACGCATAAGTTTCCCTGTCCGCGCATCTCTGCGGTAGAAATTCAATAAATCGTCGGGTCTCATCGCGCTTTTCAAGGACGATAAAGATAAGCTTAGTTTTCTCGCTGAGGGACCGTGTTCATAGCAGGATTTTTCTCCGCAAGTTGACATGCCATAAATGCCTGAACAAGGTTTTTATTTCCGACATAAAAAGGAGCCCTCTGATGCAATTCTTTGGGGATGCGCTCCATGACCCTTCCGTCATCATCTAGCGCCATTCCACCGGCCTCTTCAGCAATAAATGCAAGTGGTGCGCATTCGTAGAGCAATCGAAGCTTGCCATTTGGCTTTTTAATCAGGGATGGATAGAGATAGATCCCCCCGTGGATGAGGTTTCGATGAAAATCGGCCACCAAAGACCCGATATATCTTGCCCTAAATCTTGCCCCTCGTGTTTGGCGGCATCCCTCAACAAAACTTCGAGCGGGTGCAGAACATTTGTCAAGTAAGGCATCGTTCACAGAATAAATCCGCCCTTTTTCTGGAAATGTCATAGAAGGATGCGACAGAAAGAATTCTCCTACGGCAGGATCAAGCGTAAATCCGTTGACTCCAGTTCCAGTTGTGTAAACAAGCATCGTAGAAGAGCCATACAGAATATATCCAGAGGCAATTTGACTTGTTCCTGCTTGTAAAAAGTCCTGCTCAGTCAATGGCTCTCCCATCGGAGTTTTGCGGCGTTGAATACTGAAAATGGTTCCAATACTTACGTTCACATCTACGTTGGAGCTTCCGTCCAATGGATCGATTAGGACGATGTATTTTCCTGTCTTTCCCTCATCTCCGCATACAATAGGCTCATCTTGTTCTTCGGATCCTATTCCTGCAACAGAGCCCCCAGCTGAGAGGATTCTCATAAAGGTTTGGTCTGCAAAAACATCAAGCTTCTGCTGTGCTTCATCTTGGATATTTACCGACCCTGCTTCGCCGAGTATTCCTGCCAAACCCGCTCGGTTCACTTGGTGATTGACGATTTTTGATGCGACCCCGATGTCAGTCAGTAGACGAGTCAATTGACCAGAAACGAACGGAAATGCGGCCTGTCGGTCCATGATAAACTCCCCCAATGTTATGGTCTTACTCATCTTAAGTCCTTGTTCAAGTTTCATAACTCATTTGTCAGTCATCCATTGCAAAGTTAAGTCAGCAAGGTTTAGCGAGGTATAAGTGCCACAGACAGTCTGTGGAAATCAGTGGGACTGAGTTGTTCAGCGCGTTTTTTCAAGAATTCTTCGGGGATCACTTCCTCCGGAAATCCAGCGCTAATCAACGCATTCCTGAGGGTTTTACGTCTTTGGTTGAACGCTCCTTTGACAACTCTTTTTAAATGAGAGAATGAACACCCGGGGTCAATCAAATCATTACGTCTGAGACGGATCACCCCACTTTTTACTCGGGGAGGTGGGTCGAAAGCGTCTTCATCTACGGTAAAGAGATAATCGATGTCGTAATAGGTTTGTAGCAGCACACTTAGAATTCCATAAGTTCGAGAGCCTGGGCCCTCGGCAATTCTTTGTGCCACTTCTTTTTGGAACATCCCCACAACTTCGGGGACTCTTTCTCTCCAATCTAAGACTTGAAATAAGATCTGAGATGAAATATTGTAAGGGAAATTTCCTGCAACGATAAAAGGTGCTCCATCGGGAAATGCGAGATCTGGATTCCACCTTAAGAGATCCACGCCATGAACTCTATTTGAAGGCAGCAATTCTTCTGTGACCAAATACTCTACACTTTCCTCGTCCAACTCTACGACATGGAGATCAAGGTCTCCTCGGTCTAAAAGTGGAACCGTCAAAGCGCCAGTTCCAGGTCCTACTTCCAATACAGAATTACATCCCCTGTGACAAGTGACAGACTCCGCAATCCGATGCGCTATTCCCGGTCCAACCAGGAAGTGTTGCCCCAGATATTTTTTTGGTTTTATCATGCTTTGTCTGTCTCGACTTTCTCAGCCTTCCCTTCGTGAAGTAAGGGTAAAATTGTCCGGAACGCGACTGCTTTGGTCCCCCATTTCTTCATGAAATCGGCTTGTAGATCGGGGGCACATTCAGTTTGGTATCTGTTAAATGAGGCGAGAGAATGTGCGACATACTGAACAGCAAAGGTCTTCCCTCCTTCCTCATCGCCTTCCACACGACACAATTTATAATCGCGGAAATGGCCTGTTGCAAGTACAGAAGGGATATGGTCGTTGACCATGTATTCGAGCCATTCCGAGGCCGATTCTGCATTTACAGAAATGGTAATGTTGTAGAGGATCATGGCTTGGAGATAGATTCTTCTTCAGGACTTTCAAAACCCTCTGTACTTCCCACCTCTTCTCCTTTGAGTTCCCGGTATCGCTTGCGTGCTTCTATGACGTGCAGTGATCCAGAGAACTCGAAAATCAATTGTTCATACAACGCTTGCGCGTTCACCAAATCGTTCAGTTTCACATCATAGATCACCGCTAGATTGTAAAGCGCATCGTCACCAGTGATGTCATCGAAATGTAAATCGACCACTTCTTGATAATACGTAAGGGCACTGTCTACATCACCATTTTGAAGGGAAAGGTCCCCTTTTAACATTAAGATCTCATCTTCTAAGGCGTGACCAGGCCAATTTTCAACGAGTGTATCTAATGTTGAAACGGCCTCACCATATCTCCTCTGCATAATGAGCAGGTCCGCCCTGGCATACATTTCCATCGGTTCAACGATGGTGTCTAAATTAAAGTTGTCCGTAATGAGAAGACTCAAGTTGATCGCGTCGTTGCTGATGAGTTTGGATGTGGATGCCTTAAGCGCGTTGAGTTGGGTTTGGGCCCAAGCGAAATCACCTGTGTAGTAGCTGATTCGCGCATTTCTATATTTTGCTTCGTGCCCCAAAGGGTCGTCTTTAAAATCAAGGATGACTTGAGAGAATAGGAGTGAAGCATCCCAAACCAGATTTTCAAACACATAGATGTCTCCGAGCTCCAATTTGCATACAGCAGCCACCCTGGTATTTAGACCGGCTATGCTTAAGACTTCTTCCATGATCGCCATTCCCTCATCTCCTCTGTCAAGAAAGAAAGCAAGGATGTGTGCTTGGTTTTTAAGCATGATTGAAGTCTCAGACTTCACCCCAAGATCTCTGATGCTCGCAGCATAATCCTCTTCTAACAATGTTAATCCCTCAAAATTTGGCGGCGTTTCTTTCGTGAGCGCATGAAAACGGACTTGCAACAGTTCATTCCTGGCGGTGAAGAAATAGGGAGAACCGACTCCTTTTGCCGCGACATAGCCATAACAATCCATGGCTGTTTCTAGGTCGTCGTTTGCGGCGGCCGTGTTCCCCAACTCCATGATGTTTAAACCGATTCCCTTGCTTCTTAAGTCCAAGGATCTGGCGTGAATAAATGCGGATGAAAAATCTTTTTCTTGTGTAAAATACCACACCAGCATTTCTGGAAAGATCGTGTCATCAGGATATCTCTGGGCTGCTTTAAGCAGCTCAGTCCTTACCATCTCTCCATTTTCAGGTTCTGTCTGCAATCGGAGGTTCCTGTTTAAGCTGTTTTGAACAGTCCTTAAATATGTGGGTGTTTTATGCAGGAGTTCTAAAAAACTCTCCACCATCCCTTGATAGTCTCTTCGCATTCCTTGGAGGTTCGCGAATTGATAATGAAAGTCAGTCGTCCCAAGACTTTGCGCCTTGCGATAGGTCTTGTAGGCCATGTCAAGCTCGTCAAGCTTGATGAATGCATTTGCCAGCCTCACAGCTTGGTTCTTTCCCGGTTGGAGTAGTTCGAGCGCACTGTCGAACGCTTCCCGCGCCAAATCGAGCTTGTCAAATTGGAGGTACAAAGATCCCAAATCGACGTATGCTGTACTCTTGCTGTTCTTGTGCATCCGTTTAAGACGTTTCTGCACAAGCGATTCTGCCCCTTCGAAATCGTCCATTGCGAGGAGCGATTGATAATACATTTGATACACAGCGTTTGTTTTGTTGCGCTTGTATATCTCAACCAAGTAGAGCTGAGCCTGCTCGTAACTCCCTTCGTTGTAATAGAACTCAGCGAGTTCTAAATCGGTTTGGGCTGAAACATCGGCAGCAGAAAATGACAGTCCTGTAGACAACAAAAACAGTCCGTAGATTATTTTCTTTGCCCGTTTCATAATCCTTTCTCCGTTTCATTTCCGGATATTCCACGCGCCCACTCCCCTTTTTTTGCCACGAGCAAGCTGTCAATGGCTCCCCATCCGGCAGAATCTGCTTCAAGGCCCAACCTTATTAACCGAATTGATTCATCGACCAATTCCCCAAGCGTCGCTACGGCTTCAATTTCAAAACGCGCATTCTTCACGATGTACTCGTCGTCTATGGTGTCTCCAAGTGCGTCTCTGTTTGCTCCTGATTGGATCACTTCTCGCAAGCTGTAAAGTTGTTTTTGACAACGATTTGTCTCATTCATGAGACCTTTATATCTACTCGAGGCATCTTTTAAAAATCGACTTGCTTTTGACAACCCTTCAATCACCTTAACATCTGCTCTCACAAAAACAACATTGCTATCTATTCCCAACCATCGAATATCATCTTTTGCCGCACTCAATCTGTCTTGAACATTTGCGATGGAATCCATAGGGAATTCATCTAATTTTTCAGAGATCGTCTCCACGACTTCCAAAGCCTTTTTCAACTCAATTTGAGTTTTGTTTTCACCACAGCCAAATTGAATCAACACGAGAGATGATGCAACACAAAAGAGGAAAAGGTGAGAGAAGCGGTTGTTCTTCATTGGAGTTTTATATTCGATCAAATCCCAAATAAGGAACCAAAGCTTGAGGAATCTTCACTCCGTCAGCGTCCTGATGATTTTCCAGAAGAGCTGCGACAATTCTTGGAAGTGCCAAAGCAGATCCGTTCAACGTATGCACGAGTTGGTTCTTGCCATCTGCATCTTTAAATCGACACTTAAGCCTGTTCGCCTGAAACGTCTCAAATCCCGATACAGAACTCACCTCAAGCCACATTTCTTGTGCTGCGCTCCAAACCTCGAAATCGTAAGTGATGGCCGCTGTAAACCCCATGTCACCTGCACACAACCGCAACACTCTATAAGGCAGCTCAAGTTCTTCAAGCAGGCCCTTTACGTGGTCTACCATAGAATCTAGCGTTTCAGCCGATTTGTCAGGATGTTGTATTTGTACGATCTCAACTTTGTCAAATTGATGGAGTCTATTTAGCCCCCGAACGTCTTTGCCATAAGACCCGGCCTCACGACGGAAACAAGGGGTGTAGCCGCAAAGTTTGATGGGAAGATCCGAAGCATTGAGCAAGGTATTCCTATAAATATTCGTCAGAGGCACTTCCGCAGTCGGAATCATATAGAGATCATCGACCTTCATGTGGTACATCTGCCCCTCTTTGTCAGGAAGCTGACCTGTACCGAATCCACTGTCTTCATTGATCATCAGTGGCGGGATGTATTCCGTATAGCCTGCTTCATCTGCCTTGTCAAGGAACATACGTATAAGTCCACGTTGTAGTTTTGCGCCCTTGCCCTTGTAAAATGGAAAGCCAGCTCCTGTCACTTTTGCTCCAAGATCGAAGTCGATTAAATCTTTCTCCTTGGCGATGTCCCAATGTGGCTTCTTGTGATTCCCGAGTTCTGGCAAACTCCCCCAACTTTCGATAAGTTCGTTGTCCTTTTCTGAATTTCCTGCAACGACGAGTTCACTGGGTGTATTCGGCAGGTGAGAAAGAAGTTCATGCACCTCGCTCTCCAGTGCGGACATTTTTTCCTTGAGTTCACCCGAGCGCGTCTTAAGTCCTGAAGTAGCTGTCTTGACCGCTTCTGCTTCTTCGCGTTTTCCTTCGCGCATAAGTCCCCCAATCTGGCGACTAAGTGTATTGCTTTCTGCCAAAGTGTCGTCGAGCTCTTTTTGAATGACGCGACGTTCCACATCTAGAGCCAAAACGCGGTCCACCGATTCGGTGACGTCTAAGCCTCTTTTTGCTAGAGCGCTTATTACGCTTTCGCGTCTTTCTCGTAAATAAGTAAGTGTAAGCATTTTCTAGGGGGTAATTTCGGATGTTTTAGCCCAAAATAAAACTGTTTTTAAAACAAAAACTCCCGCCCCGAAGGGGACGGGAGTCCTTTAAAGAGTTTGAGGAAGTAAATCCTATTACGCTTCGCCTCCCACAGCCTCTAATGCAGAGACAATGGATACAAACGAGCGGTTGTTACGTTTCTTACGGAATTCAACAATTCCATCAGTGAGGGCGTACAAGGTGTGATCCTTGCCGATTCCAACGTTTGTTCCTGGGTGGTGTGCTGTTCCGCGCTGACGAACAAGAATGTTCCCCGCAATACAAAATTGACCACCAAATATTTTTACGCCAAGTCGTTTCGACTGTGACTCACGTCCGTTCTTCGAACTACCTGCACCTTTTTTATGCGCCATGATATATGAGTTTTTAGGCTAGTGGCCTGTTATGCTTTTTTTGTTTTCGATTCTGCTTCTTTCTTCGGAGCGGCCTCTTTTTTAGGAGCTGCTGCTTTCTTCGCCGCTGCCTTCTTGATATCCGTGACACGGATCTCAGTGAGGTAAGGACGGAAGCCATTCAGCTTCTGGTATCCTTTACGACGTTTCTTTTTGAAGATAAGAACTTTATCTCCTTTTAAATGCCTCTCAACGGTGGCATGAACGGCTAGGCCGTTTATAGCGGGGGCGCCAACTGTTACGTCGCCGCTACTGTCAGTAAGGAGAACGCGATCGAACTGAATCTTCGCTCCTTCCTTAGCATCTAAGCGGTTTACGAAAACCTGTTGGTCTTTCTCTACCTTATACTGGTGCCCTGCTATCTCTACGATTGCATACATGGAAAATTATTTTACCCGATAGATTTATACCTAAAAGGGTGCGCAAAGATAGGGCTTTCAGTTGAAATGCCCAAGTTTTTTCTTACCCACTCCATTCACGAGTGCTACACCAATCAATATTACCACTCCACCAAACAAATGCATTGAGGTTAATTCCTCGCCATAAATCCACCCCCACATCGCGGCAAACACAGGTATAATATAGGTTACAGAGCTTGCCGTAAGTGCGTTTGTCCTTTTAATGATCGAGTTGAAAAGCACCAGCGCCCCAGCAGTTCCAATTGCTGCTAGAACAACGACAGCCACCATGCCATTTACGCCATGCGCATTATTCACAAGTGTCGTGCTCACATCTGAATAAGCCAGTACAACCGCGGCAGGAGGCAACACGAAAAAGAGCGCAATGGCGGCGATCGCTTGAGAGGGTACATCCTGGAGTTTGTTTTTCAAGATGTTTACACTGAAACCATAAAATAAAGTAGCAAGCGCAACTCTGCAGCACGCCCACAATTCTACGCCGTTCTCTATCCCAAGGCCTTCAAGATTTCCTCCCATTGCCAACATCAAGGCGCCGAGCAATCCAATGGCCAGACCGGAGATTTGCCGCATGGAGATGACCGTTTTAAAAACAACCGCAGCAACAATCATTGTAAACAGAGGTGTAAGTGCATTCAGCATGCCGGCGATCGCAGAAGGAATCTCGGTGACGGCTGAAGTAAAAAGATAGGCGGGAAGCATGTTGCCAAACACCCCAATTGCAAGAATAGGCACCCACTTTGACCGATCTACTTGTTTCAAACTCCGAATCGTGATGGGCAGCAAGACTAGGCCTGCGATAAAAATTCTAAGAGCGGCAACCTCAAGAGCGGTATAAACGGGATTTCCCGCCGAATCGAAGAGCGCAATTTTCATGAGAATAAAAGAACTCCCCCAAATAAATGCCAGAAGGAGCAAGGATCCCCAAATAATGAATGATGAGTCTTTGTTTTGCACAGTTTGGCAAATGTAAGTAACCCTTTCAGCGATACTCCCAACTATCTTTGTACTTATGAATAAATTTGCATTGCTCTTCTCGGTTTTCACGATTTTAAGCTTGGGCCTTTTGCTGAGTTGTGGTGCGGAACCTTATAAAGGAGAGATTGTGGTTTCAGAAATTACAAAAGTCGGCGCTACTGAAAAGACGATTGCACAGTTAGAAATCACTGGAATGATGTGTGAAGTAGGATGTGTTGCAAAAGTGAAAAAGGAAATTTTAGCACAGGCGGGAGTGTCCAATGTTACAATTGATTTTGAAAAAGGAAGAGAATTTAATTTCGCCCACATTGAATACGACCCTTCGAACTGTGATGCGACGTCTCTTTCCACGGCTGTAAATGAAATCGCTGAGGGCAAACTTTATGGAGTAAAATCTATCGAAATCATCCATTTTGCGCCTGCCGCGGAGTCTTCTTTGGAGTGAAGACCACGACTTATATAGCATTTGTTCTTATCTATGTTGTCGTCCTTGCGGGCTCTGTGGTTCGAATGACCGGGTCTGGTATGGGCTGTCCTGATTGGCCCAAATGTTTTGGTCTAATCATTCCCCCGACTTCTGAAGAAGAAATACGGTGGTCTCCAGAAACGGAGTATTCCGAAGGGAGAATGGTGATCGAACGCGACACGCTTTGGGTGGCCACCGAAGATCACATCTCTCAAAAGGGTGAATTTAATGCTCAAATTTGGGAACCCTATACCAGGCACAGTTACGCGACATTTAATGTGTCCCATACTTGGATCGAATATTTGAATCGACTTGCTGGAGCCTTGGCAGGGATTCCCATTCTTGTCTTATTTATTCTGGCGATTAAATCGAGACAACGCACGCCCATCGTTCTTGCCTCTGCAACGCTTGGTTCAGTGCTTTTCGTTTCATGGCTCGGCAAACTCGTGGTCGATGGAAATTTAATCCCCTTCTCCATAACGATCCACGCCGTAAGTGCCCTTGCCATTTTGGCCTTTCTAGTGATGCTCATCCAGCATTTTAACGGCACGAAAACCAAGATTTCTAAATCACTCCGATGGTGCATTGTTGCTTCATTGGTGATTGCGTTTCTTCAGCTTGTCCTCGGAACCCAAGTTCGTGAGTTTGTTGACATTGCAATAGAAGCCGGGATTGTCAGAACAGACATTGTAAATTCTCTCCCCAAGTGGTGGGGAATACACAGATCGGCTGTTTGGCTTATCGTCATCGTGCATGCTATGTGGGCTTACCCAATGATGAAGATCCCTCGAATTGCACTTTATGCAAAACTCACCTTCGCCATACTGTTGGCCCAATCAATGACAGGGATCCTGTTTACACAATTTGGGTTTCCAGCTTTTGCGCAACCTGTTCATATTCTCCTAGGCTTTGCACTTGTACTCGTAGATCTCAGAATCCTATTGTCGACAAAGTCGGCTTAGAAAAGCGCCTCTTCAAACGCCTTCTACAAGCCTGGAATATTTCTCTAAATGCGAGGTTTAACTACCACACATGTCACAGTCGTCCCCGTTTTCAATGCTGCACATTGCAACTTCTTCTTCGTGGGTGAGCTCAGGAGCCTTTGCAGTGTCGTCCTCTACTTTGTACTTCTTGTCTATCGTGAACTTAATTGCATCCACAGCAGCCTTTGTTCGGAGGTAATACATTCCAGTTTTAAGGCCGATTTTCCATGCGTGGAAGTGCATAGACGTCAGCTTGGAATTTGTCGCATTCTCCATAAAGATATTTAAAGATTGACTTTGGCATATGTAAGCTCCGCGATCGGCAGCCATATCTAAAATAGAGCGTTGCGAAATCTCCCATGCTGTTCGGTAGAGAATCTTGATGTTGTCAGGAATCTCGTTGATGTTCTGAACAGATCCGTTCGCGGCAATCAAACGATTCTTCATGTCATCGTCCCAAAGCCCAAGCTTGACCAAATCTCTAAGCAGGTGCTTGTTCACCACGATGAACTCACCTGACAGTACACGGCGTGTGTAAATATTCGAGGTATAAGGCTCAAAGCACTCATTGTTGCCAAGTATCTGAGCGGTCGATGCGGTAGGCATAGGTGCGAGTAACAAAGAGTTACGCATTCCGTGCTTTTGAATCTCTTCTTTAAGAACATCCCACTCCCAGCGATTTGAAGGTGTAACATCCCACAAATCAAATTGAAGTTTTCCTTCAGATGCAGGTGACCCTTTGAACGTCTCGTAAGCGCCATCTGCTTTTGCCAGATCTTTTGAAGCGGTACATGACGCGTAATAAAGTGTTTCGAAAATCTCTTTATTGAGTGTCTTTGCTTCGTCCGAGTCAAACGCGTGACGCATTAAAATAAACACATCAGCGAGTCCCTGGATACCAATACCGATCGGACGGTGGCGCATGTTAGAATTGCGTGCTTCAACGACTGGGTAGTAATTCCTGTCGATAATGCAATTTAAATTCTTTGTAATTTGGTAAGTGACTTCAAACAGTTTTTCGTGGTCGAATTTACCATCAGAGGTAACAAACTTAGGCAACGCAACAGATGCGAGATTGCAAACCGCAACTTCGTCTGGCGCCGTGTACTCAATAATTTCTGTACAGAGATTTGATGAGCGAATCGTTCCAAGATTCTTTTGGTTCGATTTGGAATTTGCCGCATCCTTGAACAGCATATATGGCGTTCCCGTCTCGACCTGGCTGTCTAGAATTTTAAACCAAAGCTCTTGTGCTTTAATCGTTTTGCGACCTCTGCCTTCTTTTTCATATTTGGTGTAAAGCGCTTCAAACTCTGCACTGTGCGTTTCAGGTAGGCCAGGGCATTCGTTGGGACACATTAACGTCCAATCCCCATTTTCCTCCACTCTTTTCATGAAGAGATCTGGGATCCACAAAGCATAGAAAAGATCACGCGCACGTTGTTCTTCTTTTCCATGGTTTTTACGCATTTCGAGAAAGTCAAAAACATCGGCATGCCAAGGTTCCAGATACATCGCAAACGATCCTTTGCGTCTGCCACCTCCTTGGTCCACGTAACGTGCTGTGTCGTTGAACACTCTCAGCATGGGAACAATGCCATTTGATGTTCCATTCGTGCCTTTGATGTACGACCCTTTTGCACGGATGTTATGCATCGCAAGACCGATACCTCCAGCGCTTTGAGAAATTTTTGCGCACTGCTTTAATGTGTCGTAGATGCCTGAAATACTGTCTTCTTTCATTGTCAGAAGAAAGCAACTAGACATTTGTGGCTTAGGCGTACCTGCATTAAAAAGGGTAGGAGTCGCATGCGTGAACCAACCTTCACTGAGCATGTTGTAGGTCTTCACTACAGACTCTAAATCGTCCTTGTGAATTCCCACACTTACCCTCATAAGCATTTGTTGTGGACGTTCAGAGATTTCACCGTTCATCTTTAACAAATACGAACGCTCCAACGTTTTAAAACCAAAGTAATCGTAGCTGAAATCTCGGTCGTAAATGATTTGTGAATCTAGAAATTCAGCGTTCTCTTGAATGATCTCGTGAACATCCTCAGCGAGCAAACTAGCGGGGTCGCTAGTAACGGGGTCCACATAGTTGTAAAGGTCATTCATGGTCTCTGCGAATGACTTCTTTGTCGCCTTGTGCAAATTGCTCACAGCAATGCGACTCGCAAGAGAGGCGTAGTCGGGATGAGTGACAGCATTTGTGGCGGCAACTTCTGCTGCGAGATTGTCTAATTCAGTGGTTGATACTCCGTCATAAACCCCTTCGATTACCCTCATAGCGACACGCTGTGGGTCTACGGATTCGTGGAGGCTGTAGCACAGTTTTTTTATCCGAGCTGTAATCTTGTCAAATTGAACAAGTTCACGCTTTCCGTCGCGTTTAATTACGTACATGAAAAATGTCTTGAGGTTGGTTCAGGTAATTCAATGGGGATTTTACTTAAAAGTCGGCATCTATACTGAAGCTTTTTGAGTCTTCAGAACCGTGATTCATAACGCCTGCTTTTTGGTATTCACCCACTCTTTTCTCAAAGAAATTGGTTTTTCCTTGAAGTGAAATCATATCCATAAAATCAAATGGATTTGTTGTATTGTAGATTTTCTCGTTTCCGAGTTCTACAAGCAATCTGTCAGCAACAAACTCGATGTATTGCTGCATGAGATCAGCATTCATTCCAATGAGGCGTACAGGAAGAGCTTCAGTCACAAATTCCTTCTCCATGTCTACAGCATCTGTAATGATTTTCTGTACAGTTGCCTTTGGAAGCTTGTTCACGAGGTGGCGATTGTACAGGAGACATGCAAAGTCGCAATGCATTCCTTCGTCACGAGAGATAAGCTCATTTGAGAAAGTAAGTCCAGGCATAAGCCCACGTTTTTTAAGCCAAAAGATGGAGCAAAAACTTCCACTAAAGAAAATACCTTCTACAGCTGCAAAGGCTACAAGACGTTCAGCAAAACTTCCATTGTCAATCCATCTTAACGCCCATTCGGCTTTTGTTTTCACAAATGGCAACGTTTCAATCGCATTAAAGAGCCTGTCTTTTTCGGCACGATCTTGAATGTATGTGTCAATCAAGAGGGAGTATGTCTCAGAGTGGATGTTTTCCATCATTATTTGGAAACCATAGAAGAATTTCGCCTCGGTATACTGAACTTCCCCAACAAAGTTCTCAGCTAAATTTTCATTTACAATGCCATCAGAGGCAGCGAAGAATGCGAGAACGTTTTTAATAAAAAAACGCTCGTCGTCATTCAATTTGTCATTCCAATCTACAAGGTCCGAAGACAAATCAATCTCCTCTGCGGTCCAAATGCTCGCTTCTTGTTTCTTGTATTCAGCCCAAATATCATCGTGCTCAATCGGGAACAAAACAAATCGGTTTGGATTCTCTGTTAAGATCGGTTCAGTGACCATGGTGTTTTCGGGCAAGACTTCTTCAATTGCGGTTTGAGTGTCAACCATGTTTAGTTCTTTCTCGTTTTCGAGTTCGTTAATATTAGAGGTGGGTTGGTCCATGTCTATTGACTTTAAAGGCGCTAATGAATACAGTTTCGGGTGTCTACAAAACCTCACAGAGGGGGTTTTCATCGACATCTCAAAGTAAGGTTCTAGACCCCCATATACGCAAGGCCATTTAGTTCACATTTACATGTAGTTTTTAACACTCTTGTTAATAACTTAACCTAAGTGGCTGTTAGTCAGGACCCAGTGAGGTGTTTTGGGTGTTGGATTTATGTCGGTTTGGGTGAAATCAACTGTTTTTTTGGCACGATTCTTTCTGGCAATAAAAGCATGATTCATTCAAGGTCTATGTGGGGCAGTCGTTGCGTACTTTTGCACAATGCTTAAAGGGCTTTTAAAAATATTTCTTGGAGATAAATCATCGAGTGACCTGAAGGAAATTCAGCCAATCGTCGATGAAATACTGATCGCCGAAAAGGAACTTCTGTCTATTTCAGCGGATGAACTTCGTGCCAAAACATCTTTGTTGCGTTCTCGGATCACAGATTTTGTCTCTGGATTGCAAAATGAAATTGATACTTTACTTGATCAGGCAGCATCTATGCCCGAGTCAAACCTCGATGCGAAAGAAGCCGTTTTTGAGAGGGTCGACAAACTCGAAGCCGAAATCAATGAGCAACTCGAAGTTGTTCTGGCAGAAATTCTTCCTGAGGC